>JBDSYV010000308.1:0-14638 GCA_040110925.1 Ferruginibacter sp. | reverse complement strand
TAAAAACGATCACCGGTGTTTTACGCATGCTGATGACTTCCATCAGGCGGCGGGTCTGTGGCTCCACACCATTTACGCTGTCTATCACAAGAATCACACTATCCACGGCCGTAAGGGTACGAAAGGTATCCTCTGCAAAGTCTTTATGGCCCGGCGTATCCAGCAGGTTCACCAGGTGTCCATCGTATTCAAAAGTCATTACACTCGTGGCCACACTAATACCACGCTGCCTCTCTATTTCCATAAAATCACTCGTCGCATGCTTTTTTATCTTGTTGCTCTTTACGGCACCGGCAGTTTGTATGGCACCTCCAAAGAGCAGGAATTTTTCCGTCAACGTCGTCTTTCCCGCATCCGGGTGAGATATGATGGCGAATGTTTTTCTTTTATTTATTTCGTTGATATACTTCATTTTTATTTTTTGTTAGCCAGCATAGGTTCTTTGCTCTACATCGTTGTGCCGCCTGCCGGCAAAGGCAGGTCACTCACTTGTACATTAGAAATGCTATTCAGGTTTATATACCCTGATTTTTGGGAGGCAAAGTTAAGGGAAGGTGGCAACTCTAACAGGAATTACAAATTGGTATATATCATACATTTTATCTGAAATTCGAGACTTTGGATTTCTCTTTTAAAATTATAATTTGTTCATATTAATTTATATATTACTATTTAATAAAGATTTAAAAAATTTTTTATGAAAATAATTACACTCTTTTTTATTACTACAATACTGGTGAATTTGGCAACAGCTCAAAATTTAGGAGTCGGAACTTCGTCTCCCAACACAGATGCTGTTATAGATATAACTAGCGCCAGTAAAGGTCTGCTTCTTCCCCGAATTGCACTTTCTGCTTCAAATTCAACTTTGCCGCTAAGCGCATTTGTTGCAGGTATGATAGTTTACAACACTGCAACTGCAGGATCTGCACCTAATGATGTAGTACCCGGAGTTTATATGAGCGATGGATTGAGCTGGAAAAAACTTTCCGGCTCCTGGTTACTGTCTGGAAATATAGGTACCACACCAAACGACTTTATTGGGACTCTTGATAATACCCCCTTGAATTTTAAAGTAGCTAACCAGAGGGTAGGCTTTCTTGATGTAAGCTCTCGAAGGAATATTTTTTGGGGAATTGGTGCAGGCAAAACATTGGCTTCGGGCAATTTCAATATTGCCATTGGCGATAGTGCACTTACCACATCATCAATTGCCACTAACAGTATTGCCTTGGGCCGAAATGCACTTAAAATGTTTGTCAGCGGCGGGCAAAACATTGCCATTGGCAATGATGCTTCATTAAACAACCTTGATGGAATTGAAAACACGGTTGTAGGTTACCAGGCTATGCTCAGCAATTTGCATGGCGGGTACAATACAGCCATTGGCAACTATGCAATGTTCAGTAATATTGGTGGTCCTGGTGGCTACAATAACACTGCCGTTGGTTTCGAAGCATTGTATTCAAATGTGGGCTCTTCGGGAAATAATGGCTACCAGAATACCGCAGTAGGACTTGATGCCATGTATAAAAATACTGAAGGTAATAACAACAGCGGATTTGGCACTTTCGCTTTATACAACAATACATTAGGAAATTCTAATTGTGCTTTTGGCAGCAGCGCTCTTCAGCAAAATATTATTGGGGTAAATAATACAGCATTAGGTACACAATCTTTATTCAGTACAAAATCCAGTTTTAATACAGCTGTAGGCTACCTCGCATTGCAACTCGACATTTCGGGAGGAGAACAAACAGCAGTAGGGTCTCATGCACTTAGAAGCAACACTACAGGAATTGCAAATACAGCATTGGGTACTTATGCACTACGGTTTAACAGTACTGCCAGTAACAATACTGCCATAGGAAAGTTCTGTCTGAATGCAAATACTATCGGTGAAAGAAATACAAGTACTGGGGCTTTTTCTTTACGGAATAATTTGAATGGCAGTGACAATACCGCTTTTGGAGATTCTTCAAGTTTTACTCAAACAGCTTCTAACAGGGTTACGGCAATTGGTTCTCTTGCTTTGTATAATGCAACCGGCAACGCAAATACTACGCTTGGTTATAAAGCGGGATTCAATTTAACTACAGGAAACAATAATATAGTTATTGGCAATGGAACTGATGTGCCTTCTGCTTCTTCAGATAACCAGGTACGAATCGGAGATGCTAATATTAGCTATGCCGGAATTCAGGTAGCATGGTCTGTGACCAGCGATAGAAGGTTTAAATCCGTTATTCAAAATAGTGATTTGGGCCTGAATTTTATTAAGAAATTAAGGCCGGTTTCTTATTTCCGCAATAGCAATAAAGCTGAAAAATCTGAGTATGGTTTTATTGCACAGGAAGTGGAACATGTTCTTCAACAATCAGGTACAAATAATACTGGAATTATTTCTAAAGATGACCAGGGCCTTTACAGTTTAAGATATAATGACCTGATGGCACCAATGGTGAAAGCAATACAGGAACAACAACAGATCATTGAGGAGCTGAAAAAAGAAATTGAAGCCCTCAAGATAATGGTCTGTAAGCACTAATTATTTACATTAACTTTTATGTTAGCTGCGATTGAAGTTACAGAACTCCTTTTAAAGTCCATTATTACCTTTGAACATCTGTTTGTTATCAATTAAGAAAAATATCGCATATTTACATCAACCAAAACAAACTGTATGCAATCCAATGCTTTACAACCCATTCAGCAAAAACAAAGAATTGTAATAATTGACATTCTCCGGGGCTGGGCTTTACTTGGCGTGGCTCTCATGAATTATGTAGATTATTTTTATATGGGCATGGATTGGAGCAAGTTTAAACCCGATGTGTTAACCAATATCCTGATGATGGTTGGCAATATATTCTTTGCCGCAAAGTCATGGACATTGCTAAGCTTTTTATTTGGTTATGGATTTTCAGTGCTCATGCAAAATGTAGAGGCAAAAGGAATTAATCCTACAATGTTCTTTGCAAGAAGAATGTTTTGGTTGTTTATACTGGCACTGATTAACAGTGCATTTTTCTGGGGAGACATTTTAAAAGATTATGCCGTAATGGGAATGGTGATTTTAATGTTCCACAGGTGCCGTGCCCGTACGGCATTCATCATTTCGCTGGTATTACTCTTCTTAACTCCCGCTGTGGCTGCCTATATTAGTTCTATCCACCGGCCGGGAGGAATGGATTTGCTTAAACCTTACTTTTATTTATTTGAAAGCAGCAATCCAATTAAAGTTTTATGGTTTGGATTACTGGGCACCTACCTCTATGAAATCGTCAGCCTTAATTACCTGGTAACTGTTCATGTGATCATGTTAAGCCTTTTCTTTTTTGGAATGGCAGCACAAAAATCAGGTTTCCTTGCCCGTATCCATGAAAACAGGAAATATGTAAAACGAATATTCTGGATAAGCCTGGGGGTGGTACTCTTAATGATTGCATTGTATATGATTACAGACAAACTAAAATGGACCTGGACAAAGTATTACAATCCATTCTATTTTATTATTATTGGAAGTATGTTGTTTATTGCTTCTTCAATTTGCTGGTTATTTATAAGTGGAAAATTGAAAGCATTTTTCAGGTCTATGCAGGTCATAGGTAAAATGACGCTTACAAATTATATCACCCAAAATGCACTTGCACTTTTACTTTTTTCTGGAATAGGTTTAAGTTTTTCATTAAATAACCGCATTCATTATGGTTATTACCTGTTGTTTGCTTTAGTTATCTATATCATCCAGGTGTTCATCAGTAAATGGTGGTTGAAGAGATACCAGTTTGGTCCCATTGAATGGGTATGGCGGCAGCTAAGCTATGCAAAAAGATTGCCCATAAAGAAACAGGATGCCTTGGAAGAAGCTGCAAGTGAAAAAGAAATAATAACTGGTGACGAACCAATAGTTGAAAAGACTGATTAATACATCTGCCAGGTCAAATTTTTTACTCAATTTCAGTCCTTGTTTGTGTTTATACAAACAAGGAAGTAAGGTATTGAAAAAGTTTTTTAATCGAGGTAATTCAATCAGCGGCGGAATGTAGCGATTTAGGGTGTAGGTAGCAGTTAATGTCCTATCTATTTCATTAACTCATCTTTTTTCCTCTGGGCCACATTCACAAAATCCCCATTCTGCATTTCGATTTGCCCTCCACCAGCTTGATATAGTGTTTATATAATTTCAGGTTAATAAAAAGGAAGTTGTGCGTGCAAAAAAAGACACCCAGTGGCAACAATTTTTCAAAATCATTAAGTGTTTTGGAGGCTAGTATCTTTTAATAGTTGCTTAAAAAGATATTCGTATAATTAATGTTAGTTTCGAGCTGCACGATATCATTGATGAATTTCATTGTAGTTTCATTTTTTAGATAATGAAAAGCCAATTGAATAATTGCCTTTAAACTTTAAACAGGTAATTTTATCAAAATACCTAACATTTCTAATTGAAAAATCTCTTTCTCATATTATTCATTTTCATTTTTACCCATGAAAATTACAGCCAGGCAATAATTAATAAGCCAGCATTTTCAAAATCTATAATTGATTTTGGTGCCATACCCAATGATGGGAAAGATGATACATGGGCCTTTATAAAAGCGGGAAAATATTTTAGTAATGAATGGGATATAAATGGTGTGCCGCTTAAAAAAGGAAGAGTGAATTTGAGCTACGTTACGCATTCAGGCAAACTTGTTATTAACCCGGGCGAATACCAGGTGGGCAGGCAAATTACGGTGCCATCCGGAGGGCTAAACACAACTTACGGTAAAGTATTTGGCTACCCGGCTGCAACAGCCCCATTAAGTTTTGATGCTGGCAATGCCTTTAAAGCCGGCCTGGAAATAATCAGCCTTCAGGATGTTGATCAATTTATGATTACAGGAATGGGAAGCACTGCCCCGGTAATTAAATATAACAATGGATTGGTAATAGGTTATTTCAACAACAAGGGTGAACCCATGTGGTTTCCTGCATCAGCCTATGATGGAAAATATTGTGTGAACATTGGTAATTTTCTCTCTGTTATAAATTGCAAAAACATTTCTGTAGAAAATCTTTCTGTGGATGGCAATAATATCCCTTCAGTTTCCGGGGGAAAAACCGTTTACAATGGAGGCTGGGCTTCAGATCTGATTCAGATGGGCGCTAGTGGATTATATTTACTTAATACAAAAAATGTAAGTCTCACCAAGCTTAACATTCATCATATGACATTGGATGGAATTGTGTTTCAGGATTATTATAAAGACACTATTACTCACCCTGGTCAACCTTTATCTAACCTGCTTATTAGCGATACAAAATGTGATTATAATCGCAGGCAAGGCTTTTCATGGGTGGGCGGAAGAAAGGTTTCGGTGATAAACAGCAGCTTTAACCATACCGGCACAACCGTAAATGGTATTGCTTCCGGTAATCCAGGTGCAGGTGTAGATATTGAACCTGAAGCTGATGGCATTAATCTATTGTACTGCATTGATGGCATTTTCGCTAATTGTGAATTTATTAATAATCGGGGTTGTGCGTTGGTTAATGATGAATCGGCATTAAGAAGCAGGAATATGAAATTTTTCGACTGCATATTTCATGATGTAGATGGCTATAGTGTGTGGGTGAAAGGCAGATCATTTATTTTTAAAAATTGTAAAATATGGGGCGGTTTTGTGTATGGAAATAATGGTGAGGTGCCTGGCGAGGAAACAAGATTTTATAATTGCGATTTTGCTGATGAAGAAATGCCGGGTAAAAAAGGAATTTATAATGCCGGTTATGCATTAATAGAAAGCTGGCAATCTGCCTGCAGACTTTTTTTTGCTGATTGTACTTTCAGAACTTTACATGATAAACAAAGGCTGGCAGCAATATATACCAGGGACACTGCTGAAAATAAATTCTCTGTTTTTTCAAATTGCAGTTTTACGGCCAGCAATGGCAATGCGATTAATGTTTTGTTTGGTTGCATTTTTGACGGCAACACAAGCATAATAAAACGTGGTAAGCAAGTGGAAACTTTTCTACTAAATGGTTTAATTTTTAAAGGCAGCAGCAATGCCGGCAAATCTTATAACTTTAATCTTGATGGAAACATCATGTTTCAAATGGCAAATAGTAATGGCCCCGGTCTTACCCAGTTTATCATTGGCAGAAGCAGCACAGGCAAACAGAACCTGGGGTATCTTAAATTTACCATAGGTCCGCAAAGTTGTGTGTATGGCTATTGGAATCAAACCATCGACATTGGAAAAAACAGCACATTTATAAACAAAGGACAGCTTGCCATCCTGAGCGGCAACATAAACCTTGAAGGAAAATTAAACCTGGAGGCAGGCAGCCACTCCGCCTTTTTCCATCCCATTAATTTTAATAGCGGTAACAAAACGGCGCAAATTAATTACCAGAACAGCTCATCTTTTGGTATTGGGGAAACATGGAAAAAAGGCCTTGAAGGTTTAGGTGGAGGCTTACCTTTATCTGCACATAAAATAAACACAGGAATAAAACTTACTAAAGGCCTTAAATAATAAAGTCATCGAATTATTAAAAAAGTTTCCCTACCCTTATCTGAAACATTTTTATTTCATTGGAAATGCCGTATGTAACGGCCACCGATGTCAGGTTAAACGGTGCTAACAAAATTCCACCACCAAAAGATGTATGAAATTTATTTGAATTTTCTCCCGGCATCCATACCCTGCCATTATCCATAAAAGCCATCAATCCTGCCTGGCCGTTAAATATATAAGTCCGCACTTTAGAAATAAATCTTAGTTCAGTATTGTTATAAAAAGTTGATTTTCCGCTGAAGCGTTCTCTTCTGTATCCACGCAAGTCATAACTTTCGCCAATGGAAGGATATTGGTAAAATAATGGCTTACCCAATATGGTAGTAGCCCCGGTTTTTATGGCTAATGAAAACTTTGGCACCAGGGGAATAAAAAATTGAATATTACCTGCAAAAGTTTGGAAAGAACTGGCACTGGATTTCAAATTCTGTGTATGTTTTGCATTGAGGGAAAAAGTAATTCCACTCTGTGGCAAAACAGAATCTTTTACTGCAGCAAAATCATAGCCGGCCTGCAGACCGGCAAAATTATCCGCATCATAAATAGCAGGTGACGATGAGCCTATGCTTTTGTTTATAAAACGGGCAGTATCATTTATAATTTTTACCCGCTGGTAAAAACCTGTAATAAGCACATGATGTTTACGGGATAACAGGTTTAGGCCCAGGTTTGCAGATGCTTCCTCTGTTCGCATCCGGTAATAATCCCTGTCATTAGTAATATTGGGTGTTTCATTTCCAAGTCCATGAAAATTAATCCATCGTACCCAATCATAATTTGCCTTTGTGATAAGATCCCATTGGCCAACAAGCGAAGGGAACAGGCCATTGTAAGTTGTGCTAAATGCTTTTTGTGAAATGGAGTAATCCACATCAATACTTTGCTTATAAGCAAAAGGCTTTTTTCGCCATCGATAATTCAGCTTCTGGTATCGGATGCCTAAAAATATCCTGTCATAATCATTATAGATGAGGTGGGGAGCAAAACCTTTTTTGTCCTGCTGAAAACTATTATAATTATATACATGAATACTGCTGTCTTCAGAAATATGTAAGCGCAGGTTTTTATCCGGCTGAAAATAATTATCCTTATTATCATAAACCTCTATGCGGGCACGGCCTGCGTCCATTGTGGCATCTATAATGCTATCCCTGTCTATGCCTCCAATAATCCTAAGCTTGATTTTATCATTGAATTTTCCATTGATGCTATACACATCATTTCCAGCAAGTCCGTATATCCTTAATTCATCTGTTTCATTTTCATTAAACGTCCTGTTATAAAAAGGTTCTGTGCCTTTCTTGCCGTCTTTGGCCAAAGGGAAAATTTTCACTTCGGTCTTATTGCCTTCCAGGTTATTTATTTCAAAATATTCGGAACCCTTTGTGCCCACTACTTCTGATTCATCAGCCATCAATTCATAATATTTTGTAGCATATTTCATCAACTCGTTTCTGCGGGATTTTAAATAGCCGATTAGTTCCTCCCCCCTGATTTGAAAAATTTCCGGGGGCATTTGTTTTACGGATGCTTCAATAACATCATCAGTGAGTGAACGTTGTAACTCTGAGGCGATGGATTGCCACTGGGATAATGTAAGCTTATTGGTCAGAAGGCGATCCATAAGCCTGTTAATGGTTGCAAGGCCGTTTAAATTATTTATATCACCATTAAAAGGTTGAATGAATTTCATGTTTGCCATCCGGATAACAAGGTTTAATAATAAGCCATTGTGCGTTGAAAATGCCTGGTCCCGATCCGTGGGTACTGGTATCAAAATGGTTTTATCCCCCTGCTTTTTTATGCCATATTTCCATTGATCAAAATGCCGGTCAAAATCGCCAATCAGCATATCAATTAATCTTGCCCTGACAAATGACTGTTGATCCACGCTATAGTTATGATCCTCCAATATTTTTTCCAGCATTTCATCTGCATCAGCAAAATCTTTAAAATTCCCCAGGTTGTCTGCATTGCTCCAGTTGCCTTTGGGCCTTTGTTCAAAAAGATAAACTTTGCCGGCGTACTTATCATTTAGTGTATCAAGCGCTTTCTGCCGGGGCAAATAATAGTATTTAGGAACAGTATGATTAATCCCCGCTGCATTTGCTATTACAGGTACGGCAAGCGCCCCATATGGATTGGACATAGAAACTTCATCATTCACCAGGTCTGCAACAAATGTTTTTTGAAATATTGCAGGAATTACTTTGTTCAGAGATTTATCAACTGAACGCAGGGTATATTCCTTCTCACCGATGGTTGTCAGGTGCAGGGATTTGGATTGATTGCTACCACCTTCTTTATAAGAAATGAGCCCTCCCTTTAGTGTATCTAAATACATTACCGGAAAGTTTACAGCTTGTGTCCATTCTTTACGATAGTTGCGACCCCAAAGCGCCTGGAAGAAAGCAGTTCGTTTATATTGCGGGCCAGCACTCACTGTCTTAAAACGAACAGTATCTGCTGATAATTTTTGCTGGGCATTAGAAGTATAACCAAATAATATAACAATTGCCAGTAGAGAATTTTTTTTCATAAATGCTGATTAGCTAATACTTTACGATAGTAGTCTAAAACTTTGCCAAATATCAGGTATCCGTTTTCTTATGCCAAATGAAGTAATTAAATACTATAAACCTGTTTACATCTGATAAATACAATATCCCAAAAGATTTTCAATTCATATAGGATTTGGAATTGTAAAAACCTACTATATATTTCCCAATTACATGGCATGAAAATTTCATTTTATTAACCTTTAAAAAAAATATTATGTCAGAAAAAATTACGATTCTTCACGGATACAGCAATATGGAAAAAGGCGCATACCTTGGCGCCATTGCTTCTTTGGCTACTGCAGACAGAATCGCCTCTGAAGAAGAGCTGGAATATATTGAGGCATTAATTGCTTCCGCTGATATCAATAACGAACAGGCTGCGCTTATAAGGCATGCCGCAACTACAGATATTGCTGATGAGGACCTGAAACGTTTTCTTGATGAATTAAAAAGCAGTGAACTGCGTTTCTCACTGTTAAGTGATGTAATTGCCTTTGCAAATTCGGACAAAAATTATACAGAAGACGAAGAACAAAAAGTAAAAGCCATTGCAGATTACATGGGTGTAAACAACGACCAACTTTCTATACTCAACCAGTTTACTCAAAAAGCTGTAGAAACTGCTCCCCAACAGGCGGAGGAGCTTACATCAGAAAACAAAACCCCTGCAGGCTTTTTTAAAAGCCTTGGATTTGGAGATAAGCTTAAAAACGCTGGCATAAATACCAGTAGTCTTTTTAAAGGTGCCCTAGGCATTATCGGGCCTTTATTACTGGCAAAAATGTTTAGTGGTGGTAATAGAGACAGATCATCAACAGGCAGAGGATTGCTTGGAGGTCTTTTTGGAAGTGGCGGTGGTGGTGGATTACTGGGAAATCTCATGGGCAGCAGTAGTGGCGGATTACTTGGAGGTTTGCTAGGTGGAGGACGTGGATTTGGTAATGCTGGTGGATTGCTGGGCAGAATTTTTGGGCCATAAACTCATTTTTTTATGATTTAATAATAAAACTTTTAAGTTTTAGCTACTTCATATTTTTCATAGCTCATATTTATAATGACTTAAAATGTACCCTACTGGAAACTTGATGAGTAGCTCCTTTAACCATTCAACCATTTAACAATTCAGGCATTCTGCCAACGCCTTAACTTTGCCTTATGCGCAAAACGTTAAGCATATTACGCAACTCTCTCAGGATTACTTTCCAGGAGTTGAGAGTGAATAAACTGCGTACTGCCCTAAGTCTTACGGGTGTGGCATTTGGCATTTTCTGTATCATTGGTGTACTAGCCACGGTCAACAGCCTGGAGCAGAATATACAGAATGAATTAAAAACTCTTGGTACCAGCACTGTCTATATTGATAAATGGGATTATGCCGGTGGCCCCGATAAACCTTTCTGGAAAATGAGGGCAAGGCCGGTTATGCAATACGAAGATGCAGCGCTGGTAAAAGCAAGAACTTCAATGGCCGAAGAGATTACTTTCCTTATGTCAACTGCAAGCAATATCTCTCATAATAATGATGTGATTCAGAATGCCCTGGTTTATTGTATAACAGAAGGACAGATTATTATTCAACCTATACTTTTTGAATATGGCCGTTATTTTTCTGCCAGCGAATTTAATAGTGGAAGCCCATTGGGTATCATCGGTTATGTAAATGCCGAAAACCTGTTTGGCACTGCGGAAAGAGCAATGGGCAGGCAAGTGGAAGTGAAAGGAAAAAAAATAACCATAGTTGGCGTTATAAAAAAACAGGGCACCAATATGATTGGCTGGAAATATGATGAAAGCCTGATGATTCCTTATAATTATGCCCGGACAATTTTTGATGCAAAACAAACCAACTCTATTCTGATTGCCAAAGGCAAAGCGGAAGCCAATACAGATGTTTTTATACAAGAACTAAGAGGTGCAATGCGACAGGTTCGCAAACTTGCCCCAAGGGATGAAGATAATTTTGCATTAAATAGTGTAGAAGCTTTCAGCAAAGCTATATCTGCATCATTTGTAACCATCAATATTATGGGTGCTATCATTGGTGGCATAAGCCTTATTGTTGGAATGTTTGGCATTGCCAATATCATGTTTGTGACCGTTAAAGAGCGTACCTCATTGATCGGGTTAAAAAAAGCCATCGGCGCAAAAAAGAGTACCATACTTTTTGAGTTTTTAACCGAGGCAAGTGTGCTTTGTTTACTTGGCGGTGTATTCGGGATTTTCTTTGTTTATATTCTCACATTAATTTTATCTGGTCCTTTACATTTTCCAGTTCATATTTCATTACCCATGCTGGGCTTTACAATACTACTTTGCATTATTGTGGGCATACTTGCGGGTATAATTCCGGCTTCGCAGGCAGCAAAGATGGATCCGGTTGTAGCGATAAGAAGTTGATAGAACAATTAGCAAATAAGCCATTTATCTAATGTGCTAATGAAAATTCAGCTTTGAAGTAATTAGCACATTATCATTTTAGCACATTATCGAATTAGCACATTTTTATTATCTTCATAGCCTTACTGCTTATTTACGCTTATCCCTGGTTTTGCAAGAAAGAGTATTATATCATCAAAACCAAAACTGACAATGAGTACAGCTACGGATCAAATTCCCGGCAGTATTGCCGCACCAGTACAAAAAAAAGAACGCATTTTATTTCTTGATGCCATTCGGGGAATCGCCTTGCTAGGCATTCTGCTGATGAACAGCATGGCGCAGAGCCAGCCCCATTTCTATTATGCCGCCATGAACCTTAGCCAACCCATAACAGGGCTGAATTTTTATGCATGGGTAGTAGAATGTATGTTTTTTGAAGGCACCATGCGTGGCTTGTTTTCTATTTTATTTGGTGCAGGTACGCTCCTGTTTTTAACCAGGCTGATAAAACAAATGCCGGGCCTTGAGCCTGCGGACATTTTTTACCGCCGCATGTTATGGCTGCTTTTCTTTGGGCTAATCAATGCCTTTGTATTTTTATGGCCGGGCGATATTTTATATCCTTATGCCATTTGTGGTTTATTGCTTTTTCCATTTAGGAATTTATCCGTAAACAAATTGTTGCTGCTTTCATTTGCAATGCTATTGATAGGCACATACCGTGAAAATTCAGATTTCCGCGATGATAAAAGCATTATCAATAAGGGCATTGCAGCCCAGGCCATGGAAACAAAAAAGCTAACCCTTACAGAAACTCAAAAGGCTGATCTGACCAAATTCACGACATTTAAAGAAAGGCAAAGTAGTGCAGGTATTGCAAAACGGGCTGCTGAGGATAGCAAAGCAATAAAAGGGAAAAGCTATGCTACTATCTTCAGTAACTATAAAAAAGTAAATATGCAAATTGAAAGCGTGAGCTTTTATAACAGTTATTGGTTTGATATTTTTCTTTGCTTTTTCCTGGGAATGGCGTTATTTAAATCAGGATTTTTATTGGGAAATAAACCTACCTACCTTTATGTAGGTGTGGCTGTTACAGGCATTTCTATTGGATTACTATTAAATTATTTTACACTCCGAACACAATACAGGCTTCGTTTTGATAATTTTCTTTTTACACAACAGACTGAATTCATTTTTTACCAGTTGCGCCGGGTTTTACAAACCACAGGTTATTTAAGCCTGCTGATACTTTTGTATAAGATTGTACCCTTTCGTAAAATATTTCAAATATTTGTACCTGTGGGGCAGATGGCTTTTACAAATTATTTATCGCAATCCATTATCACCTCAATTATTTTTCATGGTTTTGGTTTGTATGATAGCCTGCAACGCTACCAAATTTATTATGTAGTCTTTTCAATCTGGATATTTCAAATTATTTTCAGTGCTGTTTGGTTGCGTTATTTCCGCTTTGGTCCCTTTGAGTGGCTATGGCGTAGCCTCACTTATAAAAAGCGGCAGCCTATGCTGAGAAAACAAGTTGTAGAACAGGATGCACATCAGGATGATAGTTTTATTCCAGCTCCTGTATTGGCTTAATTAAAAAATTTTTTTAAAAAAAGAAGATATTTATTTACTGGAAACCGGCACGTGAAAGACATGCCGGTTTTTATTTATTCACATAATTAATATAATTCGTATCTCCAACTTCCATTATTTTTGTTTTAAAGCTGTTAAGAAATAATCATAGCAGTTACCAATGTTGAACGGAGCGACGCCACGGAAGATGCTCTTTGCACTTCTGCTGGTAATCAAAAAAAATATATGACAAACCTGGAACAAAATAAAAATGAAGATAGCATGCGGCTTGCATGGAGTGGCATTAAACAGCAACTGGAAAAAATTTATGAAGGTGGCGGAAAAAAAGCTGCGGAAAAACAAAAAGAAAAAAACAAGCTCACGGCAAGGCAGCGTATAGATTATCTCTGTGACGCAGGTAAACCTTTTGTGGAAATTGGCGCCTTTGCCGGTTTTGACATGTATGCAGAACAAGGCGGCTGCCCTGCGGGTGGCACCGTAGCCGGCGTTGGATACGTGAGCGGCAGGCAATGCGTTATTCTGGCCAATGACCAAACAGTGAAAGCTGGTGCATGGTTCCCAATAACGGGTAAGAAAAACCTGCGCATGCAGGAAATAGCCATGGAGAATAAGCTGCCTGTGATTTACCTGGTGGATAGTGCCGG
Organism: Ferruginibacter sp.; assembly: GCA_040110925.1. Lineage (GTDB taxonomy): Bacteria > Bacteroidota > Bacteroidia > Chitinophagales > Chitinophagaceae > Ferruginibacter. Next base: position 883 of record JBDSYV010000308.1, on the reverse strand, counting down.
CGTTTTCCTGCCGATGCAGGATGAAATTTTTCCGGATAAAGAACATTTTGGCCGAATTTTTAGAAACAATGCCCGTATGAGTGCAATGGGTATTACACAAATAGCTGCGGTGATGGGTGCTTGTGTTGCAGGTGGCGCATACCTTCCCATTATGAGCGATGAAACCTTGATGGTAGAAGGTGCAGGTTCCATTTACCTTGCCGGGCCATATCTTGTAAAAGCTGCCATTGGCGAAAATATTGACAATGAAACTTTAGGCGGTGCCGTAACGCATACTGAAATATCCGGCATTGCTGATTATAAATTTAAAACAGAGGAAGAATGCCTTGACCAGGTTAAGCGCATTATAAATAAACTTGGCCCCGCTAAACTTGCCAACTTTAACCGGATAGAATCCGTAAAACCAGCCAAAAGCCAGGACACTATTTACAGCCTTATTTCTTCTGGCAATAATAAACCTTACGAAGTGCATGAATTAATTGATTGCATTGTAGATAACGGAAGCTTTGATGGTTTTAAATCTGATTACGGCAAAACGATTGTCTGTGGTTATGCCAGGATAGAAGGCTGGGCCGTGGGCATTGTAGCTAACCAACGACTGATTGTAAAGAATAAAAAAGGAGAAATGCAATTGGGCGGGGTAATCTATAACGATAGTGCTGATAAAGCGGCAAGGTTTATTATGAATTGCAACCAGAAAAAAATGCCTCTTGTTTTTTTGCAGGATGTCACCGGTTTTATGGTGGGCAGCCGCAGCGAACATTCAGGTATAATAAAAGATGGCGCAAAGCTGGTGAATGCTGTTGCAAACAGCGTAGTACCGAAAATTACCATTATCGTTGGAAATTCTTATGGTGCCGGCAATTACGCCATGTGTGGCAAA
>JBDSYV010000307.1:0-20658 GCA_040110925.1 Ferruginibacter sp. | reverse complement strand
TCACAAATTATATAAACCCGATTTTTGAAGATATTTCAGGAAACCTGCACAAAATATTACAACATGGCAGGCGGGCGGATGGTATTGTGAAAAGTATGCTTCAGCATTCACAGGTACATTCGGGTGCTATGGAATTATCAGACATAAATGCTTTGGCAGAGGAAAGTTTAAAGATGAGTTATTACGGTTTCAGAACCAGGCATAAAATATTCAGTTGTAATATTGAAACTTCTTTTGATGACAAGCTTGAACCCATACAGGTGATACCGCAGGAGATAGGGCGATTACTGGTTAATTTATTTAATAATGCCTTTTATGCCATGAATGCCCGCCTTAATGAAATTGTAGGGCAGGAAAAAGAGTACACTAACGATAAGTATGAGCCTGTATTGAAGGTCACAACTGGCAAACGTGCTAATATGATTATAATAAAAGTAAGAGATAATGGAACGGGCATTCCACAAAAATATATTGATAAGATATTTCACCCGTTTTTTACAACCAAGCCTACAGGTGGCAGCACGGGTTTAGGATTGTTTTTAAGTTATGATATCATCAAAGCCCACCAGGCTAAAATTTCAGTGGATTCAAAAGAAGGCGAATATACAGAGTTCAGTATTGAACTAAATGTAAACTGACCTCCTGGCCTTAATATGCTTAATAAAATCATGCAGGAACTCTGCGGCATTCTCTAATTTAAAGATAATACTAGCTTTTACTGCTGAATTACTAAATTTACCAGCAAGCAAATATGCCGGTACCAAGACAAATAGCCAAAACTAAAGGGAAATATTTTCAGCTGCCATGCGTGTTCAGGATTGTATTTTTTTCTAAATCATTTATGACCCTGCCGCCGCCTGTCTCCTGACCACAACTGTCCGGACTATTATATTGCCATCCCTAGAGCATTGGATTAGTTTTTTAAAATCTTCCGAACACTTATAGTCTCCTGACAAGAGGCCTTGAATATGAAAAGAATTATAATAACTGGAAAGATGAATTCGAAATGCTATTTCATTATTCCCGAAATCTGGAAGCAGGATGCAATTGGCGGTTGGTCAATAGAAATGCTGATAACTATAGGAACGGTGACATAAAGGATGAGAACACCGTAGGCGGTGGTAATAGATTTTCAATTAAAATAAAATTGTTCACTACAATAAAGCGTAGTAAAATGTTTTAAGATAGGGTTGATAATCAAAATGGAGGAAATTTAACTTCGGTTATTTAAAAGTTGTGCGACAACTTTTACCAGATTTTTTTTTACATTAAAATTCTTTTGTTTATGGAAAATGAAAAAAGCGATAACTCAAAAGTTAAAGTAAACCAATCAGTCTTTTTTCGTTAAAATTCCTATTCATTCTATACCAAACTAACGAACAATGAAGCCTTTATTACTGTTGGCAATTATCGCCACAACAATTTTTTCCTGCAATAGCAAAACGGAATATGATACCATCATTCGTAATGGGAAAATATATGATGGAAATGGCGGAGTGCCATACCTGGCAGATATCGCTATCAATGCAGATACAATTGCATTCATAGGCGATTTAAAAAATGCAACAGCAAAAAATATTATTGATGCAAAGAGCATGGCCGTATCACCGGGTTTTATAAACATGCTTAGTTGGGCAAACGAGTCATTGATACAAGACGGGCGCTCACAAAGCGATATTAGGCAGGGCGTAACACTGGAAGTAATGGGTGAGGGCTCAAGCATGGGACCACTGAACCCAATGTTGAAAAAGCAAATGCAGGATAAACAGGCAGATATCAAATACAAAGTAGAATGGAATACGCTTGGCGAATATTTGAGATTTCTTGAGAAGAAAGGCATTTCATGCAACGTTGCTTCTTTTATTGGAGCTGGCACAGTGCGTGCCTATGTTGTTGGTGAAGCTGACCGTAAAGCGACTGCGGCAGAACTTGACAGCATGCGGTTGCTGGTAAAGCAGGCAATGGAAGAAGGTGCAATGGGCGTAGGCACCTCACTCATTTACCCACCTGCTTTTTTTGCAAATACAAATGAGTTAATTGAATTGTCCAGGGTAGCATCGGCTTATGGCGGCATGTATATTTCTCATATGCGTAGTGAAGGCAATGGTTTACATGAAGGAGTGGAAGAGTTGATCACAATTGCCCGGGAAGCTAATATTCATGCTGAAATATATCACCTAAAAGCAGCGGGCAAATCCAATTGGGATAAAATGGATAGCGTAATTAAAAGAGTGGAAAGAGCAAGAGCCGAAGGATTAAATATTACTGCCGATATGTACACCTATACGGCTGGAGCAACGGGTTTAACGGCTTCTTTTCCGCCTTCGTTACAAGACGGTGGTTTTTACAAATTATGGATGCGATTGCAGGATCCGGCCATCCGCAGGCAAATGAAAACCGCAATGAATACTGATGCTATGGATTGGGAAAATTTGTACTACGGTGCAGGCAGTCCCGAAAGAATTATCCTGCTTGCCTTTAAGCAGGACTCCCTAAAAAAATATACTGGCAAAACCCTTGAAGCAGTTGCAAAGCTGCGTGGTACATCGCCTGAAGAAACTGCAATGGATTTAATTGTGCAGGACAGTACCAGGGTAGGAGCAGCATATTTCCTAATGAATGAAGACAATTTAAAAAAACAAATTGTATTACCCTGGATGAGTTTTGGTTCAGATGCAGGGTCTTATTCCGCCGAAGGGATTTTCTTAAAATCCAATCCTCATCCAAGAGCATTTGGAAATTTTGCCAGGGTAATAGGAATGTATTGCCGTGATGAAAAATTGATTACGCTTGAAGAGGCGATTCGTAAATTGTCAAAACTTCCTGCTATTAATTTAAAGCTTAAGAAGCGTGGCGAATTAATGGTTGGCAATTATGCTGACATACTCATTTTTGATCCTTCCAAGGTAAATGATTATTCAACTTTCGAAAAACCACATCAATATTCAACAGGTATGATTGATGTTTTTGTAAACGGTGTGCTTGTATTGAAAAATGGGGAACATACGGGTGCCATGCCTGGCAGGTTTTTACGAGGACCAGGGTTTAAAAAATTGTAAAAATAGGAGGGAGGACCATTTATCATTGTTGCCCATTCCATGTAATTCAGTTCATAATTTAGGCAATCATTTTTTTCAAAAGTTATTTGGAGAAGCAGAACGTTTCCAGTATTCCACAATAACTGTAATCGTCGGTATATGTTAGGCATTCCCAACTAAATTAATGGGAAAAAACGCCGATTAAGAAAATTGTTTAATTTCCCCCTCTAAAAAAAAATCATGAATATCAGACCTCTGCTTATTACCATATCTATCTTATTAAGTTTTAATGCGATTGCACAAAAGAAAGACCTGCCTGATTCAGTAGCAGATGATAAAAAGGGTCCAATGCAAACGGCTACATTTGCCGGCCTTAAATTCAGGAGCATTGGGCCTGCCCTTGTTTCCGGGAGAATTGTTGACTTAGCTGTTAATCCAAAAAATACTTCAGAATATTATATTGCTGCTGGGAATGGAGGCGTTTGGAAAACAAAAAATGCCGGCATTACATTCAATCCTGTATTTGATGGCCAGGTGTCATTTTCAATCGGCTGCGTGACGCTTGACCCCAACAACCCTAATGTAGTTTGGGTAGGCAGCGGCGAAAATAATAACCAGCGGGTTGTTGGTTATGGTGACGGTGTTTATAAGAGTGAGGATGCAGGCAAGAGCTGGAAAATCATGGGCCTTACCAAATCTGAGCATATCGGCATGATAAAAGTGGATCCAACAAATTCTGATATTATTTATGTAGCAGCCTATGGCCCGCTTTGGAATAGTGGTGGTGAGCGTGGAATTTATAAATCAATTGATGGAGGTAAAACATGGAAACAAATTTTATCTGTTAGCGAACATACAGGATTCAATGAGATACACCTGGATCCCCGAAATAGCAATATACTTTATGCAGCTGCACATCAGCGGCAGCGAAAAGTATTTACTTATATTGGAGGTGGGCCAGAGAGCGCTTTGTATAAGAGTACTGATGGAGGAACTACATGGAATAAAATGATGAAGGGGCTGCCGGCAGATGTTGATCTTGGAAGATTTGGTTTAGCCATTAGCCCGGTGAATCCTGATAATCTTTTTGTAATTGTAGAAGCCGAAGATGGTAAAGGCGGTGTGTTTGCTTCTACTGATCGTGGGGCAAGCTGGGAAAAGAGAAGCAGTTATTCAACTTCTGGAAATTATTACCAGGAAATTTTTTGTGACCCTAAGAATGCGGATAGAATTTATGCCATGGATGTTTATGTAATGGTGAGCAATGATGGCGGCAAAACATTTAACAACCTGGGCGAAAAAAGTAAGCATGTAGATAACCATGTAATTTGGGTGGATCCAATTAATACTGATCACATGATTGTAGGTTGCGATGGTGGCTTGTATGATAGCTATGACGCCGGGCAAAACTGGAATTTTAAAGCTAATATTCCCATCACACAATTCTATAAGGTATCTCTTGATAATGGCTTTCCATTTTATTATGTGTATGGCGGTACACAGGATAATTACAGCCTGGGTGGGCCTTCCCGTACCATCAGTGCAAATGGTATTGTAAACAGCGACTGGTTTATAACCAATGGGGGAGATGGATTTGAGAGCCAGGCAGATTATGCAGATCCAAATATTGTTTATGCTGAATCGCAGTATGGTGGCCTTGTGCGCTACGACCGTAAGAGTGGCGAAAAATTAAAAATAAAACCTGTAGAGCCAATTGGTGAATTGCCTTATCGCTGGAACTGGGATGCTCCATTGCTTATTTCGAAGCATGATCATAAGCGCTTGTATTTTGCTTCTAATAAAATATTTAGAACAGATGACCAGGGCAATTCCTGGAAAATAATTAGCCCAGATTTGTCACGGGGAATAGATCGTAACAAACTTACAGTGATGGGTAAAGTGTGGAGCGTGGATGCTGTTGCAAAGAATGGCTCCACGGATATATACGGGCAGCTAACTACGCTTGCTGAATCCCCGCTGGATGAAAAATTATTGTATGCAGGAACTGACGACGGGCTGATACAGGTTACTACAGATGGCGGACTGCATTGGGCTAAGGTTGATAATATTGCTGGTGTTCCGGAACGTACTTATGTCAACATGATTATTGCTTCCGCACATAATAAGAATGTGGCCTATGTGGCTTTTAATCATCACCGCTATGGAGACTTCAGGCCATACTTGTTTAAAACTACAGATGCAGGAAAAACATGGACGGCAATTCAAAATAATTTGCCGGCCAGGGGCACAGTGTATTGTATGGCTGAAGATCCAAAAAATGCCAGCCTGTTATTTGCAGGCACAGAATTCGGTGTTTATTTTTCTATTGACGGGGGTGCAAAATGGGTACAGTTAAAAGGAGGTTTGCCCCCCATTGCCATAAAGGATATGGAAATACAACCCAGGGAAAGTGACCTTGTAGTGGCAACCTTTGGCCGTGGTTATTATGTACTGGATGACTTTACGCCTTTAAGACATTTAAAACAAGCCGACCTACAGAAAGAAGCATTTATATCCCCTGTGAAAACAACATGGATGTTTATTGAGTCTGTTCCATTGGGTACGAGAAACAAGGGTTTCCAGGGCGAAAGTTATTGGAACGTTGCCAATCCAAGGCCAGGTGCCGTGTTTACCTACTATCTTGAAAAAGATATTAAGACATTAAAGGAAAAAAGACAGGCATCTGAAAAGTCAAAAATTAAAATTGGTGATCCGCCTTACTATCCTTCAATGGATTCATTACGCATGGAAGATATTCAACCTTCACCTTACCTGCAATTTACTATTACTGATATTGCTGGAAATGCGGTAAGGTATTTAAATGCTCCCGCCAAAAAAGGAATGAATCGTATTGTATGGGATTTCAGGACAGATTCAAAAAGAGCAATAGGCTTTTCAGCTGTTGATGAAATCAATCCATTTGCTGCCCCGGGCCGGGCCATTATGGTAGTGCCGGGAACATATAAAGTTTCACTTCAAAAATTTGAAGATGGCATATTTACTCAGCTTGTTGAACCGCAAACATTCATAATTGAAGCATTGGGCATGTCTTCATTACCTGTAGGTGATAAAAATACTGCTATGGCTTTTGGCAAAAAAGTAGAAGAGTTATACAGGGTTGCGGATGGCACTAACGAATACCGGGCAGAACTTGTAAGCAAATTAAAATATATGAAGCAAGCTGTAAAACAAACGCCGGCTATAAATCAAACAGTAGTAAAAGAAATCATAAGCCTTGAAACGAGGTTGAATATTGCAGGCATACAACTCAATGGTGATGCAGCTTTAACAGGTAGAGAGTTTGAAGCACCTACATCTTTCAGGAGCCGGATAGCTGATATCATGGATGGATTAATTTCAACAACAGTTGCACTACCTGGTTCGTTCATCCAGTTATATAATGATGCATCGGGCAAGTTTGCACCAATTTATAATGAGGTTAAATCTATTTCTGCAGAGGTAACAAGACTGGAAGGTTTGCTTGAAAAAAATGCTGCACCTTATACTCCCGGAAGGCTACCGGAGTGGAAGCAATAATTTTGTAAATGACCTTTAAACAAAAAATATATCATCACTATCTGGAAAAAATAAACCGTAAGATAAAAGAGCTGGAGCTTGTACTAGCTGATCTTAAAGAAAGCGGTAGCAATGAAACGAAAAGTACTGCAGGCGATAAACATGAAACCGCACTGGCCATGTTGCAGATAGAGCAGGCTAATGTACGAAAACAAATGACCGAAGCCTTGCTGCAAAAATCATTATTGCTAAAAATAAATCCTGGAATTGCTGCAGTACAAATTTTAAACGGAAGCCTGGTAAAAACCAACAAAGGATATTTTTTCTTAAGTATGGCAGGAGGTAAGGTAATGATTGAAGGAAGAGAAGTTACAGCCATTTCATTTCAATCTCCATTAGGTAAAAAATTAGCCGGACTCGGGGTGGGGGAGATAGCAGAAATTAATGGTAATTCATTCACCATAGAAAGTTTTGAGTAATAATTTTGGAAATGGAAAAAATAAATATTGAGCAGAAATTGTCTTTATTCAGCGATTATTGGAATCCAAGGATAGCGGGGGAGTTAAACGGGCAGCACGTTAAGCTGGTAAAATTCCGTGGAGAATTTATATGGCATAAACACGATAATGAAGACGAAATGTTTTTTGTTGTAAAGGGGCAATTCAAAATGGAGTTTCGGGATAAGACAATTGTACTTAAAGAAAATGAATTTTTAATAGTGCCCAGGGGTGTTGAGCACAGGCCTGTGGCCGATACTGAAGTTTCCATAATGCTTTTTGAGCCTGCTGCCACTTTAAATACAGGCGACAAGCTTTCTGAATTGACAAGGCAAAACTTAGAGAAAATTTAAAGTGAGGATGATCAAAATCGCTATTGGGAAAAATAAAGAATTGCTGCCTGTGCGATGCATATGAAAACTTCCAGATAAAATAAAACAAAAAATTAGTAACAGGCATTTCTTTTTCAAGTTTGCAACTATCCCCATAACTATCCCTTAAAATCAAAAAAAGCATTGTACATCAGGCAGTTTTTTATTACTGCCTGATTATTACCTTAGTTAGGATTATTAATAATTAAAGTGTCCTGGTAAAAAGTTACTTCACCAGTTGTAATATCATGTATGCCTCCAACTATTCCAATTTGCCCGGTTTGAATCATTTCTTTTAAAATGGTGCTTCTTTCCATAATGGCATGTACAGTTCTTTTTACATTGATGGTCGAAACTTTTTCTACAAATTCAGCATTACCTGAAGTACGATTATCTGTTACTGTATTTTCATCATCAACTGCTGGCCGTATTTTAGTTAACAATGCGGTGAGGTTGCCCATTTTTACATGGTCGCAGGCTCCTTTTACAGCGCCACATTTTGTATGTCCCAATACAACAATAATTTTAGCGCCCGCTACTTTGCAACCAAATTCCATGCTCCCCAAAATATCCTCGTTTATAATATTACCGGCAATACGAACACTGAATACATCGCCCAACCCCTGGTCAAATATCAGTTCGGCAGATGTGCGGGAATCAATGCAACTCAGGATAACTGCAAAAGGGTGTTGCCCATCCGATGTTTCATTAGCCTGTTGCAACAGGTTGCGGTTTACTTTAAGATTATTTACAAATCTTTTGTTGCCGTCTTTTAAAAGTTCTATTGCTAATCCCGGGAGAATAGCTGCCTGTAATTCCTTAGTTAATGTTTTCATTGTTTTGTTTTTTATTTTAATTAGTGATGATATTAATTAGGTTCAATAAAATTGATTGTTTCAACTGCAATGTTTTTAGCTTTTGCATTTATTTTATAATGCTGTATTATTTCTACCACATCATAAGCAATAGATTTTGAGTGAGTACAATCAATAATTACTTTTGAATTTTCCGGAATTACATCCAAAGCGTTCAGAACACTTGCTTTATTAAAGAATGAGACTTCTTGCGCTAAAACAAGATGATGTACTTCATGCCCTTCTTCGTTAGTTATTGTATCTTTTAAATGATGTGAGTTGCGGTAACTGTGTCGCAGGGTATAAAAGATGCCAAACAATATGCCTATCGTAATGCCTTTCAATAAATCGGTTAAGAGGATAGCTGCTACGGTGGCCACAAAAGGAATAAACTGTTCCCATCCCTGCTTATACATTTTTTTAAAGAGAGCAGGCTTGGCTAATTTGTAACCCACCATTAATAAGATGGCTGCTAAACTTGCCAATGGAATCATATTCATTAACCCTGCAATGGTAATAGCACTGATTAATAAAAAAACACCATGTAGTATTGCACTTATTTTTGTTTTACCACCAAAATTAATATTGGCGGAACTGCGTACAATCACTTGTGTAATGGGCAGGCCGCCAATTAAACCAGATACAACATTTCCGAGCCCCTGTGCTTTTAATTCCCGGTTGGTGGGTGTAACTCTTTTGAACGGGTCCATTTTGTCTGTTGCTTCTACACAAAGCAATGTCTCAAGGCTTGCCACAATGGCCAATACTATAGCAATTTTCCACACTTCAAAATTTGTTACCTGTGAAAAATCGGGAAACGTAAATTGTGTAAAAAACTCTGATAAACTGTGTGCTACCGGAAGCCTCACTACCTGGTCTTCTGCCAAACTGAAATTCAACATCCCGGTTTGGTACATATAATTCATTACAATACCCAATATTACAACCACTATTGGCCCTTGTATAAGTTGAAAAATTTTATGCTTCTTCGTTAATACTTTATCCCAAAGAATTAATATGGCCAATGATATCACTGCAATGAGTACTGCACCGGGTGTTACCCATTCAAATGCTTTTGTAATAGCAGAAAAAGTATTTTCACCGCCTGATTGAAAAAAGGCATCATCGCCTTCCGAATCTTTATCATACCCCAAGGCATGGGGTATTTGCTTTAAAATAATTAATAGACCAATACCCGTAAGCATCCCATTAATAACCGATGATGGGAAAAAGTAAGCAATAAAACCTGCTTTGGCAAAGCCCATAATAAGTTGAAGAATTCCGGCAATAACAACTGCTAATAAAAAAGCCGGCCAGGAGCCAAGTGTAGCAATAGAGGTTAAAACTATAACTGCTAATCCCGCGGCAGGACCGCTAACGCCCAATGGAGAACCACTGGAAATACCTACTACAATACCACCAATTATGCCTGCTATTATGCCTGCAAATAATGGTGCACCCGAAGCCAAAGCAATACCCAGGCACAGCGGAACGGCTACAAAAAAAACGACAATACTTGCAGGCAGGTCGCTTTTCAGTTCTTTGAAAATATTTGTTTTCATCTCCATAATCAGTTGATTTTTTATTTAACGGAGCGAAGATAGGAGTATTATTTTAAATGATAGTATTACTATCTTATTGGATTGTAAAACATTTGTCTATTTTTGCCTGGCACAACATTGCACGTTATCTTTAATTGCATTTAAAACTGCTGGTCCTGCGATAAAACCGTAAATAATGGAAGTACAATTGCAAATAAAAATGAATGAAAAGCTGTTTCTCCGGGACCCGGAGCAAACGGAGTTAGGTAAGAAAATCATTCAACACAGTATTCAGTTTATACACAAAATTGGGTTTGAATCATTTACTTTTAAAAAACTATCAGAGGATATTGGCACTACGGAAGCAGGGATTTACCGGTACTTTGAAAACAAGCACCGGTTACTGTTGTATATTGTTGACTGGTACTGGAGCTGGCAGGAATACCGGGTAGCTTTTTATACAAATAATATTAAGGAACCCGCTGTTAAACTTAAGAAAGTGATTCAACTGTTGGCTAGTACAGTTGTTGATGATGATAAAACTTTGCATGTCAATGAAAGCATGTTGCACCAGATAATTATAGCCGAAGGTTCAAAAGCCTATTTAACAAAAAATGTAGGCGAAGATAATAAGGAGCAGTTATTTAAACCTTACAAAGACCTTTGCGCTGTGATTGCAGGTATTATTTTAGAATGTAATCCAAAATATAAATATCCAAGGTCGCTGGCAAGTACTATAATTGAAATGGCACATTTTCAAAACTTTTTTATGCACAATCTTCCGTCACTCACGGATTTTGGTAAAACTAAAGATGAATTGAAAGTGGTTTCATTCCTGGAAGACGTTGTGTTTAGCAGCCTAAGGAAAAAGTAATTGTTTTGGAAAGCTGCACACCAAAAAGGATTGTTACTGTAAAGCGCCCTGGGAAATCCCAGTTTTTCATAAATTGAAAGTGAGGAATCAATGTTAGTTGTATTAATATTAACACAGGATACATCACCAAGTTTTGAGTGTGAAAAGCTAATGATGGAAAATGATAATAATATAATTGCATGAAGAATAATCCGTATCATACATAAAATCTGTATTAAAAGATAAAGCTCACATTCCCAGGGAAAAAATAAAAAAATGCTGCCCTTCCCATGTTTGAAAGCTCACATTATTTTTACCCATGACGTCAGTAAAATTTTGTAACCCGCTATCTTTTAAAAGCTGTATTCTTTTAGCAGTATTCATTCCAAAATATGTCACCGCAGGATAGCTGAAATGATCGGTTTGATGAAGTCCGATTATCATCAGGCCATCTGTAAGAATGGCGTGAGGATAGGGGGCATGCATATTAGCCTTTAATGTAAATCCTAATTTTTTCCAAAACTCGATTGAAGCGCTCAGGTCATTTACAGGAAGGGCATACTCTCCAAACACACCCAATTGTTTGTTGGGATATTTAGTATCATTATTAAAATCTGCTTGTTTCATATTCAGCAATGTAGTACCTGTTGGTTGTATAAAACTACCAGCATTATTTACAAGAGTAATTGTAAAACCCTCCGGTGTTGTAATATAATATCGCTGCATAACATCACCTTCCTTTGGTTTTTTGGAAAATGAAATTTCTTTTTCTAATCCAGCTGCAACTTTTTTTACATCAGCGGAATAATAAGTAAGGCCGATAAAAGGTTTTGCATCCTGCCGTAGCATTACCAACAGGCTGCCATCACTTGCCAATGCCCAGCGAAAAGGATTGTCACTGTAAATTGTTCTGGAAAACCCCAGCTTTTCATAAACAGCCATGGATGAATCAATGTTAGATGTAGTGATATATACGCAGCCTACATCACCAAGTTTTGATTGTGAAAAGCTCCCCATGGAAAATAATATTATGATTATTAAAAATAAAAACAGGCGTTTCATACTTGGTTTGTCTGATGATGAAAAGGTTGAAAGCTTAAATAAATTTTTATTTACAATTGGCCATTGCTTCTGTAGAAGGGATGATATAAATAACAGCATTTAGCATGCGTAAATGAATATTGCCTATAACAATATATTTAATGTGCCACTTTAATGTAGCCCCAGCCATCACGTTGTTTGCTGATGATCTCATAAATACCATCGGGAACAACTTTTACACCCGGTACAAGTTGGGTCTCATCTACCTTGAAACGCTTCATTGTAAATGCACATACCATAAAATCAATATTAGGATCTGCAGCTAATTTGCTAATGGTCTCAGTCTCCCGGGATTTTTCTTTCAATACCAGGTTTAGTCCCTGGCCATATATCACCACTTCTATTTTGGCTGCAGGATTATTATCTTTTATCAATTGCACTTCCCTTATAACTGCCTGCTGACTTATCGAATCCCTGGTGCTCATATCAAACACGACTTTGTAATCATTTTTTTGGGCAATCAGATTACTTACAATGAATAACAGGGATATGATTATGGTTATTTGCTTTTTCATTGATCTTTTCATTGTTTATGATTTAATTTAAACCAGTAAAATAAATAAAACAGCAATTTTTTCCCCAAGCATTACAAAAAAAATTCACCAGTATGGGTTAAAGAAAAGCATGCTGGCGAATCCAATATTTGTTTTAGCGAACAAAGCAATAGCCACAACCATGTTCCTGTGCCCTGCCTACTGCCCACACGCCCGATGGCATTGCAGGAATATTTGGCAGCAGGTTAGATGTCCATTCATTTTTTACATCCTCTGCTTTCAACTTCATTTTGTCGGCAGCTACAGCGCTGTAAACAGTCATAGCCATATTGCATACACAAAATAAAACACCGCTATCCTGCAATTCATTTATGCCGATGGATACAGGGCCTATACCTGGTACGGCAAAATCACCGGGCTGGGGTTTCCAGAATGGATTACGCAAAGAAGGTTTATTCGTTTTGGGATCGTTTATATTAAACAATTCACCAAAATTATACTTCGCCCATATTTTATCCGGGAATGCATATGGAATGGCATGATGGCGCAATACAACAACAGAGTTAACGTCTTTTTCTGATGACCCGGTGGCTGCATTTGTAAGCAGGAATACCCTGGGCCATGCAAAAGGAAATATTTCATGGGGTTCAGTAGCATCAAATACCATCCTGTGTTTTCCTTTTAGTTGTTTAAACCAGTCATCTGGGCCAGTGTTATCGTCCAAAAAATCCTGTGTAGTTCCTGCCTGTAATTTTTGGATTGGTGCTATTACACTTGCAATACCCAATGCTGCGGTTCCCGCTCCAATCGTTTGTAAGAATTTACGTCTTGGAGAAACGTCGTCGTTGTTGTTAACTTTCATTTTTGTGTTTTTTAATGTTAGAAAATATCGAGGGAATCAGGGGGGATGATTTCACAGGAACATTATGAAAGGTAAAAAAAGTATTTTTTTAATCCAAGGGAAATCTTTTATTATTTATGCTCAAAAGGCTCAAAAACCTACAAAATGTAAATGCCGGAATATTATAATGATGATACAGTAGCATTCTATACGCTGTAGCTGATCTTGTTCTTCTCGCTCCTGCCTAGATCAATCGTAACTAGCCAGGTTATCACGGCAATTAGGTTACAATAAATGTTTAAGCTAGATTTGATCATACCAGTTCATTATCTCTTTATGAAACTATTCATTTTTACTTTCTTGTTTACACTAACTTCTGCTGCTTTTTCGCAGGTAATAATTGATAAAAATATTGCCAGGAAATTTAATGCGGCATATACAAAGCTGGACCCATTGGTAAGGCAAAAGCTTGAGAAAGAGCCTTCATTTGCAAATAGCATACGGATATTCACCGTTAATAAAATTGATACTTTAAATAAAGATGAACTGATCCCTAACGGTAGAACGATATTATTAAAAGATGCAAATGGAAATACTGTAACAAATAACAATGAGGATGTGACCAACCAGCCTTTTCCATTCATGGGCACTATCTATAATGACAGCCTGGTACTACACGATATTTGGGGTGTTGACAAGTATACCATATTTAAATGCAAACTAACCGCTACTTATGAAGTATTTCAAAAAGGAGATAGCATATACAGGCTGCATCTGGCTGATCAAAAAGTTTCAAGCCTTTTCATTCCAATCAATTCATCCAAATTTGTATTGAATACTTCAACATTTGCCGAAGGAAAAACAATGTACGGGGAAATTGTATTTGTCACCCAGACTTTTTATGAAGAAGACACTTTCTTTAAAAATAATTATATAAAGACTAGATTAAGATGCTCATTTGTTTTCAGGATCATTCCAAAAAAAAACAATAACAGACCGGGATAGTTTCGCATGCAAATAAGACAAACGCCATACCTGTTGTTGATTGCCGGGGCTGCATTGTCTTATCAGTTGGTGGCTTCACCTACCAAATTACAATGGTGCCTTAAAGAAATTCCTGAAAATTAAATGGAGTAGTGCATTATGATGGGATCATTAGCGATGAAAGGGAAATGGAAATTACCCTATTAGAAATTAATCATTACTTTAGATACTTCATTATTCATCATTGTTTACTAAGCATTAAAACAATTCATGTCACAATCCCGCCAGCTTGCTGCTATTATGTTTACTGACATTTCTGGCTTTACTTCTTTGATGGGTAATGACGAGCAAAAAGCACATGACATTCTTAAAAAGAACCGGGCTTTACAAAAACCAATCATTGATCAATTCAACGGAACATGGATTAAGGAACTTGGTGACGGTGTACTTGCAAGCTTTCCCACTGTTTCAGATGCTTTAAATGCAGCATTTAAAATACAGGAGCAATGCAATGCAGCTAAAGATTTCCAATTAAGCATTGGCATTCACCAGGGTGAAATTGTTTTAGAAGATGGAGATATTTATGGAGATGCGGTAAATGTAGCCTCACGCATACAATCACTTGGTGTTCCTGGTGCGGTTCTGCTTTCAAAAAAAGTAAAAGATGAAATTCGTAATAAGAGCGAATTTCAAACGCAGTCTCTAGGTTCTTTCGAATTTAAAAATGTAGAAGAACCATTAGAGGTTTTTGCAATTTGTAACCCAGGGTTTACTGTTCCAAAAAAAGAACAGATGAAAGGCAAATTAAAAACACCTGCTAAGAAAAATAATAAAGGAATGTTGGTTGCTGCATCAGTTGTGATGCTCATGTTGCTGTCTGTTTTTATTTTCCGGCATTCAGTTTTTCCTTCTGCAAATGCTGCTGTAAAATCACTGGCCATACTTCCTTTTGATAATACGCTAAAAGATTCTGCTATTGCTTATTTATCTGATGGTATCCCTGAAAATCTTATTAACCGGTTTTCAAAAATGAGCGGTATAAAAGTATTTGCCCGTTCGGCAACTTTCGGCCTGGAAGACTCTGCAAAAAAAATTGAAAACCTGCATAGGCTATTGAATGCAGATGTAATACTTACTGGCAGGCTTACTAAATCGCCAGGCGGTTATATATTGAATTGTGAGTTGGTAGATGCAATCAATAAAAACCAGTTATGGGGCAATAGTTTTAATCTTACAGCCAATGATATTGCCCGTGTAGAAGATTCAATTGTTGCTTCATTGTTGAATCCACTGGAAATAAGAATGGCAAAAGGTGAAGCGATAAATCAGGAAGAGAAAAACACAAATCCTGCTG
Source organism: Ferruginibacter sp. (assembly GCA_040110925.1). Taxonomy (GTDB): domain Bacteria; phylum Bacteroidota; class Bacteroidia; order Chitinophagales; family Chitinophagaceae; genus Ferruginibacter. The sequence continues at coordinate 5,214 of JBDSYV010000307.1, read as the reverse complement.
CCTATTCAGAATATTTAAAAGGCCGCTACCTGGCCTATGGTTCTACTCCGTCTGAAACGGAACAGGCCATTTCACATTTTCGTAAGGCAATCAGCCTCGATCCAAAATATGCATTGGCTTACGCCGCTATAGCCAATGAAAAAATAACACAATCCATTTTTTCCAATGCCGGCAACCAGGAAATTATGAATGAAGGAAGAATATCTTTGGAAGCAGCTAAAGCATTAGATCCCAGCCTCCCCGAAATTTATACTACGGAGGGCGCATTGAAATTTTATTATGAATATGATTGGAAGGGTGCCGTAAACTCTTACAAAAAAGCGCTTGAACTTGACCCGAATAATGCCATCATTTATATCCGGTATTCCGCTACGCTTGCCGATGTAGGACAGACTAAAGTTGCATTGCCACTGGCAGAGAAAGCAGTAGAACTTGACCCGGTTTCCATTTCCAGTTTGCATAATCTTGGTTGGGTAAATTTATTGGCAGGCAATTATCAAAAAGGTATTGATGCTTTTGCGAAAGCTGTGGAATTGCATCCAAATTTTGCGTGGGGGCATATTAAAGCAGCATTCGGATATATTGCCCTGAAAAAATATGATAGGGCATTACAGGAAACTAATAAAGCTGAAGCTTTATTAAAAGATGGCTGGGGTTCAGAATTAATACAGGTAAGTTTAATGAGCAACAATATGGCTGCCGGCAACAAGATAAAAGCGGATAGCTTAATCAAACGTTTCCTTGATTATGCATCAAAAATACAGTGAAAGATCCTTTTGCTTTATCATGTATTTACCGCCTGAAACATGACTATAGCAGGGCATTGGAATGGGAAGAAAAGACAGTGCAGCAGCATTCTCCAACAGCATACATCTTAGCTGTGCCTTTTCAATATTCAGGTTATGAGGATTTTTATAATAGCCCGGGTCATCAAAACATATTGCGGCAAATGGGTGTCATAAAATAAAATTGGAGATGAGAGGCCTGACACATCAGTAATAGGCCCTCACCGCTTCTGTATGACAAATTTTATTGATCGGTGTCTTCACCGACCGATATATGTATAGTGTAATACATTTTTTTTATCAGCCTGCGTCCTCACCGACCAAAAGCCCTTGCTGGTATTAAAATTCAATTAGAGAGTTTTTTTTTATTGCAAATCAATTCGCTATAACTAAAGAGCCAATTTATCAAAGTTGACAAGGCTGTATAACAACACATTTTGACAGAAATGGTTATGATGGTGATGTATTATTTTATTATAAAGTAATCAGTAATTATTTATACTTCCCTTTGGGTTAACTTACATCACTTAATTTATAAATTTATATGAAAAAGATTTCCCTGCTTTTTACATTAATGTTATCCGTTCATGCAATTTTTGCGCAGGATACAATGAAACCAACCGGATTACAAGTTGGCGATAAGGCTCCTTTGTTTTCTGTAAAAGATTATACCGGGAAGGAAATTAAATTAAAAAAAGAATTAAAAAAGGGGCCAGTAATACTTGTTTTTTACCGGGGAGAGTGGTGCCCATATTGTAATAAAGAATTAAGCTTTCTTAATGACTCACTTGAATATATCAAGGCTAAGGGAGCGTCGGTAATTGCTATTTCTCCTGAAACAAATTCCAGTATTTTAAAAACAATTGGAAAAACTAAAGCAAGCTTCCCGGTGATAAGTGATATTGGCCTTGCGATCATGAAGAATTATAAAGTCAACTTTAAGGTTGAAGATGAAATTGTAAAAAAGTATAAAGGTTTTGGTGTAGACTTTAATATGACAAATGGAGAAAACGGGGCTAACCTGCCTGTCCCGGCAACATATATCATAGGAAAGAATGGCCTGGTAAAATATGTTTATTTTAATCCTGATTACCGCAAAAGATCTTCAGTAAAAGATTTGTTAGATAACCTGTAGAATATATCCTTCAGTGTCCTCAAATACTGAATATGAACATATAGCTACATCTTTACTTCATCAGCATTACCACTGCTGTAACAAATTTGTTTCGTCCTTCTTATTTAATTATGTTGCAGCTAACTATGATAAAACCTTTCTACATTTCCCCAATAAATAAAACTTTAATAATAAACGTATGAAAAGATTATTTCTTTTTAATGTGATTGTATTGATCAGCAGTATGGCTGTAGAAGCACAACCATTACTACTTCGCCAGCCTGCTGTTAATAATGATGGTAGCCTGGTGGCGTTTTCTTTCCAGGGCGATATATGGACTGTGCCTGCCGCAGGCGGCAAAGCTACAAGGCTTACTATACATGAGGCTTACGAAGCAAACCCGGTGTTCAGCCCAGATGGAAAGCAAATTGCATTCTCTGGTGCAAGGTTTGGCAACAATGATATTTTTGTTATGCCCACAAGCGGTGGATTACCAAAGCGGCTGACCTATCATTCTGCAGCAGATAATATTTCCAGCTGGACACAACAGAACCAGATCCTGTTCTCTACATCAAGAGAATTTAAACAAATAGAAAGGCCATCAGAAGTATATTCCATTAATCCCAATGGCGGCACAGAAAGCCGTATGCTTGATGCCGTAGGTTATGATCCTGTCCTTTCTCCTGACGGAAGGTTTTTGGCATTTGTTCGTGGAGATATTAATCCCGTTGCCCGATACGCATACCGTGGCAGCAGCGACAGGAATATCTGGCTCTACGATATCAAATACAAAACCTATACACAGTTGCCCGGTTTTGAAACCAATGATATTCTGCCGCAATGGGGCAGCAATGGGTCACTTTATTTTTTAAGCAGTAATGATGGTGCATATAATTTATATCGTTTAAAAATAGATGCTGGTGGCAAGGCAACCAACAAGCCTGAAAAGCTTACTGAGTATAAAGACGAAGCCATACGTTCATATAGCATTTCTGCAGATGGCAGTACCATCGTGTTTGAAAAAGATATGAACATTTATAGTATGAAAACAGGTAGTGGCCAGGCAAAAAAAATAGAAGTACAAATAAATGCTGATGACCGGCTGGATGCTACAGAAACAAAAACGTTTATTAATGGTGCAACTGATTATGCAATTTCTCCCAATGGAAAAATGCTGGCCTTTGTACAGCGTGGCGAAATATTTATCAAAGAAGCTGATAAAGAAAAATCCAGGAGCATCAATGTATCAAACCATGCTTACCGGGATGTAGATCCTGTGTGGCTAAATGACAGTACGTTGATTTTTTGCAGCGACAGGGCAGATGGAAATTTTGATATGTACCTGTATCGTTCTTCTGATACCACTGAGCGTAGCATGTACAAGAGCCTGAAACATGAGCTGAAACAAATAACAAAAACATCAGGCGATGAAACGTCTCCTGTGGTATCTCCTGATGGAAAAAAGATTACATACATACGGGGGCGTGGCAGTTTCGTGGTGGCGGATATTTCTGCAGATGGAAAATTAAGCAATGAAAAAATATTAAGTGATACCTGGGCATCACCCGAGCAGGTGGCCTGGAGCCCAGATAGCAAATGGCTGGCATATTCCATGAATGATCTTTATACAAATGTGGAAGTGTTTATTCAGGCTTCGGATAATTCTTCTAAAGCAGTAAACATTTCCATGCATCCAAGAACAGACCAGTCACCGGTGTGGAGCGCAGACGGATCAAAGCTTGGCTTTATATCCGAACGTGGTGTGGGCCGCAGTGCAGATGTGTGGTTTGTATGGCTTAAAAAAGAAGACTGGGAAAAAGATGCATCCGACTGGCAGGACAGGGAAGCACCTGCAGCTGATGCCGCCTCGGATAAGAAAGATAAAAAAACGGTGAAGCCCATCGTTATAGACTTTGATAAAATTTATGAACGCACCGTGCAGGTAACCAGTTTTGCAGGAGATGAGAGCGACCTTGCTATTTCCAAAGACGGGGAAACATTTTATTATACCACTGCAACAAACACTGCAAAAGGCAGGGATCTCTACAGCATTAAATGGGATGGAAAAGATTTGAAGGAGATTACGAAAGGCGGTACCAATCCTTCGAATGTAAAGATGGATCGGGACGCAAAATATCTTTACTACACAAAAACAGGAACTCTTGGCAGAATTGATTTAAAAACCAGTACAGCAGAAAATCTTCCCTATGTGGCAAAAATGAAAATAGATTATACTGCAGAACGCACCCAGGTTTTTGAGGAAGCATGGCGCACCATTCGGGATGGATATTATGATCCAAAATTTCATGGAAACGACTGGAGTAAGTTGCATGATAAATATAAAGAGCGTACGGTAAACGCCAGTACCAGCAATGATTTTGTTTATATGTTTAACCTGTTGCTGGGCGAAATTAACAGCAGCCATATGGCACTTACTGCACCCGAGCGTGTGGAAACACAAAAGGAAAGTACAGGTTTGCTGGGCGCTGAATTGTTTCCTTCAAAGGATGGTATGACGGTGAACCACATAATACCCGGATCAGCATCAGACAAACTGGGCAACCAGTTAAAAGAAGGCGATATAATCACTGCCGTGAACGGTGAGCCGGTAAAAATGGATGATAATTTTTATAACATGCTCAATGGCTTAACTGGCGAAAAAGTTTTACTGAATGTAACAGCAAAAGATGGCAAACAAAGAGAGGTGGTTATCAGGCCCATAGTATCGCTTACCACTAAATTATACGATGAGTGGGTAGCCGGCAGGAAAAAATTAGTAGATAAATATTCAAATGGCAGGCTGGGATACATACATATAAAGAGTATGGATTTTGCCAGCTTTGATGTGGTGGAAAGAGAATTTACCGTAGCTGGTTATGGCAAAGAAGGCCTTGTAATTGATGTGCGTTATAACGGTGGCGGTTCCACCGCAGATTACCTGATGACGATATTGAATTACAAACAACATGCTTATACCATACCACGTGGCGCAAGTGAAGACCTTGAGAAAGATAAAAAGAAATTCCGGGAGTATTACCCAATAGGGGAGCGCCTTGTGTATGCAGCATGGACAAAGCCTTCCATCGCATTATGCAATGAGGGCAGCTATAGCAATGCAGAAATATTTTCTCATGCATATAAGCAGTTGGGAATAGGAAAACTAGTTGGCCAGCCTACAAACGGATCTGTAATTTCCACTGGCGGTAAAACATTAATGGATGGTTCCTTTGTGCGCCTGCCCGGCAGGGGATGGTTTGTAAAAGCCACTGATAAAAATGAAGAACTTGGGCCTGCTGTTCCCGATATCATTGTAGA
>JBDSYV010000306.1:0-4577 GCA_040110925.1 Ferruginibacter sp. | reverse complement strand
CAAAAAGCAATGGAAGAAATGGGCGATATAGTTTGGGCCATAAAGCCTTCTATAGATGAAGATAAGGGACTGTCTTACCGAATAAAAAATTATGGAACAGCATTACTGTCTGTAAAAAATATACTTTGCCGCTATGATATTAGCGCCCAATTGGATAGAGAACTCTTTAATGCTGAGGCCAGGAAAAATCTTCTCTTAATCATTAAAGAAGCCATAAATAATATGGCTAAATATAGCCGTGCTACTCAAGCCTCCATTACCTTAACTGAACAGGAAGAAAATATAATGCTTACCATTACAGATAATGGTATAGGATTTAATCAGCAAACAGTGCTAATGGGAAATGGTATAGCAAATATGCAAAACCGGAGCAGGAATTTGGATGCTGTATTTCAAATAATTTCAAAGCCACTGGAAGGAACTCAAATAATCTGCATTATTCCCCTCACTAAATTTGGGGAGTAAAAATATTTTTATAAGAAATAAATTTACAGGATGATAAAAGTGCTTGTATATGATGATAGCCAGGCAAGGCGGGAAAGCCTGGCGGCATTATTACAGCTAATGGATACAATGGAATGTGTGGGCTCTTTTGGCGATTGCAGTAATGTGCTGGAAGAAATGGAAACACACCAACCCGATGTAGTGCTGATGGATATTGAAATGCCCAATGTAAATGGCATAGAAGGCGTTCGGATTATCAAAAAAAAATATCCCCAGATAAAAATTATTATGCAAACTGCTTTTGAAGACAATGATAAAATATTTGCGGCATTGCAATATGGCGCCGAAGGATATATTCTAAAAAAAGCATCCATACAATCTATAACCCAAAGTATTGATGAAGTGTATAAAGGAGGCGCTTTTATGACACCAAGTGTAGCCATGAAAGTGATGAATTATTTTAATCAGAATAACAAAGATTCAATTCCTGACTATAAACTTACCATTAAAGAAAAAGAAGTGCTGCAGCATTTATCCGACGGACTAAGTTATAAAATGGCTGCAGATAAAATGGGCATTAGTTATTATACTGTAAACACACATGTAAAAAATGTTTACGAAAAGCTCCATGTGCATTCCCTAGGAGAAGCAGTTTCGATGGCTATAAAAAATAAATTGGTTTAATTTGGCTCATTGTTGAATTGTTATATTGCTTCATTTTTGTTTTTTCACATTTTCACATCCTCCCTACATTTAGCGATTGTACAAAAATGAAGAGCGCTATATTTTTAGCCTTTCGTCCACTCTCCTTTTAAAGCTGCTTGTAACTACCTCTATATTATTTAAATTTCTAAATAAATCTAAAACTTTTTTATGAAGCAGTTTTATTTTTCAACAGCAATGTTATTAGTAAGCATAGTGAGTTATGCCACCATCCGCACAGTAAGCAATTCACCAGCTACTCTGGCGCAGTTTAATACAATACAGGCAGCCATTAATGCAAGTGCAAGTGGTGACACAATATATGTTCATGGCAGTCCAACTACTTATACTGCTTTCACACTTACAAATAAACAAGTAGTTATTATCGGCCCGGGATGGAGCCCAAATAAAAACCTCCCTTTTACTGCTTTGGTAAATGGCTGTACTATAGATGGGGCAGCTTGCAGTAATACGGAAATTCAGGGAATAGTATTTAATTCTTCCATCACTTTAAACTCTAATAAACCAGACAACCTGCGTTTTATTCGCAATTATTTTGCTGGTATCAATGTATTAATAAACCAGGGAAGTGTAACCTATAGCGGCTATTTATTTGAAGGCAATGTATTTGATAACTCCGAAGCCAATGGCACTACATCAGCTACCTATCAAAATTTTCTTTTTCAGAATAACGTTTTTTATGAAACGGGTTGCTGTGTTGCCACTAGTATAGGCTCTTTTAGTAATTCAGTAAATGTTTTATTTAATCATAATCTCTGGTATGGGCCGGGTAGCTCAACAAGAGATTGCTTTACAAGTAACTGCCGTTTCTTAACGCTTACCAATAATATTTTTGTGCGCCGTAATGCCGGTAATTCTAATAGCTTTAGCACATTTAATAATAACATTACTTTCTATCCTGTCGGCTCCACTCCACCGGCAGATCCATGGAATATAAACAGCAACGTAAATAGCGGTGGCAATGTATCAAACCAGGACCCGCAATTGGTGGACCAGGCAGCTGTAAATGCAGGAACAAATAATCCATTGCTCGACTTTACTATTCCTGCCGGACCTGCCAACAATACGGGCTCAGATGGAAAAGATATGGGATTATTATATGATCCTATTGGCAGCCTTAACTGGCTTACCAGCCGCACAAGCCGTCTTCCTTTTATTTTCAGTATGAACATAACTAATCCTACCATTCCGCAGGGTGGAACTTTGAATGTTGTGGTAGAAGCCAGGAAAAATAACTAAGACCTTTTTTGATTGCCATTTTTCAACATTAAAAATTGTTGGTATGAAAAAGAGGTTTTTATTCCTGTGGTTATTGATTTTATTTATCACCACTTCACAGGCACAAAACATTAACCGGGCAGAATATTTTTTTGATGTCGATCCCGGCGCAGGCAATGGTATTGCAATTACTATTGCAACACCAGCTGACATCGTAAATTTTACAACAACTATTTCTACAGCGTCTTTACCAGCCGGATTTCATTTTTTAGGCCTAAGAGTAAAAGATGCCAATGGCCAGTGGGGCTTATTTGAAAAAAGAGGATTTTATATTTCCACTACCACTGTTGATGCAGCAAATATTGTAGCGGCAGAATATTTCTTTGACGCAGATCCTGGCATTGGAAACGCTACCACTTTATCTGTTGGTACTGCGGGAGCAGTAGTAAATTTTACAGCAGTTATACCTACATCATTGCCCACAGGTTTTCATTTTATATGTATAAGAACAAAAGATGCCAATGGTGTTTGGGGCTTGTATGAAAACAGGGGATTTTATATTTCATCTTCTGCATTAAGTTCCGCTAATATAGTGGCTGCGGAATATTTCTTTGATACGGATCCTGGTACAGGAAACGGCAACACTTTATCTGTTGGCACTACCGGAGCAGTTGTAAATTTTACTGCGGTAATTCCTACATCCTTAAGTCCGGGATTTCATTTTTTAGCCATCCGAACAAAAGGCGCAGATGGTGTTTGGGGCTTGTTTGATAAAAGAGGGTTTTATATTTCAGGTGCAACTGCCGATGTAGCAAATATTGTAGCCGCAGAATATTTCTTTGATGCAGATCCGGGTGTGGGTAATGGCATAGCAACAGCTGTGGGTACTACAAGTGCTGTAGTTAATTTCACAGCAATAATTCCAACATCGCTTTCAGCAGGGTTTCATTTTTTAGCCATAAGAGTAAAAGGCGCAGATGGTCTTTGGGGCTTGTATGATAAAAGAGGATTTTACATTTCTGCTGCAACTGTAGATGCAGCAAATATTGTAGCCGCAGAATATTTTTTTGATACAGATCCGGGAGTTGGAAATGGAACAGCCACATCTATAGGCACTACAGGAGCAGTTGTAAATTTCAGCGTAGTTATTCCTACATCTTTAGCTTCTGGTTTTCATTTACTTGCCATTCGCACCAAGGGCGCCGATGGCAAATGGGGCTTATTTGAAAAAAGAGGATTTTATGTTTCAACCGCTGCTGCTGATGCAGCTATTATTACGGCGGCAGAATATTTCTTTGATGCCGATCCGGGGGTAGGTAATGCAGCTCCATTAGCCGTTACAACGCCAGGCAGTATTGTAACTCAAACTTTCTTAATACCAGATCCGGGACTTACACTGGGCTCACATAATTTATCTATCCGGGTAAAAGGGCAGGATGGTAAATGGGGATTATATGAATACCGATCTTTTAGTATTGGCAATTCTACCATTGCCTGCCCCTCTAATACAACGGTGAGTACTGGCGTTGGCCAATGCACAGCAATTGTAAATAATATTGATCCCGTTATTAACCCAACCCAACCCAATACATATACACTCACGGGCGCAACCACAGGCACAGGGAGTGGCTCGGCAAGCGGCCTCAGCTTTAATGCAGGCCTAACCACGGTTGCTTATGTATTAACCGGTTCACCAACGGTAAATTGTTCTTTCACAGTTACGGTAAATGCTGTTGCCCCTGCAATAACTACACAACCTGCCACACAAACAATTTGTGTGGGTGCTAATGTTACCTTTAATGTAGTAGCAACTGGCTCTGGCCTTACTTATCAATGGAGAAAAGGTGGAATAAATATTCCGGGCGCCACGGCAGCATCTTATACAATAACAGGAGTTATTGCAGGAGATGCAGGGAATTATGATGTAGTAATTTCGAGCTCATGTAGCCTTAGTGTAACTTCTTCCATTGCTGTATTAACAGTAGGTGGAACTAGTATAACTACACAACCTGTAAGCCAGGCAGTTTGCCCCGGCGCAAATGTTAGCTTCAGTGTTCTTGCCGCAGGAACCAGCCTCACTTATCAATGGAGGAAGGCAGCAGTAAATATCCCTGGAGCAACATCAGCAACCTACAGCATTACAGGAGTTGTGACAGCTGATGCAGGAAATTATGATGTGATGGTAACAGGAA
>JBDSYV010000305.1:0-5297 GCA_040110925.1 Ferruginibacter sp. | reverse complement strand
CCTTATTTTTGCACTCGAATTAGGATTTTTTTCCACATTAGCCCAAACAAGTATGAGTCGCTATAGAAAAATCATTAACAACATTTTCAAATGTTGTGTCTTTATTAGTTTCCTTTCTTTCCATAGTCATTTATCAATAGCCCAGGACGGCGCAGCTCTCTTCAAAGCTAACTGTTCCAATTGCCATAAACCCGATGCTGATTATACCGGCCCGAAATTACAGGGTTGGAAAGAACGGCAACCAGAAGGGTTTATTTATAAATGGGTAAAAAATCCGTCGGCAATGATCGCTTCTGATGAATATGCAAAAGGATTATTTGCAAAGTGGAAAACCAGTGGTGTAATGACTGCATTTCCCCAATTGAAGAAAGAGGATATTGACGCCATCATGGCCTATGTGGATACTTATAAACCTCCGGTTGCTGTTGGTCCAACGGGTACTACTGGAGAGCCTGCATCAGATAATTCCTTATTATTTGGTATTCTTACACTTGTTCTTGCAGTAGTTGCCTTTATATTATTACAGGTAAATAGCAACCTACGCAAACTTACAGATGAAAAGGAAGGTGTATTAAGAGGCGAACCGGTTCCTTTTTACCGCAACAAAACATACCTAATGACGGGAATTCTGCTCCTGTTCACAATGGGTGGATATGTTACCATCAATGCAGCAATTGGCCTTGGCCGCATGAAAAATTATCAACCAGAACAACCCATTTATTATTCACATAAAGTTCATGCAGGCACCAACCAGATTAGCTGTTTGTACTGTCATGGCAGCGCACAGGATAGCAAACATGCTGGCATCCCTTCCGTAAATGTTTGTATGAATTGCCATATGGCAGTTAAAGAGTATAAAGGTGAAGCGATTACACGAGAAGATGGCACTTCCGTAAACGGTACTGCAGAAATTCAGAAGCTATATGCTTATGCGGGATGGAATCCTGAAACTAAACAATACAACCCTGATAATAATAAGGATGGCATGCCTGATGGTAGCCGCCCGATTGAATGGGTGAAAATTCACAATCTTCCTGATCATGTCTATTTTAATCATAGCCAACATGTAAAAGTGGGTAAGCAGCAATGCCAAACCTGCCATGGGAATATACAGGAGATGCCTGAGGTATTCCAGTTTGCAGAATTAAGTATGGGCTGGTGCATCAATTGTCATAGGGAAACAAAAGTTGATTTTTATAACCAGGAAACCGGTGAAGGAAATAAATTTTATAGCATTTACGAGAAATTCCATCGTGACCTAAAAAACCATAAAATGGACAGTGTAACTGTGGAAAGTATTGGTGGAACAGAGTGTCAGAAATGTCACTATTAAATCTGCAAATGAGAAAATGGCTCAATGTGAAAATGATTATTTCATCAGCTAATTTTCAAATTTTCGAATTTTCAAATTTTCAAATTGAAATATGAGTAATAAGTACTGGCAAAATTTCGGACAGCTTACTGAGAGTGACGCTTATAAAAAAGTTTCTCAAAATGAATTCCAGGAGGAACTGTTACCCTTAGAGGATATTGATGAAGGATTGCTTGGCGCAAAAACGCCCCGCCGGGATTTCTTGAAATATCTTGGATTTAGTACCGCTGCTGCTGCACTGGCTGCAAGTTGCGAAATGCCAGTACGAAAAGCGGTTCCTTATTTAAACCGCCCTGATAATGTTATACCGGGTGTACCAAATTTTTATGCATCTACTTATGTAAATGGTGGTGATGCTATTAGTGTTGTGGTAAAACAAAGAGATGGCCGGCCAATCAAAATTGAAGGTAATGAGCTGAGCAGCATTACAAATGGTGGAACAAATGCGCAAACCCAGGCCTCTGTTCTGGATTTATACGATACCACAAGATTGCGTCATCCTTTGCAAAAAGCAGGCACTGAGTTTAAAGAAGTTACCAGCTTCGATGCTTTTGATAAGATGGTTTCGGATGCAATGGTAGGCATTGCTGGAAAGCCGGTAGTGTTGTTAACATCTACAATTAATTCTCCTACTACAATACAAATCATAAATGATTTTTTAGGTAAATACCCAGGAAGCCGTCATGTGCAATATGATGCTGTGAGCCATAGCGGGATGTTACTTGCCAACCAGGCTTCTTATGGAAAAAGGACTATTCCGTCTTACCAGTTAGACAAGGCAAAAGTTATTGTAAGTCTTGGAGCTGATTTTCTGGGCACCTGGCTTAGCCCGGTTGAATTTAATCGCCAGTATGCTTCACAAAGAAGGATAAATAAGGATAAACCGGAACTGAGCCGTCATATCCAGTTTGAAAGCATGATGAGCCTTACCGGCAGTAATGCAGACGACAGGTTTATGCATGCTCCTTCTCAAACAGGTGCCATTGCATTAGCATTACTGGCAAAACTGGGTGGTACAGTAACTGCCCCTTCTGTTACAGATGCCGCATTGACAAAAGGCATTGAAAAAACATCGGAATTACTTATTGCAAGTAAAGGCGCTGCAGTAGTGCTTTGCGGAAGTAACGATGTGAATGTGCAGATGGTTGTAAATGCCATCAACGATGCCATAGGCGCAAATGGAAATACTATTGACTGGACACATACATTGAATACCAGGAAAGGTATTGACGCAGATATTGTAAATCTTACCAATGAAATGGCTTCAGGTGCTGTTGCTGGTTTATTTATTTATGATTGCAACCCTGTTTATAATTATACTGACAGCAAAAAATTTGCGGATGCATTGGTTAAGCTTCCATTGAGTGTTTCCTTTAACAGCACAATGGATGAAACTACAGAATTGTGTAAATATATTTTGCCTTCGCACCACTGGCTGGAAAGTTGGGGTGATGCCGAACCTAAATCAGGTTATGTAAGTTTGATTCAGCCTATAATTAATCCATTATTTAAAACAAGGCCTTTTCAAACCGCTTTAATAAAATGGAGCGGTGATAATAAAAATAATTCAGCGGCAACCCCCGTAGCTAAACCATTGCCGGGGGATACCAGTAAAGCTTCGTCAGCTGCAGTTACTATTGTACCTTCTGCGGGAATTGTAACAACTGATGAATACGAAAACTACTTTAAAAAATATTGGTTGGGCAAACTTGGCTCGCCAGAGAATTGGGATAAGGCCCTTCAGGATGGTGTGATTGAAAATATAGGTAACGCTTTGGCAGTTACAACAAGTGCCGGCGTTCCGTTTAGCCCTGTCAGCCTGGCTACTGCCGCTGCAAAAATATCTGCATATAAATCTGCAGCCACCGAAGTTGTTTTATACCAAAAAGTGTCTATGGGAAATGGTAGCCAGGCAAACAATCCATGGCTACAGGAATTACCAGATCCCATAACAAAAGTAACATGGGATAACTATGCAATGATTAGTCCTTCAATGGCAAAAGCATTATTAGGTATTGATGTGACGGATGTTAATAATAAAAAGCAGGCTGATGATTACGAGGTGCATCCTGAAAAGCCTGTTATAAAGGTTACCGTAAATGGTCGTTCCATAGAATTGGCTGCATTAATTGTTCCAGGTGTTCATCCCGGTACTATTGCCATTGCCTTAGGTTATGGGAGAAATAGTGCAAACCCAGACTTAAATTATGACAGGATAGGTCGTGCTGCCACGAGTGCAGGCAAAAATGCATTTCCACTTGTAAGCTTTGATGGCGCTTCATTACTTTATAATAATTCTGCAACAGCAGAAAAAACCGGCGCCACTTATGTACTTGCTCAAACCCAGGTACACGGGTTTACTGAAGGCAGGCCGGTATTATATGAAACCAATCTTTCCAGTTATACATCAAACCCTGAGGCTTTGCTTGAAGAAGCAAGAAGTGAAAGGTCTGCAATAACTCCTGAAGGAAAAACTGATTTCAGGCGGGATGCCACCATGTATCCAGACTATGCAAAGCCAGGTATCAAATGGGGAATGAGTATTGACCTGAACACATGTACAGGTTGTAGCGCTTGTGTTGTTGCCTGTATTGCTGAAAATAATATTAGTGTAGTGGGCAAAAAGCAAGTGGCAAGATATCACGATATGCATTGGCTAAGAATTGACCGCTATTTTACAGGGGATATAAATAATCCTGATGTGGTTTTTCAACCTATGCTTTGCCAGCACTGTGATAATGCGCCTTGTGAAAATGTTTGCCCTGTATCTGCAACAAATCATAGTTCTGAAGGCCTTAACCAGATGGCTTATAACCGTTGCATTGGTACAAGATATTGTGCTAATAACTGCCCTTACAAAGTCAGGAGATTCAACTGGCTTGATTATAATGGTGCAGATAGCTTTCCTGATAACCAGAATACATTAATTGGCGTCGACCTTAATGAGGTTACCATTCAAATGAATGATGATCTTACCCGTATGGTGTTGAATCCAGATGTAACGGTTCGGTCAAGAGGGGTTATGGAGAAATGTTCTTTCTGTGTTCAACGCCTGCAGGATGGAAAACTAGAGGCTAAAAAAAGCCAGGATGCATCCGTAGTGAGGAACCTGAAGACCGCATGTTCACAGGCCTGCCCTACTAATGCCATTGTATTTGGTAATGTAAATGACAAAGACAGTGAAGTATCCAAAATAAGAAACGTGGACCAGGTTAACCGCAGTTTTTATGTGATAGAGCAATTGCATACCCTGCCAAATGTGAACTACCTGGCCCGGGTGAAAAATACTGATAGGCATATTGGCAACGAAGTAGAAGAACATACAGAAGAAATGCAAAAAGAAGGGTAAACAATAACAAAAGGATTTAAAAAAAAGAATTTATATAATTAGCAAATTATCTGATTAGCAAATTATCACATTAAACAATATGTCATTACTAAAATACGAATCGCAACAAAGGGAGCCGCTGGTAGATGGTAATAAAGATTACCACCAGGTAACGGAAGATATCATTGGCCCGATAGAAATGAAGCCGAGCAGGCTTTGGTATATCGGCTTTTATATCAGTGTAGCCTTATTGTTGTTTGGTGCTTACAGTGTTTACCGTGAGGTGACTTATGGAATTGGCCAGTGGAACCTGAACAAAACCATCGGCTGGGGTTGGGATATTACCAACTTCGTATGGTGGGTTGGTATTGGCCATGCGGGAACACTTATTTCTGCCATCCTTTTACTTTTCCGCCAGGGATGGAGAACGGGTGTGAACCGTGCAGCTGAAGCGATGACAATTTTTGCGGTAATGTGTGCAGGACAATTTCCCATCTGGCATATGGGACGGGTTTGGATGGCATTCTTTGTTCTTCCTTATCCCAATACTAGAGGCCCGCTTTGGGTAAACTTTAGTTCACCGCTACTTTGGGACGT
>JBDSYV010000304.1:0-7879 GCA_040110925.1 Ferruginibacter sp. | reverse complement strand
AAAAACTTATTGAGCAGAACCAGGTGGATATGCAACATGCCTTAAGTTCGGATGAACAAATGATTTACCTGCAAACGCATCAGCATTTAAAGCAAATGGAAAAAGATATTACCCGACAGATGGGAACGGTTATTCTGAAATAACCTATTTAGCCGAAGGACTTTTTTTACCTGAATTCATCATCTCCATAAAAGCGTCAAGCCTGCGGGTTTTTGTATCCACTTTTTTAGCGCCTTCAATCCATTGCACATATTCCTGTTTGTTGGATGAGGAAAGACTTTCGAAAAATACACCTGCAGGACGGTTTTTCTTGAAAAGAGACTTCACTTCGTCTGGCACTGACACTTCAAGGCAATCTCCATTAATTAAAGGTGTCAATTCTTTTTTGGAAGGATTTATCATTTTCTGTTCATTTTTCCGAAACCACATAGCATTCCACATGTTATCAAGGGTAACAAGATCGGCAGGTTCAAAGCCCATTGGTTCCATAATGTTCCAGTGTTCGCACCGGCTCAAATCGCTAGCAATTTTTGATGATAGTTTTGGATAAGCTATCCAGCATTTTCCACCTGTTTGCATGGCAGGAATGACATCTTTTAAAATATCACAGAGTTGTTTCTTGCTGATCGCAAATACCAGGGCAAAATCAATTTTTCGCGTTTTTAGGAGAGGAGTAACACTTTTACAGAAAGCCAGTTTTATGAATTGTTTTTCCAGTGAAGAAGGGAGACCCTGGATTAATATGTTTTTTTCATCTTTAATTTGCAATTTTTCAACCATCGTTGGTAGAGCCATATTGTAAAATTGATTGTGAAAGAATGTAAAAAAATTAAACAGAGCTATGGAACAATAGCTAGAATAACTGTTTTTGAAGTTGCAAAGGTAAAAAAATATATTGGTAAAAAAGCTAACAATATCAAAAAACCCTGACTGAATCAGGGTTTTAAATACTTTATACTATTATTTTATAATATTATTTAGCTCCCATTGGCTTATAATAAGATAAAGCTTCAGGCATATATTGTTTAATCTTTGCTATTCGACCAGCGTCTGCAGGGTGAGAGGATAAAAACTCAGGAGGCTTATTTCCTGAACTTGCACTGGCCATACGTTCCCAAAAGGGTACTGCTTCCCGGGGATTATAGCCTGCCATTGCAGTAAATATCAAACCAAAATGATCAGCTTCATATTCCTGGTTGCGGCTATTAGGCAATAAAACACCAACTTGCGCAGCCGGGGCAAAAATATTATTGAAGATTGAATTGGCTTGTTGCCTGTTTTGAGTGAAGATATTTCCGGCAACTTCTAATCCTTGCGCTAAGGCAACCTGGCTCATTCGCTCGTTACCATGTTGAGCAATTGCATGAGTGATTTCATGCCCCAGAACAACTGCTAAGGCAGCTTCATTTTGGGTTATTGGAAGCAGTCCGGTGTAAACAACTACTTTTCCTCCTGGCATACACCAGGCATTTACTTCTTTATTATCTACAAGATTAAATTCCCATTTGTAACCACTCAAGTCAACCTTGTTAGGCTGTTTGGCATAATAAGCTGTTATAGCTTGTGCAAGCCTAGTTCCAACTCTTCTTACCATTTCTGCATCCCTGCTTGTATTCTGGGCTACTACTTTATTCTCACTTAAAAAGCTCTGGTATTGGGAAACAGCTTCTGCTTGTAATGTAGATTCAGGAAATAACTTTAATTGCTTTCTGCCTGTTACTGCATTTGTGCTACAACCCACAAATATGGGCAATGCAAGTATTACGAATAGTTTTTTCATTTGTTTACGATTTTATTATCGTAATTAAACAATAGCTGTACCAAAAATTAAAATGAAAACTTAAAGCTCATCCAATTCAGAGCGACGGCGAGCTTTTCTACGATCTCGATTTTTAAATATAGGCATCCGACTTTCTACGCCACGGAGAATGCGGCTTAAGTTTTTCTGATGTGTAAGTAATACAAGTGCTGCTACTAATAACGCAAAGATCCTGTATAAAACCTCACTTTCATTCCATATCCAGAGTACTGAAATTGGAAGCATAATAGCTCCCAAGATGGAGCTTAATGAAACATAGCGAGTGAGATAAAGAACAAATATGAATACACCCACACAACTTATTGCAATGACTGGTTGCATGGCCAGTATCATCCCAAACAACGTTGCTACTCCTTTTCCTCCTTTAAAATTGGCGAAGATGGGAAATATATGACCTATAACAGCAGAAAGCCCTAGCCCAATCATAAAGTTAGTTCGCTCAAATTCATTGCGAACATAAAAAGGAAGTAAAGTAAAAAGTGCCACTGCAGTTATTCCTTTTACAATATCAATCACCATAACCATTACTCCGTACCGGCTGCCCAACACTCTGAAAGTATTGGTAGCACCCATGTTTCCGCTTCCATAATCACGAATATCTATACCGAAAAATTTTCTGCTGATGATTAATGCTGTAGGAATTGAACCAATTAAATAGGCGCAAACGATAAGAAGTATTTCTTTCATCTGTTTTCTTTAGCTTGAATTGAAGAAGCAAATTTAAGGAAAAATGACCGGGGAATTTTTAAATTATTGCTTTCTATAATGTCTGACATAAAATGGAAATCCAATTGTCCTTTTCCTGGTATTTGATTTGGTGCAAATTATAAACACTCATGCCATCTAAAATATCATAATAATCTTCCTTTAATAACCCGCTAAATAATACAAGTCCTCCTTTTGTACTTGTTTCTGCAATTATTTTCAAGTTGGCCAAAATGATATTCTTATTGATATTAGCTAATATTATCTCAGCATCTCCACTAACCATTTCATCCTTTAATAACCTGATTTTGCTGCAATTATTTATATCAATATTTTCTTTGGCATTATCAATACAATTATCATCATTATCAATGGCAATTATACTGGAAGCACCAAGCTTTTCTGCAAGAATTGCGAGAATACCTGTCCCTGTACCAAAATCGATTACAGCTTTTTCATTAAAGTTAATTTCCTGCATTTGACGCATCATAAGCCATGTTGTGGCATGATGACCTGTTCCAAAGCTCATTTTTGGATTAATAATAATATCGTGCCTGGTAGCAGGTAAAGCCGGATGAAATGACGCTCTAATACTTACAAAATCCCCAACCTGTACCGGTTGAAAATTCGCTTCCCATTCAGCATTCCAGTTCCTGTCTTGTAGAATAAGTGTATGAAATTGCAAATTATATTTATCAAAAATCACTTTTACTGCAATGTCGTTATACTCATCCTCCTTTATGTATGTTTTAGTAAATCCATCTATGTCTTCTATTCCCTCAAACCCTTCCTCCATTAAATTTGCAGCAATAATTTCAGTCAATTCTAAATTGGCAGTAAACGTCAGTTGTATATAATTCATAATCACTTTTAAAATAAAAAAAGCTGTTCCATTTTTAGGTGAACAGCTTCTAAAGTTTTATAAATATTATTAAGACTGGGGCCTGTCAGTCTGTTGTGTCCGTGGTTGTTGTTCTGGCCTTGGCATAAGTGCTTTCCTGCTTAATTTAAATTTGCCTGTCCGAGGGTCAACTTCCAGTAATTTCACTTTTACTTTATCTCCTTCTTTAAATATGCCGTCCATTGTTTCCAGGCGTTTCCAACTTATTTCGCTGATGTGTAGTAAACCTTCTTTCTTGGGAAGGAATTCAACAAATGCACCAAATTCCTTAATACTTTTTACAGTTCCTTCATACACCTCGCCAACAACAGGTACCGCCACCAAGCCATTGATCCAGGCCAGTGCCCGGTCAAGACCAGCTTTTTCTTTACTGAAAATACTTACTTCTCCCTGGTTATTTACTTCTTCAATATTTATTGTGGCACCAGTTTCCCGCTGAATTTCCTGTATCACTTTTCCTCCGGGTCCTATTACAGCACCTATATACTCTTTATCAATAACAATCTTTACCATCCTTGGAGCATGAGGTTTCACATCTTCTCTTGCCTGTTGCATACATTCATGCATTGCATTAAGAATATGTAGACGACCTACACGTGCCTGTTCAAGTGCAGCACGCATGATATCCATACTAAGGCCATCAACTTTTATGTCCATTTGCACACCGCAAATTCCATCACGGGTACCAGTTACTTTAAAATCCATATCACCAAGATGATCCTCATCGCCCAGAATATCGGTAAGGATTGCATAATTATCATCCTTTTTTATCAAACCCATTGCAACACCACTTACGTGCTTTTTAAGCGGAACGCCGGCATCCATCAGTGCAAGTGAACCAGCACAAACAGTGGCCATTGAAGATGAACCATTGCTTTCCAGGATATCGCTTACTACCCTAACGGTATAAGGATATTCGGAGCCAGGCATCATTTGTTTAAGTGAACGCATAGCAAGGTTGCCATGCCCAACTTCCCTGCGGCCAACGCCACGCATCATTTTCACCTCTCCTGTAGAAAAAGGAGGAAAGTTATAATGTAAAATAAACTTGGTATAGTCAGATTTATGTGCACTCTCCACCAATAATTCATCTAATGGTGTTCCTAAGGTTACTGTGGTAAGTGATTGAGTTTCACCGCGAGTGAATAATGCAGAACCGTGTGGAGTAGGTAAAATATCTGTTTGCATTTCCAAAGGACGAACTTCGTCAGTTGCTCTTCCGTCTAACCTAACCCTCTTATCCAGGATCATATCTCTTACCACATAATATTGTAATTCTCCAAAATAATGTCCTACTAAAGCTTGGTCTTCTTCGGATAATTCTTCACCCAAAAATGTTTTTACCTCCGCTTTTAATGCATCAAAGGCATCACTGCGATCATGTTTAGTAGATGCCGAAGCTGAAATAGCATGCATTTTATCTCTTGCAAATGCAGATATTTTATCATTCAATTCCTCGTTACGATAAGGCTTGGTATAATCTCTTTTTGTTGCAGAACCCACAATATCTCTCAAATCTTCCTGGGCTTTAACCTGCACTTTAATGGCTTCATGAGCAAGTTCAATAGCTTTTATCAAATCTTCCTCCTGGCACTCTTTACCCTCACCTTCCACCATCATAATATTTTTGCTGGTAGCCGCAATCAGGAATTCCATATCGGATTCCTTTAATTGGCTCCGGGTAGGGTTTGTAATAAGCTGGCCATTCAACTTTGCCACTCTCACTTCACTTATGATCTCCTGGATAGGAATATCTGAAACTGCCAATGCCGCAGAAGCTGCAAGACAAGCTAAAGAATCTGGCATTACTTCATCATCACTTGAAATAAGTGACACAAGTACTTGAACTTCACATAAATAATCTTCTGGAAATAATGGTCTCAATGCACGATCTATAAGTCGGGAAGTAAGAATTTCATAATCATTAAGCCTGGCTTCTCTCTTAAAGAATGAACCTGGGATTCGGCCAGCGGAACCAAATTTTTCCTGGTAATCAACAGAAAGCGGGAAAAAGGACTGGCCGGCTTTAGGTTCTTTATTTGCCACAACAGTAGCCAATAAAATGCAATTGCCCTGCCGAACAGTAACTGCTCCATCTGCCTGGCGGGCAAGTTTACCTGTTTCAATGGTAACCATTCGGCCGCCGCCTATATCAAATGTTACTGATTTGGGTTGTAATAATGACATTTATAAAATTTTAAAGGAACAGCACGCTGCCCTGTTGAAATGTGGGTATGTATAACGAATAATTCCCAACAGCAATAACAGTTGGGAATATTCAGCTTACATGAGTTGATTTTTTATTATTTACGGAGACCTAATTTTTCAATTAAAGCCCTGTAACCAGTAAGGTTATGTTTGCTGAGATAGGTTAAAAGGCGTTTGCGTTGGCCTACCATCATCATTAAACCTCTTTGCGAAGAAAAATCTTTTTTATTTTCTTTAAGATGTCCAGAAATATGGTTAATACGTTCCGTAAGCAAGGCCACCTGGCCTTCTATAGAACCGGTGTTAGTTGCGCTACCACCGTGATTTGTGAAAATTGTTGCTTTCTTTTCGATTGTTAAATAAGGCATTTTTTGTTTGTTTTTTTAAAACGTCGTGTTTTTTCTTTTTATAATTGGGTGCAAAAGTATGGTAATTATCTATATAAACCATTGCAAATGTTTAGAATTTTAGTCAATTCAACGATTAAAGAAGCCATAAATTACATAGCTAAATTATCAATAAGATATAACCCTATTTTAAATTTAAATATGATTCCTTACAATCAAAAAGCCATTTTTGAATTGAATGTATGGCAGAGAGCTATGGAGAAACGGCCTTCGCTTATAAATGGGCTGGCGAAAAAACTTCAGGTAAAAATAAACAGTTGGATACCAGAAAAGCTACATAAAGTCATTACCTCCGCAATAAAACAAATGGTAAGAGGCGTACTTTTTGGTGCAGGCATCACAACTTCCAAACCTGTTTTTGTAGAAAACCTGGAAGTAACAGAGGCAGTAATTATGGAAAAAATAAAGTTTTACAAGAAAACGGCTTCCATTGAAGGCGGTATTACAGGGGCTGGAGGTATTTTAACTGGCCTGGCAGATTTTCCTATTTTGTTAGGCATAAAAATAAAAATGCTTTTTGATATTGCTACGAGGTATGGTTTTGATACCAATGACTATAAAGAGCGGATTTATCTGCTTCACATTTTTTCTCTTGCCTTCTGTAGCCATGAACATCGAAATAAAATATTTTTACTTATGAAGGACTGGGAAAACACTGCCGCTACTTTGCCGGCAGATATAAATGCATTTGACTGGCGCAATTTTCAGCAGGAATACAGGGATTATATTGACCTGGCAAAAATGGTGCAACTGATACCGGTAATAGGTGCAGCAGTAGGAGCTGTGGTGAATTACCGTTTATTAAAAAAATTAGGATTCACGGCCATGAATGCCTACCGAATGAGGCTTGTGGCCGAAAATAGGCTTTAGCAGATTTGAAAATCCTCCTAATATTACTCTTGTGCAGTTTTTTTCCCCCTGGCAGAAGAATTAATTTAAAAATTATCAACTTTGTAAACTTTTAGAACAATAGAATAAATAATATGATACCATCATTTGCAATTATCGGTTGTGGTAGAATTGCCAAAAGACATGCAGAACAAATAAAAAAAGTAGGCAACCTTGTTGCCGTATGTGATATTGACCAGGAGTGTGCCGAGGACATCGCCCAACAATTTGGTGGCAAAATATATTTATCCCTGGAAACGCTTTTGCTGAACGAGCCAACTATTGATGTGGTCAGTATTTGTACACCAAATGGTCTTCATGCTGAGCATGCAATAGAATGCCTGAGGGCAAATAAGCATGTATTATGTGAAAAACCCCTGTGCATCAGTAACCGCGACGCACATAGAATGATTGAGGCTTCAAATATTGCAAACAGGCATTTATTTGTGGTAAAGCAAAACCGGTACAACCCTCCTGTACAAGCTTTAAAAAAATTATTGAAAGAAGATAAGCTGGGAAATATTTTTTCTTTCCAGTTAAATTGTTTCTGGAACCGCCCAAAGGAATATTATAGTAATACTTGGAGAGGTACCAAACAAATGGATGGAGGTACTCTGTTCACACAGTTTAGCCATTTTATTGATTTGCTCTGGTGGTTTTTAGGTGACGTTAAGGAAGTAAATTCTATAACCCGGAATTTTGAACACCCCATAATAGAAATTGAAGATTGTGGTGTAGTTGTAATTGAAATGCTAGGAGGTGCAATAGGCACCTTGAACTATACAGTTAATAGTTTTCAAAAAAATATGGAAGGCTCTTTTACCTTATTTGGTGAAAAAGGTACAGTTAAAATTGGAGGACAGTACCTAAACGAACTGGAATATCAATGCATTGATGGCGAAAAAATAACCAACTTACCTCCCGGAAGTCCTCCAAATGCTTACGGCTATT
>JBDSYV010000303.1:0-7905 GCA_040110925.1 Ferruginibacter sp. | reverse complement strand
TGAATAAACATAAAGCCACCATGGCCTTCTCTTAAAAAAACAATAACTGTTGCAAATTCTGTATCCCTGCCTTTTACCTGGCTATCGGTGCCGATGCATACTTTTAGTTTAAAGCCTGCCAGGGTTTCTCTTTTGATGGCTTGTTCTACGGCATCTTTTACGGGAAGTTGTATGGGGTCTCCATTAAATTTTCTCCATAACATATTAGTGGGGTTTTCTAAAGTTAACTATAAAACCACTATATAATGTAACGTAAGGGATAAGCTTTTACCAGGAAATGTGAATAAGTGTATAAAATTCGCTGGGTTATGCCCACAAAAAAAGGGGCCAGCCCCTAACGCTGACCCCTAACTTACACATGAATCTACCTTACTGTTTTATAATTCGTTCTGATTTTATTTGATT
Organism: Ferruginibacter sp.; assembly: GCA_040110925.1. Taxonomy (GTDB): domain Bacteria; phylum Bacteroidota; class Bacteroidia; order Chitinophagales; family Chitinophagaceae; genus Ferruginibacter. The sequence continues at coordinate 7,500 of JBDSYV010000303.1, read as the reverse complement.
ATTGTTAATTAATTGAATGATGTACATGCCTGCTGCTTTATTACTGATATCTATTTTATTGATACCTTTTATGCCATTTCCGCTGCTTATTATTCTGCCGTTGGCATCAGTAAGGCGGTAGTTATAATTCTGTGACGCATTTATCATTATCTCATCCCTTACAAGAGTAGATACGTAATATTGATTGTCAACGTTTGCAGTTGCTTTTAATACTATTATATTGGAATACACCGTTTGATCCAGTACGGAAGTTACTTTTAAGCGATAATAAAGATTGCCGGTTTGGAAGGGTGAATAAATAAAGTTTTTGGCAGTTACCATTGCATTGTATAATGGTTTAAAATTGACACCATCATCAGAAACTTCAATTACCTGGGTTTTTATTGGCTCGTCGGCAATTATGTTCCAGCTTAGGCTATGCTTTCCTTTATCAGTATTTCCTGTGAGCGCAACGTCATGTATTGGCAGCGCCCCGCTTAACCCGGTAAGCGTATAAGAACCCAGGCTGCCATAATCGCCTATATTTATATTTCCCGTTCCAGTAATCAGGAGATAATAGGTGCCGGTATTTAAAGAAGTATCAAAAACTACATTCATTACATTGGCAGGATTATATGTGCGTATCAATGTTTTTGAAGCATCATATAATTGCACCATTATATCCAGGTTAGCACCTTCGTTATTTGTAGAAATTGAAAAAGGATTTGCTTCAAAATGAAAACTGGAATTTTGAGAGACTGAGAATTTAAACGCATCCTTATCAGTAGTTGTAGATATGACACCTGCCTGTGAAAATGAGTTTGCAGTTAATGTATATGAAGTATTTCCTATAATGTCCACATAATCATCAGTCCGATATCCAAAGCCATTTTGAGAAGTTATAATGGTTAAATTATCCTGGGTACTTGTACAGCCATAAGGTGTAGGGCCATTGTTCCAGCCCGTCATATTCCTGTAATAACTGTTACCCATGACAGGTGCCCAGGCAATTTCGCCAGTGCCGGTTCCAAGGTTGTAAGTATCTACCAGGGTACAGCTACTGTTATATGTAGATTGATGCGATAGACCAACCGTATGTCCACTTTCATGCGTTACACATTCAGCAACATACTTAGGGTTATTGGGTCCAAGGCGGTCACAAAATACAAAGCCCGGTGTATCATCGCCCCATGTAAATGAACCCACATAAGATATACCACCTACTCCTGGCCTCCAGGCACTTGTGGGTGTAATAATTATCCTCATTCTTTTAGTTAATGGAGCAGACAGAAATTTTGCAGAGTCAGTTGTAATGTTGATATTAAAGGGACGGTAATCTTCAGATACCCGGTTAAATATTTCAGTAATTTGTGCGTCAGTCATCCCACTGGGCTGGCAATAAAAACGAGTGCCGCCATTCCAACTTGATGATTGAACCCAATGCCCATCAAAATCTAAAAAAATAGTGTGAGCGACCGAAGGCAAACTATTTAATTTGGGTTGAGCAAAGATTTGCGATGATACAAGCAAGGCAAGTGTTATCATCATGTTGTAAGCATAGTTTTTCATTGTAGTGTAATTTTTAAATTACTTCCGGTTAAGAACCGGTGTTGGAAATTGGATATTGAGTAAACTGGTTTTAAAAATTGCAATCCTGCATTACTTTACTGGTTTCAAATTTTTTGAAACTGTATGTCCCGTCTGCGGCTCTCCTGATTTCATAGCCATCAAAAGCACGTTCATTTATAATACGGCCTACATAAGTAATACTATTGTCGTCATTAATAATTTTTGACAAATGCAATATGGCATTATCAAATAATGCTGATTTGATAGTAACACTTTGGAGGTTGTTGTATTTATACTCATTGCTCAAAACTTTTCCGGGAAAATTAAAATTGCTGTTAAGAGCAAGATTAACATCCTGGCCGTCTGTAGCCTGGAAAACATTTTGAAAAAAGGGCTCGTTTACTACAAAAGTTTCAGGAAAATTCTGAAATACTTTGGGCCTTAAATCGGCCTGGGAATAGCTTACTGCAGTGGTTAGGCATAGCAGTAGCATAAGCAAGGTTTTACGATGCGGTTTCATGATATTGGTTTTATTTTTCAGAGATATTGGAAAACTCTTACATAAAACGCAATAGTATTTAGCTTAGTATATTGAGGCTTACTTTTTTTTATAAAGATGACAAATGGAAGGCAATTTTGTAGTGATTTTTCTAATATTGATTAGTACCTAACATAACCAATGTACAGGCATGTAATGTTTTAATGCCTTTTTCATTTGCCTTCATTTCCAATTCTTCATTTTCTGTTCCGGGATTAAAAATGATTCGTTTTGGATTAAGAGAAAGTAGATATTCGTAATAATTTTTTTGATTCGCAGGATTAAGATATAGGGTAATGGTATCAATATCATCAACAGGCGGCATCCCTTTTTGTATTGGTATATTTGCCAGGCGCCCTGCTTTTTTTCCAATAGCAACCACATCATGACCATGTGCTAGCAGTTTATTGAGTGCCAGGTAGCTATAGCGTGCGGGATTTTCAGATGCACCAAGTATCAGTGTTTTTTTTGAAGACATAGGCTTAATTTAAAAATCTTTCTTTTAATGCAGGTGTTGGAATCATGCATTCATCTTTTTTCCCAAACCAGCGATACCTTTTTCTAGCAATAATATTATATACTGTATTTCGTATAAATGGAGGTACAATAATAAAGCCATATAAAAACTTTAGCGGGGCGTTTAGTTGTTTTGCTACAAGCAATGCAGCTAGTGATTTTGTATATGCTTTATTGTTTTGAATTAATACAAAAGAATTGAAATCGTCAGAACTTAATTTGTATCGCATGAGTAACTGCTGCCCTTGCTCACCCTGCAAAGAAGCGAACCTGAAAAGCGATTTTTTGTCGTGGCGGATTACAAACTGAACAACGTGGTTGCACAAATTACACACTCCGTCAAATAAAATTATGGGATGGTGAATTGTGAATGGTGAATCGTGAATGGCCATTATGACATTGGATTAAAAGGAAGATAACATATACCGCAATATTTCTAAACCTCTAAACATTCCAAACTCCTAAACTTTACACCAGCATTATCACCGGGTTCTCCATAAACTTCTTCAACGTTTGTAAAAAGGCAGCGCCTACAGCACCATCTACCGAGCGGTGATCGCAGCTTAAAGTAACCTTCATAATATTGCTTACATCGAAGTTGCCATTTTTTCGAACTACCACTTCTTTTATCCGGCCTACCGCAAGGATGCAACTATCGGGAGGATTAATGATAGCCGTAAATTCTTCAATATCCATCATCCCAAGATTGGAAATGGTAAAAGTATTACCGGTAAATTCATTGGGTTGTAATTTTTTATCTTTTGCTTTTGCATACAATTGTTTTGCATCGGCGGCTATTTGCGATAGAGATTTCTGGTCCGCAAAACGAATCACCGGTACAATTAATCCTTCTGGCAATGCCAGTGCAGAACCAATATGTATATGATGATTCATCCTGATAAAATCTCCCATCCAACTGCTGTTTACATCGGGGTGTTGCCTTAGTGCAGCGGCGCAGGCTTTTATCAGCATATCATTGAAAGAAATCTTTACAGGACTAACTTCATTCATTGCATTACGGGCAGTAATAGCATTGTCCATGTTTATTTCCATGGTCAGGTAAAAATGTGGCGCACTGAATTTGCTTTCTCCCAGCCTGCGGGCAATAGTTTTGCGCATTTGGGTAAGTTGTACATCAGTATATCCTTCTTCGCCAGTAGCAATAAATGCAGGTGTAATTACCGGTTGAGCTTGTGCTTTTTCTACCGCAGCAGATGCGGATGATCCGGGCGTATAACTATCAATGTCCTTTTTTATAATTCTGCCACCATCACCAGATCCTTTAATACTTGAAATATCCACACCCTTGTCCTGGGCCATCTTTTTAGCAAGAGGCGATGCTTTTATTCTTTCATTGGACGGAGTGCTTTCTGTTGTTTGCAAAGACGCTTCTTTTTCCTTTCGCTCTTCTTTGACTTCTTCAATTTTTTCTACAGGTTTTTCCGATGATTCAGAAGCTGTATTTGCACCAGATTTTTCAGCAGCAACATATGCAGAAACGTCTGTGCCTGGCTTGCCTACTATAGCAATGATTTCATTTATTTTGGCCGCTTTACCCGCCTCTACACCAATATATAAGAGTGTACCTTCTTCATAACCTACAACCTCCATTGTAGCTTTATCCGTTTCCACATCTGCCAGTACATCATCTGCTTTCACTTTATCTCCAACATTTTTATTCCAGGCTACAATTTTTCCTTCTGTCATCGTATCACTAAGTAAGGGCATCCTTATCTCCTTTGCTCCTTCTGGCAGCGCAACTTTTTCTGCAGTTGTTTTTTTAGTTTCTTCTGCCGGTTTTTCTTTATTTATAAAAGCGGGTTTGTCGGCACTCTCGACAGCAACCGGGATTTCTTCCGCCGCCGCCGCCGTAGTTGTTTCTGCTTCAAGGGCTGTTTTATAATCCTCGCCTTCTTTACCTACCACAGCCAGCACTCCATCTACTTTTGCCGCTTTGCCTGCTTCCACACCAATGTATAACAAAGTTCCTTCATTATAGCTTTCCAGTTCCATGGTTGCCTTATCGGTTTCCACTTCTGCCAATACATCTCCTGGCTTAATTTTATCACCTACTTTTTTATTCCATGCTACTATCACTCCTTCTGCCATCGTATCACTCAGCCTCGGCATGCGTATCACTTCTGCCATATATAAATTGCTTTTGTAAATGAAGATCGAAATTAACGTAAAAACAGGAAAACAACTGTTGTTTACTCTGCGTGTAATTATTTTTAATAATCCAGTTCAAGCCTCAACCGGTCTTTCAATTCCTTCAAGAGGGGATATTTATCTGCCATCTGGTTGAATTGTTCTCTTGTACTTAATGTTTTTTCACCAGGAACTTGCTCAGATGCTGTTTCTTCAACCATTAATTGGTAAACGAGAAGGCGGTTATTAAAATACTCCTGGAGGTGATGAATAAGCCTGGATCTTTCTGCTTCAATGAATTTTTGTTCTAATACACTGCCTGTGATAATATTTAAGTTGTTTTCGCTTATGATAATGCGTTTAGTGTTCTTGAAAACAGTAGCCGCAGAATGATTTTTTAAACTCACCAGGTAAACAATAAATTTATTCCATGCTAAATCCAGTTCAATATCTGACAATGGAATTTGTGCTACGGAATTACCGTTTTTTGCAGAGATACCTGCACGGATTCTTTCCAGTGATTTCATAGAACCAAGCTTGGATATTTCAGGTTCAGTTTTTTTTGCAGCGGTTGGAATGCCAGAAATAATGGGCTTCTCAGCCTTTATCACGGCTTCCACTTTTTCTTCATTTGAGGCTGAGGCTATCGATTTAATATCTGTATGTATTTCTTTTAATTTTACCGGGCTTATATTTTTAAACGCAATGGCTTTACTTTTCGCTGCTATTTTTTTTTTGCCTGCTCCACCTTCGCTTAGCATTTCTACAGCCTGACTCAGGTAGATCAATTTAATGAGGATGAGCTCTACAAATAATCGCTTGTTTCTTGCTTGTTTGTAAGCGCTTGCTGCTTCACTTAAAATATTCAATGCAGCTATCATCCAGCCGGCATCAATGATCAATGCAGATTGAATATACCTGCTGCGAAAATCATCCGCTACTTCCAGCAATATAGCGGCCTTTGCATCCTTGCTTACCATCAGGTTGCGTACAAATTCTGCCATACCTTCCAGCAGTGTATCCCCTTCAAATCCTTTTTGGTTTATATCATCAAATAGTAACAATGCATCTGTTAGTTGCTGATGCTGCATATAATCCAAAAGCTTAAAATAATAATCTTCATCCAGTACATTCAGGTGTTCGAGTGTATTTGAATAAGTTATTTTACCATCAGTAAAACTGGCAATCTTATCAAGGATACTTAAGGAATCTCTCATGCACCCTTCACTCTTTTGAGCAATCAGGTGCAGGGAAGCTTTATCTGCCTGTATCTCTTCTTTTTCACAAATTTCTCTCAGGTGATCTACAGTATCATTTATTGTAATTCTTTTGAAATCAAATATCTGGCAGCGGCTGAGTATGGTAGGAAGAATTTTATGTTTTTCAGTTGTTGCCAGTATGAAAATGGCATAAGGTGGCGGTTCTTCCAGCGTTTTTAAAAATGCATTAAATGCCGATGCGCTTAGCATGTGAACCTCATCTACAATGTAAACTTTATAAGCCCCGGCCTGTGGCGCAAATCTTACCTGTTCTACAAGATTGCGGATATCATCTACAGAATTATTGCTGGCTGCATCTAACTCATGAATATTAAATGAGCTGCCGTTATCAAAAGAAATACAACTGTTACATGTATTGCAGGCTTCACCATCAGGAGTCCTGTTTTCGCAATTGATTGTTTTGGCCAGTATGCGGGCACAAGTCGTTTTGCCTACACCTCGGGGGCCACAAAATAAAAAAGCATGGGCCAGGTGATTGTTCAGAATAGCATTTTTAAGCGTAGTAGTTATATGCTGCTGACCTACAACTGTGTTGAAATTCTGTGGCCTGTATTTTCGTGCTGATACAATAAATTTTTCCATACTATGAGAACAAAAAACAACAATTTAATGTGTTTTTAGCAAATCTAAATCCTAAAATCTGTAATCAAAAATCAATTTAAAATGGGGTGCCTTTGAAAGGGTTTTGTACGGTCGAACAGGTAGCGAAAAGTGGCCAGGTTCCGTGTCCTATGTACTGCACCAATGCTTTGGGCAATGTTTATCATTTTTGGATTAAAATCGCCAATCCATTGCATTTCATATTCGGTATAGGGCACATTTTCCTGCTGTATAATCTTTGCAGAGGACGCAATGATGTATGCATCTATTCCCTTACCCTGCCACTCAGGAACAACTCCAAATACTAGACCTGCAAATTTTTTATTGCCACTGAATTTTTTTAACCACAGAAAATACAATTTTTGTATTAACCCGAATTTCCCATGAAGGTGTTTGAACCATTGGTTCAGGTCTGGAAGGTTTATGAATATAGCAATCGGTTCATCTTTATAATATGCAAACCAAACGATGCGTTCATCCATTACTGGTTTCATTTGGGTAAACATTAGCATAACCTGGCTTTCTGAGAGGGTTTTTAATCCTCCATGGCCTGCCCATGCCTTGTTATAAACTATGGTAAAGTCTGCAGCAAATTTTTTCAGATTATTCTTATTAATATAAGCTGCAGAAAAATTTTTATCTGCAGCAATGGCATTATGCCTGTTCCATATTTTTTCTTCAAGCGGGGCCTTTGGATGCATACCAAAGCATACCTGGTTATAAAACAATTTAAACCCATAATTTTCGAGTAACTGCCGGTAATAGGGAAGGTTGTAATTCATACAATACATGGGTTCAGAAAAACCCTCTGTAACCAGGCCCCACCACCTGTCTCTTTCGCCAAAATTTATAGGACCATCCATTGCTTCC
>JBDSYV010000302.1:0-5955 GCA_040110925.1 Ferruginibacter sp. | reverse complement strand
TCGGGATATTTTGTTTTCCTGATGGTAGTAAAAGAATCTGCCGTTGCTTTCAATTTAAACCTTGTGTACCATTGCGAAATAAAACCATACTCTTCTTCAGTTACATTTGGTTTTTGAGCTATGGCTTGCAATTGTTGCTCTATTAACGGCTGCGCATCTTTTTTCTTTACACCATTTAATGTATTAAAATATGTACTGAGAAATGTAATGTCAGATTGCATCGCAGGGTAGGCATTCAGGCCGGTTTCCAGGTATTCAAGCGAAGTTGTATTGCTATTCGTCATGCCGAATAGGTATTCTCCAAAACCATTGTACAGCGTAGCCACAGAGGTATAATATCCTGCTACGGGTTTATTATCGCTGTTATAAACAGGAAGAATATATCCTTTACCAGCATTGGCATCCTTTTCTTCCCCGGACGAAAATCCAAATGCAATACAATTGGTATTACTGTCAAGTATTACTGTACCAGAGTAGGTATTTCCTTTTTTGATGAGTTTAGGTTCTATGGCTTTGTAACCATTATTACTCATGAGATACACAACTATATCAACATCTTTTTGGTGAGATAAAGATGTTTTAGAGGCATCATAATTAAAACTTATTTTATTTTTCTGCTTCGGAAACTGTGGACTGACTTTTAAGCCGGCAAAATCAGTTTGAGCTGATAAGTTATTAAGGATTAAAAAACAGGCGATCATTAAGCATATCTGTTTCATGAAGGGATTTTTATTGTGAGCATCAAATATAAATAAAAATATACCTGTTGTATGTAGAATATATAAACGGTAACAGCTTTGGGCTTACCTGTTAAGTAATGTATTTCGGTTCAGGTTTTTTAAATTAAACTTTTCCAGAGCATTACTACGGATAAGCCATGAGATAGTAAAGCTCGGTATGATATCAGTAAAAGGCAAAAGCTCTTCTAAAAAGCTAAAAGCTCCCCCAAAAATTCCCATCCTTCCTCCAAAGGTTTTATAAAATATGATGGCAGATAGTGGCGCCCAAATCACGTCAGAAAACTCACCTATAAATGGAATGGCAAAACTAGCACAGCCTATTAAATCCATAAGAAGGCAGAAGATCAGCGGAGGAAGGGGCTTGTTTGTTTTCATTGAATTATTTTATATCAAAAATATGGATGTATGTAAATAAGGAGCCCTCTACTCTTCATAAACTTTCTTAACATTTATATAGAATAGCTGATATTTAACAGAAACCAATTCCTTAAACTTTCCAAACGCCCTTGCCATCCCACTGATAAAGCTTACCTTTGCGCCTCAAAAAATAGCGCAAGCTCAAGCAATAGCCACAAGAATTTTGTTTCGGCTAGAAGCTAAAGGCTTGCACTTTACAGCTTTACAAAATGAATATTCGCAACATCGCCATCATTGCTCACGTAGATCATGGTAAAACAACACTGGTAGATAAGATTTTACACGCCACTAAGGTTTTCCGAGATAACCAGGAAACCGGTGAATTGATAATGGATAGCAATGATCTTGAAAGAGAACGTGGCATCACCATCTTTAGCAAAAACGTTTCTGTTACTTACAAAGACGTTAAGATAAATGTGATAGATACCCCTGGTCACTCGGATTTTGGTGGTGAGGTAGAACGTGTTTTAAAAATGGCTGATGGTGTATTGCTTTTGGTTGATGCTTTTGAAGGACCAATGCCACAAACCCGTTTTGTATTGCAAAAAGCATTGGCGCTTGGCCTGCATCCTATTGTTGTAATCAATAAAGTAGATAAACCTAATTGTCGTCCTGATGAAGTGCATGATGCAGTGTTTGAACTGTTTTTCAACCTGGATGCAACAGAAGAGCAACTGGATTTTCCAACGATATATGGAAGTAGTAAGAATGGTTGGATGAATACATCACTTACTGAAACTGATAATATTTTCCCTTTACTTGATGCAATACTGGAACACGTACCTGAGCCAAAAGTAAATGAAGGACCAACGCAAATGCAGATTACTTCACTGGATTATTCTTCTTTCCTTGGCAGGATAGCTGTAGGAAAAGTTGCCCGTGGTGTAGTAAAAGAAAACCAGCAAATAGCATTGATGCAAGCTGATGGCTTAAAAAAACTTAGGGTAAAAGAGCTATATGTTTTTGAAGGCATGGGAAAAAAGAAAGTAACTGAAGTTGTGGCAGGAGATATATGTGCAGTAGTGGGCCTTGATGAATTTAATATTGGTGACACGATTTCTGATATAGATGCACAAGAAGCTTTACCTGTAATAAGTGTAGATGAACCAACAATGAGTATGTTGTTTGGTATCAACAACTCTCCATTCTTTGGTAAAGAAGGCAAGTTTGTTACCAGCCGACATCTGCGTGACCGCCTGATGAAAGAAACAGAAAAAAACCTGGCGCTTCGTGTGGAAGATAGCGACAGTGCTGATAGCTTTAATGTTTTTGGCCGAGGCATTCTTCACCTTGGTATACTTATAGAAACCATGCGTCGCGAAGGGTTTGAGTTGACCATAGGACAGCCACAGGTGCTTGTTAAACAAATTGATGGTGCCAAGCATGAGCCTTATGAAATACTAGTGGTGGATGTTCCGGCAGAATATAGTGGTAAAGTGATTGACCTTGTTACCCAGCGCAAAGGAGAAATGCATGTGATGGAAACCAAAGGCGAAATGCAGCATCTTGAATTTGAAATTCCATCAAGAGGATTGATTGGATTGAGAAGCAATATGCTTACCAATACTGCAGGCGAAGCTGTAATGGCACATCGCTTTAGCGAATACAAACCATGGAAGGGACCAATTCCCGGCCGTAGCAATGGGGTATTGCTTAGCAAAACCACGGAAAAAACAACAGGCTATTCGATTGATAAATTACAGGACAGGGGAAGATTTTTTGTTGACCCGGGAGAAGAGGTTTATGCTGGGCAAATTATTGCAGAGCATATTAAGCCAGGAGATTTAGTAGTAAATGCTACGGAGCCTAAGAAGCTTACCAACCACCGGGCAAGCGGAAGTGATGATGCTTCTAAGGCAGCACCAAAGATCCTGATGAGCCTGGAAGAATGTATGGAGTATATTCAGCAGGATGAGTGCATTGAGGTTACACCTAAAAGTGTACGACTTCGTAAAACAATTCTGAATGAAGAAGACAGGAAAAGAGCTGGAAAGCAAGTACAGGTAATGGCTTAAATAATTACAGATTAATTTATAAAGTCCCGCTTTGGCGGGATTTTTTGTGGCCATAAACACTCTATTTCATCAGGCTGTTAAAAATTTTAACTTAATGCCGTCAGTTTATTGACGTAATTTAGCTAAATACCGTCAGTTAACTGACGCAATTTGTATATATTTGTAATATAAAATATAGAAATATGCATCTAAGGGTGTTACAAAAACAAATCAATTCAAATATAAGAAAGCAGAAAGTTAGCATTCTGCTGGGAGCGAGGCGAGTAGGTAAAACGGAATTGCTGCAATTAATAAACGAAGAACATAGCGTTGAAACGCTGTGGCTTAATGGCGAAGATCAAACGACTGTCAATTTATTAGAGGAAAGGTCCATTGCAAATTACCGAAGGCTGTTAGAAGGCTATACAATACTTATTATAGATGAAGCACAGTATATAAAAGATATTGGTAGAAAAGTAAAGCTGATGATTGATGAAATAAAGCCGTTGCACATCATCATAACCGGTTCCAGTGCATTTGATTTGCAACAGTCATCTGAACCACTTGTGGGAAGAACTATTTCTTACGAAATGTTTCCCCTTGCGCAAATGGAACTTGCCCATACCGAAAATGTTTTGGAAACAACACGTTTATTGGATGAACGCCTCATATACGGCAGCTACCCCGAAGTAATAAACTTGCCAGCGCTTTTAGAGAAACAGGCTTACCTCACCGAACTCATAAACACCTATTTATTAAAAGACATACTCGCATTTGAAAATATTAAAAGTCCGCAAAAAATTAAAGACCTGCTAGTATTGCTGGCCTACCAGGTAGGGGCTACAGTTTCCATAGAAGAACTTGGTAGGAAGTTATCCATTAGTAAAAATACCGTTGACAGGTACCTGGACCTGCTACAAAAAGTTTTTGTGATTTACAAACGCCGTGGCTACAGCAATAATTTAAGAAAAGAAGTGGCCAAAAGTCACAAATATTTTTTTATGGATAATGGTATAAGAAATGCGCTGATAAGCAATTTTAATTTGCTGTCTATAAGGCAGGATGTGGGGGTGCTATGGGAAAATTATATTTTAGCTGAGCGAATAAAATTTAACAGCTATAGCGGAAAAAATGTAAACAGTTATTTCTGGCGGACTTATGACCAACAGGAAATAGACCTTGTAGAAACACAAAATGAAAACATTGCTGCATTTGAATGCAAATGGATGGATGGTAAAGTGAAATTTCCCGTTGCTTTTGAAAAAGCATATCCAGCTTCAACTTTCCAGGTAATTAGAAAAATCAATTACCTGGACTTTATCAGCTAATTAAGAAGAAAATAAAATATTTTTGCTACATGAAAAAGACCATCCTGCTTTTAATGATGTTGGTTTTATTGGTTTCAGCATTTAATGCTTCTGCACAATGTTCTATGTGCACAAAAACCGCCCAGCAACTGGGTGAGAAACCCGCCTTGGGTTTAAACAAGGGTATTCTATATCTCATGCTTGCTCCTTTTGCTATTGTGGGCTTTATTGGGTTTAGGTGGTGGAAAAGCAGGGAAGAAGAAGCCTGACGGAATTAAATTTTACTACAATTTATTGTGCACTTATTAGGTCTTGTTGGTAATAGTAATAATGCTGAAAGGGAAGAACCAATGTTTGTTAAAGGTTACTGCACCGCCCTTGTCTCCTGCGGGGAGATGGGAAGGGGTTGAGGGGCTAATGCTTATGATGTGGAGAAGCACATTTATTCTTATTACACAATCTATAGTTGATATAATGCGCTGAAACGATTAGCAGAATGGCGGGCACAAGCAAAATGTTTGCATGCTCATGATAGATCTCCTTTGCTATTAAGAATAAAAATCCTGCAGTAAAGATTAATACAGGAAGCCATGAGCGATGATGCGTTTTATAACCATGATATAAAGAATATGTCCCCACACAAAAGGCAATAAATATCATTGACCACTCAAATGCAAAGTTGTGAATGATATTGATACCGAATAAAGGCAGGCTAGTAAGTATTAATGGGAGAATAGCACAATGAATGGCACAGGCAAGAGAAGTAGCAATTCCTAATCCATCCCAGTTTATCTTCAGATTCATTGCTGCAAAGATAAAGATATTTGCAATGCTGTTGCAAATATTTAACAAGTCCTTCATCATCCTCCCGGCTAAACTGTTTTTTAAAATGTAACTTTGTGGCGTGAAAATTTTTAAAAATAAAGTCCTTTTTTACGTAGTGTTTTTTGTGTTGCTACTTGCAGTATTCTACGCATTCGTTTTCAGCGATTATGATTTTTCTGCATCTACTTTAAAGGTAATTAACCCTGCTGTTCCGGCATTCAGCTTTACCAGCCAGGATGGGAAAACCATTACACAACGAAACACGGACGATAAGGTGTACGTTGCTGAATATTTTTTTACCACCTGCAAAGGCATTTGCCCAAAGATGAATGCCAACATGCGCCGGGTATTTGATGCATATAAGGATGAAAAGGATTTTCTAATCCTCTCCCATACCTGCATGCCAGAGACTGACAGTGTTGCTGTAATGAAGGCCTATGAAGAGAAAATGCTAATGGGCAACCTGGTTAAAAATACAGATGATTCCTATAAGTTGCAGGAAAATCCCGCTGCTGCTATGCCGGAAAATAAGAACTGGTATTTTCTTACGGGTACTAAAGACGACTTGTACCGCCTGGCACGACAAGGATATTTAATTGACAATGGAAATTCAGATAGTACCCAAAGAATAGAGGACCAGTTTATTCATACGCAATTTTTTGCATTGGTGGA
>JBDSYV010000301.1:0-17630 GCA_040110925.1 Ferruginibacter sp. | reverse complement strand
GATTACTTACCGGCAGGTTTAACCAGTTTGGTGTACATGATGTTACAGATGCCAAAATGATTAATTATATAACCACTGGTCAGCCATTGGTTGATACTTCATGGGCATTTTATGAAAGCGTACCTTCAAAAATCTATTTTAATGGTTATGTACAAATAAACACTTCCAACACAGGAGAGCCTGGCCGTGATGCAGGATGTAATGTTTCTGGGTTGGGTACCACTGCAATTGTAACAGGTACACAAAATTTAACCGTTACTAATCTTGCCAAAATAAAATCGACAGAAGTAAAATTTGATCCATTAAGTAATGAATATATAGTAACTCTAAACCTGACCTGGAAAGGTACTTTAGGAGCACCAATAACAAAATCACTGGTAGGTAAATTAAAGTATATACCTAAGGCATTAGCATCAACTGGCACTTATAGCGTATTTGGCCTGCAACTAAAATTCCAGTTTAATTGTCGTGATTTTGGAATTACCAGCACAAGCATTTCCGACAAAATAGACATGGAAGTAAACATCAACCTAAACAATAAATAATCACCTAAAAAGCATTATAATGAAACGACTAATAATATATGCAGGTGTCCTCTTTATGAGTTGCATGGGTTTAATTGGATGTTACAAAGATGTGATACTGCCAGATGCCGCTGTAGATCCTGATGGACCACCACAGGCAGTAAGTTTTAAGAATGATATAGCGCCAATGCTAAATACAAAATGTGCGATATCAGGATGCCATGTAACAGGAGCACACAAACCTTACATGATGACAAGTTCATCGTACCAGGAAATTGTAAATGGTGGATTTGTGAATACCATTGTGCCAAAAGAGAGTATTCTGTATAAAAAAATCAACGGCGAAATGAAAGAGTATATACCCTCTGCAACTGACAGGCAAAAGATATTTGACTGGATAAGACTTGGCGCTCTAAATAATTAAGTGATCTAAAAAAACTACTAAAATGAAACTTAAAATAATTTTAACATCGCAACTGGTTATAAGGTCTGTTTGCTTAGTCTTCTGCCTGATGCTATTACAACCTGTACTTAAGGCACAGGATAGTACAGCGGTATCAGAAGAAACAACCCCGGCTCCCAAAAAGCTGAAACCCGTGAAAAATACATTTCAAAGTGTATGGATAATAGACAACCAAACCGTATTGGTTCCGATAAAAGGGACATTTGAAATGGATATCATGCACAGGTTTGGTACCGTTAAAAAAGGATATGAAGATTTCTGGGGCTTCTTTGCACCATCTAATATCCGCCTGGGATTTAGCTATGTACCCATCAATAAATTAAATATTGGTTTGGGCATTACAAAGTCTGCAATGATATGGGATGCAAGTGCTAAATATAGCATCATCACACAAACAAAAACCAAATACCCAGTAAGTGTAACCTGGTATAGTAATTTGGGCTACGAAACCCGCAAAGACCCAGACCATAGCATTTATAAATACCAGTCTCAGCGAATGACATTTTTTCACCAGTTAATTATTGCCAGGAAAATAACAGAAAAACTGTCGCTGCAAGTAGCACCTAGTGTATCTCACCAGAATGCAGTAAACGGGTATTACACAAAAAATGATAGCACTGGTAAGGATGTTTTTAAAGAAATGAAACATGAACATTTTGCCATCGCATTTTCCGGCAGATATAAACTTACCAATGTTACTTCCCTGATGGTAAATTATGATCAGCCCATTACAAAACATGCCACTAATAACCCCAGCCCTAATCTTTCCTTTGGCCTGGAATTCAATACCAGTAATCACTCCTTTCAATTATTCCTGGGCAACTTTTCATTGCTGAACCCACAACGGAATAACCTGTATAATAAAAACAGCCCGTTTGGCTATACAGATGTAAATGGAGCAAAAGTAAAAGGTGGCGATTTCCTGATAGGGTTTAATATTACAAGATTATGGAATTATTAAAATACGTTATGAAGTAGAGTGTTTTTATTAAAGCAAAGTCCCGGGCCAGGTTGAAGGTTCGGGATTTTTTATATTTTTATTGATGATTAGAATGAAAAGAAAAATATGATAAATGAAAAATATTTTATTATGTCAGTATCCTTTACCAGTAAAGTTACTTGTTGTAGCAAAAGCTTTTCCTGCTATCATTTTATTTTTCTTTTAATTATTGCTTCATGTTATTCCTGCACAGGTACAACTGGTAGTAAAGAATTGGCTGGTAAACAGGAACAACTGGAAAAAAAAGTATATCAGAAGCCCACTTCGGGTTTTACCGATAGCATCATCATTAACTTTCCGGCAGCAGTATTTTATAACCCCGATTCATTGCAACTGCAAAAAATAAAGGCAGTAACAGATGCAGGCGTATTTGAGAGTACAATGCATGATTGTTTTTATCAGCAAAGAAATGCACACAGGGTATTAAAAGCCTATTATCCTCGCATAAAAATTATTGAGATAACCCAGGCAAGGTACCTGGTTTTTAAATCAGCAAAAGCGGTCTTGGCAACTATTGACCTGGATACTAAATATGATCCTTGCGGTATGTTTATTTTTGACCAGCTGAAAGCTCCCATATTTGTTGATATGACAAATGTAGATACACAGTTAGGGTTTTATTTTTCTAAGTAATAGAATTTTTTGTATTATCCCAGGCCAATCATTGATATGATTAAGATCATGATTGGTTATTATCTCCGTCAGTTTACAGTAATGATCATGCATTTACCTTGCTGTTAGAAAAATAAAAACAGAATCATTTTTAAAAAAATAAAAATCATGAAAAAGATACTTTCTATTCTTGTAGTAGTCATGGGATTAACCGGTATTAGTTTTACAGTTGGCAATAACAACGACTCCAAACCATGGCCGGTACCAGAAGCTGCTAAGAACAAAAAAAATCCTGTAAAAGCAGATGCACAAACTATTGCCACCGGGAAATCATTGTACACAACTCATTGCAAATCCTGCCATGGTGCAAAAGGAATGGGCGACGGATCTAAAGCCGCCCAATTAAAAACAGAAGCAGGAGATTTTACAATAGCAACTTTCCAGGCACAGACTGACGGTTCATTGTTTTATAAAACATCCGAAGGCCGTGATGATATGCCGTCATTTAAGAAGAAAGTTGCTGATGAGGATGACAGGTGGGCGTTAGTAAACTTTTTGAGAACATTAAAAAAATAAAATCCAATGTCTTATTAGTAAACCGGTTTTGTAGAAAGCCGGTTTTTTTTATATGCATTTTTATGGGTTTTAAATTATGATGACAATCATTTTTGTTTATGAGTATGATTATTCTATACAATAGTTTAACAGTTTACATTGTGCCAATAAATACTAAAAAAAAATATATTCATGGAACAGCCGCTAAAAACATCCAGCCGAAAAAAATTCCTGTTATGGAGTGCATCGGTTATTTCCTCAGTAACTATTTTGAAATTTATTTCGGGCAAGAAAAGGGAAGAGCCCAAAACAGTTACAATGCTTACCCAGGATGGCAAGCTGGTAACGATGGATATTGCAGCTTTGCCTTCAAAAAAGAAAAAAATTACTAATAAAGAACTGCAGGGCTGGATTAAAAAATAAAATTCCCCATCAACAAACTATAGTAAAATGAATCAAGAAAATTCACGCAGAGCATTTCTTGCAGGGGGCATACTTACTACGCTTGCTGTGGCATGCAATACAAAAAAATCGCCTTTTCTGGAGGCAGATGATGTGCAGGCCTCAGGACAAATGGTAAAATTGCTTTCGGTAGATGGTGAGGTTATAGAAGTAGATAAAGCGTTTCTGAAACCAGTGCCTCACCTGCCAGCAGTAAGCAATACGGAAGCAAGAAGAGGTATTGCCGGTAAAAAATTTGTAATGGTCATTGACCTTTCCCGTTGCAAAAATGTGAAAGCCTGCCAGGCTTCCTGCAACCATGCTCATCATGTACAGGATGCTCAAAACTGGATAAAGGTTTATCCTATGCAGGATGCGGAAAAAACAGCACCTTACTGGCAACCCACTACCTGTATGCATTGCGACGAACCTCCTTGCGTCAAAGTTTGCCCCGTAGATGCGACTTTTAAAAGACAAGATGGAATTGTATTGATAGATAGCGACCGCTGCATAGGCTGCCGTTTTTGTATGGCTGCATGTCCTTATTCCACACGGGTGTTTAACTGGGGCGACCCTGAATTACCTGCAGAGATATCTGGCCTGGAATATAATGCCGAAACCAGTCTTCCTCAAAAAAAAGGTACGGTGGGAAAATGCGATTTCTGTCCGGATATGACACGTATGGGCATGTTGCCACATTGTGTATCTGCCTGTCCCAATGGTGTATTTATGTTTGGAGATATGATAGAAGACTCTGTTACAAATGGCGCTGAGACTTTTCGTTTCAGTGACCTTATAAAAGATAAATCTGGCTATCGCCTGATGGAGGATTTGGGAACTAAACCTAGTGTTTATTATCTGCCGCCTGTAAACCGAAATTTTAAATTTGAAGAAGGCATTGAAACAAAAGAGCCTGCTGAAAAAAAATCTTAAACTCTTATCGTGGAAAAGCTACAAAAATTTTCGCCGGAAAAAATCACCAGTGATTTATTGCCACAAAAGTTTGGCCGCAGGGGAATGATATGGACTGCAATGTTAATTGTCATTTGCTGCATAGGTGCATTTGCCTATGTAAAACAATTAAAGGAAGGATTGGTTGTTACGAATATGGGAGATTATGCTTCCTGGGGTATTTATATATCCAACTTCGTATTCTTTGTTGCCATAAGCCTTGTGGGATCATTGATCACCGCTATATTCCGGCTGGCTGATGTTCCCTGGCGCACACCACTTACCCGCATTTCAGAAATGATTGCCGTATCAGCAATAACCTTTGCTGCCCTAATTATCATCGTTGATATGGGACGCCCGGAAAGACTATATTATTTATTCACACATGGCCGCATTCAGTCGCCCATTATGTGGGATGTAATTGTTATTACCACTTACTTTTTTCTCAGTTTGTTTTTGCTATATATAACCCTGCTGCCCGATATCAGTATAATGATTAAAGCAAAAGAAACACTGGGTAAACCTTTTGCAAAACTTTATCGTTGGCTGGGTTCATTCTGGAAAGGCACTGCCGCCCAGGAAAAAATCAGGGACAGGTCTATTACCTTACTTTGTGTGGTGGTTATCCCGGTGGCTTTTTGTATTCACACCGTTACTTCATGGTTATTTGCCACTACGTACCGCCCCGGCTGGGATAGTACCAACTTTGGGGCATACTTTGTTTCAGGAGCCTTCCTTGTTGGTGCGGGTGGAGTAGTAGTAGCCATGTACGTTTTTCGCAGGGTATATAAGCTGGAACATTATATAACCAACAGGCATTTTGATAAAATGGGAAAAATACTGGTGATGCTTGCCTTATTGTATTTGTACTTTAATGTAAATGAATACCTGGTTCCTGCATTTAAAATGAAAAAGGAAGAAGAGGCCCATCTCTCCGGTTTATTTGCCGGCGAATTTGCTCCTATGTTCTGGTTTGCTATAATGATAGGAATGATTATCCCTATTTTAATTCTTGTTTTCAAGCGGGGCCGAAAACCTGTACCCATGTTTGTAGCAGGTATAATGGTGGTAGTAGGTGCATGGTTTAAACGTTACCTGATAGTAACCCCAACGATGTTGCATCCATTCCTGCCAAAATATGATGCCCCTGAAAAATACAGCCATTATTTTCCAAGCTGGGAAGAGTGGGCTATTACTGCAGGTTCCCTCGCAGGTGTATTACTTATCATTACCATTATGGCCAGGGTATTTCCTGTTATATCTATTTATAAAACAATAACCGATCATGAAAGTGAATTACCATCTTAAACTATTGATTGCATTGATATTCGTATTTGGAATATCAGCAGGCAAAGTCAAAGCACAGGATTCTACCGAATCTCCCACCATCCTGGGCATAAAATATTTTCTGCCGGAAAATAATGTTCCGTACATAGAAATTAATACAAAGAAAAAACTGGGAAGAAAATTTGAACCCGTTGTAAATGTTACCGTAAATGTGTACCTGGATGAAGTGGGGGATAAGAACTTATTGGGTAAAGTTATAACCGGGAAAACCGGCCTGGCAAGAATTGGAATTCCAGCATCATTAAAAACCAGTTGGGATGCACTTGATGAATTTAAAATTGTTGCAGCGTCTGTTCCAACTGCTAAAGAAGAAGCTTTAAGTGAAGAATTAACTATTAAAAAAGCGATACTGGTAATTGATACATCATCGGCAGACGGAATGAGAATTGTAACCGGCCAACTGAAAGAAAAAAAAGGTGCTGAATGGGTTGCAGTAAAAGATATAGAAATGAAACTAAGGATTAAAAGACTTTTAGGAAATTTAACCGTGGGTGATGAAGAAACCTATACTTCTGATTCTACAGGCCTGGCAAGTGCGGAGTTTAAAAAAGACTCAATGCCCGGTGATGCAAAAGGAAACCTGGTGCTGGTTGCACGTGTAGAAGACAATGATGTATATGGAAATTTAGTAGTTGAAAAAACAGCTCCATGGGCTGTTCCGGGGGTTACGGATGCTAATTTCTGGCACCGTTCACTTTGGTCAACCGGTAACCGGTCACCCATATGGTTGTTAATTATAGCTATAGCAATAATTGGCGGGGTTTGGGGCACTATAATTTATTTGGTTAGACAAATGTTTAAAATAAAAAAGCTGGGAAAGCAATTCGAAAAAGGCCTTACTTAAAGTAAATAATGGTTAACGGCATTTGCGATAATTGTTCTGTTGATGTCTTTAATTTATCAAACTTAATTCTTTAGAAAAAAAACTTTTTTTTAATTATAACCCTAACACTTTTTTTAATTTGCCATATCCATTTTTACTAACCGGAAGTTTTGCGCCAGAACGCAAAATGGCGAGGTGGCTATCCTTTTCATAAGGATCAATCCTTGTTATCTCCTGCACATGGATAATATATGAGCGATGCGTGCGTACAAATAAACCTGCAGGCAATACAGTTTCAAAAAATGCCATAGTTTTATTTTTTAAAAAACTTCCTGAGGCTGTATGAATTTTTACATAATCATCCGCAGCCTCTAGGTATTGAACTTCATTGATGGGAATGATGTGAATCTTGCCTGACATATTAACGACGATGCGTTCGCTTTGTGATGGCAGGTTGGTTGCCGACTGAAGTAATATTTCTGTAGCTTTTTTTTGCTTTTCTAATGCCGCTTGTTCCAGGTATTTTTCTATAGCCTTATCAAATCTTTCTTTGCTAAAAGGTTTCAAAAGGTAATCTACTGCGTTAGTTTCAAATGCCTGAATGGCGTATTCATCAAAGGCTGTGGTAAAGATTACAGCGGGTTTATTGTCCACAAGTTCCAACATTTCAAATCCATTAATCTTTGGCATTTGAATATCCAGAAAAATAAGTTCTGGCTGATGTTGCATAATGGCTTTTATACCTTCAAATCCATCATTACATTCCTGTACAACTGTTATTTGTAAATAAGCCTGCAGGTATTCTTTTACAATAAGCCTTGCTAATGGCTCATCATCAATTATCAGTGCTTTTATCATACTGCGGGATTTTGATTGTTGTGATAAAAAGCTTGTCAATGGCTTCTGCATGCAAAAGATCATGCCTTGCATAAATAAGGAATAATCGTCTTTGAATAGAGCTAAGTCCAAAGCCGGTTCCTTTTTTAGGCATGGCATCATCTGCATCAAAGGGGTTTATAACCTGCACTATAAGATAACCAGCTTCCAGTTTCGCGGTTATAATTATGCTGATATCTCCAATGGTATCATATAAGCCAAACTTGATGGCATTTTCTACAACTGGTTGCAGCAGCATAGCAGGTAGTATCAAATTCATGCCTTCGGTTTCATTTTTTATAGATGCAGATAAGCGATGCCCAAAACGTACTTTTTCTATTTCAAGATATAATTGCAGGTGCTCAAGTTCTTCAGTAAGGCTTGCCCATTGATTTTCGTCTTTTTTTAATGTGCCTCTTAAAAAATCAGAAAGCTGTTGTATCATGGTTCTTGCCTGTTGTGGTTGCGATGCTATTAATGCATTTATGGAGTTAAGACTGTTGAATAAAAAATGGGGTTGGAGTTGTTGACGTAGTTTAAAAAGTTCTGCATCTTTGGAAAGCTTGTCCGCTTCTGTTTTTCTTTTCTCAGCCTCCTGCTGATCTTGTAGGGTGTAAAGTAATACACTAATGAGCGCCATACAACAAATAACCAGGAAGCCAATCGTTAACCTAACTGGTACAGATTGTGAAAGAAAGACATTGAAACCCTCTTCATTTCCAATAAAAAAATTAAAAATAAATCTTGCTGAAAAAAACCAAACTAAAGTAAGCATAGCACACAAGGAGAGAATAAAACTGTAGCGGTTTCTATATGGAATGTAAAAACGCAGGATTAAATTTATTAAGAGCGCTATAGCCACCAACAAAATATTATTGCAAAGGCTATCGGCTATGGCTAAGTTCCAGGAAAAACCCAGCCAATGCAATACAGTGGCATGCAAAAGCGCAAGGCCGCTACCCAATGCAGAAAATACCCATCTGAATTTTGCTGTTTTAAATGCTGAAGTTGCCAATGAATCAGGTTATATTCAATAATGCATCCTTTTGTTTTTCAACAATAGCGGCTGCTTTCTTATTCACGAATGTACTGTATCCTTCAGCATCATTTACTTCCTTGATCCGGGAATAAATTTCTGCACCATCAATTAATTCATTAATGGGATACAATTCAGAAACATTTACAAACTTCCAGCAAACAAGTAATTTCTCCTGATTGTAAAAATTATCTTCCCCTTGTTTGCCCAGGGATTTACTTTTTTCAAATGCCTCATCTTCATTCCCGGCATTTATTAACCGCAATTGTTCGTCAAACTGCGCAGTATGGTTACCATCACCGCAAATAATACGGTAAACAATTTTGGTTATATACCAATTCATAAAGAGGCTTTTGTAATCAAATATGTTTTTAAACATAAACCAGAAGAAAGCAGGAGGCTTAATCTCTCAACCTCTAAATTCTTAAACCTTCTAATAACTCTTAATCTCTATCCCCCCAAATAAACAGGTGCCATCCAATATCAAAACTTTATTAGGGTCCACCACTACGCCAGCAAATTGCCGCTTATCATCTACGCCACCAAAAATTGCAGTAATGTCGCTTTGTACATCCCATGTTGGAGGAATGATAAGTTTTGTGCCTGCAAAAATATTGGTAATATCAAGGGTAACTTTACTGGAAAAATCCGACTGGCTAAGATTTATTTCGGAGCCACCCATAAAACTTACAATGTCTCCTCCCTTAAAAGTTTTACTCAGGACGTTTTTTTTTACACTACCAAAAACCGCAGTTACATCAATAAAGTCACGCCTGTCGTTGCTTGTATTTTCAGTATCATTATTAAAACCAGGAGCTGCTGTTACTAAAGTGTTTTGTCCACCGTCATTGCCCGGGTAATTATTGTTCCTGTAAAAGCGATTTCTTTTTGGACGCAAAATGAATAACAATCCTACAGCTATGATTGCAATTGGGCCAATGTAACGCTTCAGATTAAGGGTGGGATCCATTTCATTAATTAGAAATAAAGATCCAATAACAATCATGATTATCCAGCCCCCGCCGCGGAATCCATGCTTAATACCACTTAATATGCCAAATCCAATTAATATCATAGGCCAGGTAAAAAACCACCATGGCAGGAATAGTATATCCCCTGTTCTTAATAACAAGAGCACACCTATGGCAAGTAATAATAACCCTGCCCAAACCCTTCCATGGGGGTTGCGGTTATTTTGCCTGCCCCATCTTTCTTCAGTTTTATTTTTGAATTCTTCGTTCATGTTTTTAAATTTTAATCAAAGTAATATTGCATTATTCAATAATAAAAGTTCAATTAGGTATAATGATGTACTTAATCGGTAAAGCAGATTTTTTTATCGGTAAAACAGCAATAGCAATTTTTAATACCATATTCCATTGTTTTTAATTTTCTTGTAAAACAACATATTCAGCCTGTTAGGTATAATATTTGCCATTAATTGGTTATGAAAAAACAAAAATTAATTTCTACGATTTTATTAGGAATGGGTATTGGATTCTCATCCTTAACCTTTGCCCAATCTAAAGGACCTGTTACGCCTGTAAGGGTAGGGTCGGTTATTCTTAATATCGGTGTGGGTATAGGCGCCGATTATAAAGGCCGCTATTACAATTCTGCATTCGGTACAAAAGCAGCACTAGAATTTGGATTGTGGCAGGCAGGACCCGGTGTTATAACCTTAGGGCCGGAAGTAGGCGGTTCTTTTTCCAACGGTGGTTTTTATAATGATTACAAATCAAGAACAATCGTAGTTGCAGGCAGGTCAGCCTGGCATTATGGCTGGAAAGTTCGTGGCTTAGATACTTATGGTGGTGTATCTGCAGGTGTTGGTTTTCATCATTATCAATACAGGAATAATACTGACTTTGATAAAAGTGAAGCATCACCTGTGTTGGGTGGTTTTGTTGGCGCTTCATATTTTGTAACACCAAATTTTGGGTTTAATGCTGAGGCTGGATATGATATTACTCAGGCTCAGGTAGGTATTGTTTTTAAATTAAAATAAAAATAACTGAACGTTATATTCAGGTTTAAAATATTATTTAAAAGTATTAAGGAGAAAAAGAGATAAAATAGTTAACGAAGGCTACTCTTTTTCTCCAATTTTTTAATGAGTAGATTTCCTTCTAAATATGCAAATACTTTTTTGAATTTTTGTAGAATAAGACAGTTTTGTAAAAGGAATTTACTTACACAATTTTAAAAAAATGATTTCTATGTTATCTTTATTATCAATGAAGAGCGACATTTGGGTTTATTAAAAAACAAAAACAATTATGAACATTTTTACTTGTCGCAAAATTTTCATCAGTTATTTTTTATTTGCTTTAATTTTTACTGGTTTCTCCTGTAGTTCATCCCGCAGGACTTTAGCTGTTGAAGAAGGCTGGGATCTGCTTGGTGAACTGAAAGTAGATTTTGGCCGTGACCGTGACATACTTGAGATACTAAGAAGTACCAGGTACACTAACATCAAGTTTAAGGTGGAGGGAAAAGAAATTAGGCTCAACGAGCTAAAAGTTGTTTACAGGAACGGCGATAAACTCGAGCCAACAATTGATGAAACGATAGCGGCGGATCAGTTTAGCCGAATTATTGAACTTGGCCCAGAGGGAAAAGAAATTCTTAGGATAGAATTTAGATATCGCACTGTCGGTAGTCTCCTCACAGGTAGGGCAAAAGTCATTGTTTTTGGAAAAAGATATAATCCCGGTTATTGATAATTTTACATCAGGTTTTTTAAAGCAATTAATTGCATTACAAAGCTTACTTTATTTTTTTACTACCAGTTTCAAGCTCACCATATATTTCTTATTCAGGCGGTGTGGCCTTAATTTGAACAGACTTATGTTTATCCAGGTGGATAAACATAAGTCTGCTTTTGTAACTATGGAGTGTAATGCCGTATCAAATATATGCTGCGGGGTATATCTATTGTTCCTTTTACATATCCTTCCTCCTTCTTAAGTCAGAGCACATAAGGATAATACAGGTATTTTCCTTTCTGCAAAACCCAGGTGCCTTTTACGAATTTTGGTGAAGGCGAAAACGCAATACTACCTGTAATGACAAAACTAATGAGACCAATATTTATTTTCATTGTTTATCATTTTTATACAGCTAATATATTTTTGAAAACACATATTGTTAAGAAGGATTGTAATTAACCGGCATAGAAGTATGATGAATTGATTAATTAACGCAATGAGTTAAAAACATTCGCCCGTTAACATTTTATTTGGACTTTCTTGTATGAGGTGGAAGAAGCATCACCTATAGTTATACAAAAAAATGCACATTATTTAGTAGTGGCATGGATATTGTCTTATGTGCGAAAAATGTAAAAACTTATGAAAAAGATACTCCTTACTTGTGTAGTGGCTATGTCCTTATTTGCTGCAGATGCACAGACAAAAAAAACAAAAAAAGTAAAAAATAGTTACGCACAAAAAGAAGCAAAAGCGACGGCGGCTTTCAATAAAACTCAGAAGGAAAAGCAGCAATTGTGGGAAGAACAAAGGCTTGAAAGATTGCAGTCTGAAGCTCTAAGGGTTGAAGGAGAGCGTGTAGCAGACTCTGCATTTACACAACAGCGTTTTGATTGGAAAACGAATCGTTTAAGGGAAATTGACAGTACGAACCAGGTAACATGGAAATCATATTCAGTGGAGCAGGAAAACATGGCCCGCCTGGAACGTGAAAGAGATGCTATTGTAAAAGGCGCAAAAATAAATGATAACCTTGGCCGCCAGATAAAATATATTAATAGCAGCTATACAGTAAAAGCAACTGATGTGCGAAACAATATGGCTCTTACTGAAGCGCAAAAATCGGAGCTCCTGGTTAATCTGAATAATGAAAGAAGAAGTAAAATAAAAGCCATTGCAGGAAAGAATAAAGAGAAAAAACTGGAAAAGGAGCGTAAAGAATATGTGCAAAAACATGCGGACTCAGTAAATGAACTGGCCTGGGTTGATGCTGTAGTAGTAAATAAATAAACGAACAAAGAAATACTAATATCTGATTAAACCCTCTAAAATCGCTAAGCCGGAATTGCAAATGCAGTTTCGGCTTTTTGATGCTTAATAAATTTTGCATTAATTTGTTGGCATTAAAAATGGCTTATGGGAAAAAACAGGTTGGAAGCTTTTAGTGATGGCGTATTGGCAATCATTATAACCATTATGGTGCTGGAAATGAAAGTACCCCATGGTGGCACTTTAGCCTCTTTAGAACCGTTGATACCAGTGTTCCTGAGTTATATTCTTAGTTTCATTTACCTGGGTATTTACTGGAACAATCATCATCACCTGATGCATACAGTAAAGATGATTAATGGTAATGTGATGTGGTCAAATATGCACCTGTTATTCTGGCTCTCACTCGTTCCATTTACTACAGGTTGGATGGGAGAAAATCATTTTACAACCTGGACAGTCGTAACCTATGGATTTGTATTATTCATGGCTGCTGTTGCATATTATATCCTTGCACATTGTCTCTCTTCTATTCATGGTAAAGAATCGGTTATTGCAAAAGCGCTTGGAACAGATTTTAAAGGCAGGGCATCTGTTTTATTATATGCTATTGGCATTGGATTTTCATTTATACACCCGGCTTTAGGCATGCTTTTATATATTACTGTAGCTTTTATCTGGTTAATCCCCGACAGGCGGATTGAACGCTATATTTCAGAGTTTGATAATAAAGAAAAACCGTTATAAAATTTTCTCCATTTTAATGTTACTTCGGGCATAACTGTTATCTAAAGGGATTTCTGTAAAGCCATATTTTTTATATAATGATATAGCATTTGCAAGTTTTGTATTGGAATACAATATCAGTTTTTTGGCACCCATTATTTTTGCTGCCAATATGCATTTATCCATAAGCAAGTTGGAAATGCCTTTCCCCTGGAAAGTTGCAGTTACAGCCATTTTACTTAACTCATACACCTGTTCAGCTTTTTGCATAAGCGATACCGTACCTACAATTTGGTTTTTATGTTTTACATAATATATGGCCCCGCCTTTTTCTATTATCTCTTCTTCGGGGTTATTTAATTGTTTGATGTCATTGGGTTCTACAAAAAAATATTTTTCAAGCCATTCATAATTTAATTCCTTTATGGCATCTTTATGTTCAGGAGAATAATCTATCAATTGAAATTCTGCCGATGGATCCATGGTTTTTTTATGCAAGTTGGTAAAATTATTATGAACGTAGATTTTTAACAAGGGTAGGGTCGCTGAAAAAAGAAGCTATAATCCTTGCATATTTAATATATTAATTTACTTTTGCACTGAAATCTACTCCTTGTCAAATCATTTCTAAGCACTACCTCCCAAGAATAACACAAGAAAATCTGGTTTTTCCTATAATTGATTCTTTTTAATTCACTTATTAAAAAAAATGTAAGTTATGAAAAAACTTTACTCTCCACAGGTGGTTGATACCCTCCAGGCTATTGGTATCATCGCAGGCTTTTATGCCCTGATGGCAATCATTGCATTGCTGGCATAAAAGTGTAATTGCACCAAAATTTATTTACTGTCTCATAAAATGAGGCAGTTTTTTTTTGCACTACAAGCTACCAGCCGCTTTCAGAAAAGTTTAATCTGGGTTATAAATTTTCAAACAAATAACAGCGTGTTAATGTCTATTTAAATGCCGGTTCAGTCCTTCATAATATACCTTCTGGCACAATATTGATACTATTGTAATAAACTATTAATTCAAAAAATAAATTGATTATCATGAAAAAATTATTACTCTCACTTTCTGTAGTTGCAACAATGGTTGCGTGCAGTACCAAAGAAAAAACAGATGCAGGGAGAGAAATGGTTATTCTCCAGGACTCTTCTGCTTTATACCAGAATAATATAAATACTGATAAAGCTGCCATCGTTCAGGATGAGGAAAGCCAGGCGAATCAAAGAGTTACTCAAAAAAAATATGTTAATACGAACACGGTCAGGAGAAATACACGCAGACCAGAACCAAGATACCAGGCGCCAGTTCAGCAGCCACAAGCGCCTCCTGTAGTTACTACCCCACCTGTAGCAACTCCACCAGCAACAGAAACTGCCTCTGGCAGTAACACAACAGTTGGAAAAACTGGAACTGGAACTACTGAAGGAACAGGAACTGAAACAACTGCAGAAACACAAAAGAAAACAGGCATAAGTAAAGCAGCAAAAGGTGCCGTTATTGGTGCAGGAGCTGGAGCTGTTGCGGGAGCCATTTTAGGAAAGAGTGCTAAGGGTGCCATCATTGGTGCAGTGCTAGGTGCTGGTGGAGGTTATGTATTGGGCCGCAAGCAAGATAAAAAAGATGGTAGGATTGAGTAATAAGTAATTTTCTGAAACAAGCAATGAAGGCTGCCCGAAAGGGCAGCTTTTTTTTGAATTATTAAATGCCATAAAAAATTTCATTCAATTAGAATTTGTTCATCGGCAGGTTTGGTTTTGTTTTAATTTTATGCTTTATTAAAATCAAAAAAGAAAACCAGATGAAATCATTTTTGCTTTCGATGATTATTGTTTTTAGTTTGTTCTCAAATTCAAAAGCAGGAATATATAGTACTCCCGGCACAGGAGTTAACTGGAACCTTGATGACATGGTTACAAATTCTGCTGGTTATCTTACTGCCCAACCAGGTTTTTACCAGGTTAATGATACCATTCGCATTTCGGTAGGAGACATACTGAATATAACAACAGATGCCACTGTAAAATTTTTAGTCAATACCAGTTTCATTGTATTAGGACGCATTATCATCGACCCTCCTTCTGGCGTATTATTTACAGCAGTTAATACTTCTACTGGTTTCCTGGGTATGCGCCTTGACAACAGTTCTGGAAGTATTATTCGAAAACTAACTCTTGAGTATGCCGTATCATTAAGATTGAGCGACAGTAGCCCAATTATCGACAGTTGCATATTTAGGTATAACAATAACAATGCTTCCACCAGCTTTGGAAATGGCGCTATTGCCCTATTCAGGTCAAATGCGGTAATTACTAATTCGCAATTTTTAAACAACCAGAGAGCAGCAATACAAGGAGGGTCAAATATCAGTAATGCGCCTAAAATTATCAATTGTCTTTTCCAGGGAAATAATACTACTAATCAAAATGTACCACAGATAAATATGGGTGCTACAAGTGCTGCCGGAGAGGACACAATCAAAATAATTAATAACCAGATTCTCAGATCATCCACAAATTCAGGGGGCATTGGCTTTTTACCAATTGGCAATGTGTATGCAATAATAAGTGGAAATATAATTAAGAATAACCGATACGGGATGACATTTAATGGTGGTTCAAATATTAATGCAGTTGTATCCTTTAACCAGGTGGATAGTAACAATACCCAGAACAATCCTGCCCTTGGTGGAAGTGGCATTTCATTCACCGGCGGATCAGCCAGCAGTCACCAGAACACAATTGTCCGGGACAATCTTTTTAGATGGAACCTTTGGGGCATTACCATACAAGGTGGCTCAAAACCCAACCTCGGTGATTTAACAAACCTGAACGCGGAGGATGATGGCAACAATGTTTTTATTGGTAATACTAATTTAACCACCCCTGGTATTGATCTGTATAATAATTCTGCTGAAAATATTATGGCTCAAAATAATTATTGGGGCACAAATGATCCTGTAGAAATTGAAAATAAAATATTTCATCAGCCTGATAATCCAGCTTTAGGTTTGGTAGATTATTCATTGTTTGTCGTTCCACTAACGCTTGAAACTTTTAGTGCCTCGGTAATAAATACGGCAGTCAAAATTAGCTGGCAAACTAAAACTGAAATAAACACTGCCTATTTTGAATTAGAAAAAGCTGTGGATGGCCGCCAGTTTACAACATTTGGAATTATTCCTGCCTCTGGAAATTTAAATGGTAGCTCTTATAGTTTTCCTGATGCAGATACAAGGGTTTCAGATGTATATTATTATAGGTTGAAAATGTTTGATAAGGACGGTCATTTTACTTATTCGGGCATATTAAGGGTTTCAGTAAAAAATAACAAGAATGGTTTTGTAATATATCCAACCCTGCTAAACAGGAGTTACCATATCACAGCACAAATACAATCAGTCAGCAGCCAGGATATAAATATCAGATTAATAGATGCAACAGGTAGAACTTTATTTAGCCTAACACTGCCCGTAATGGCAGGATCAAGTTTGCAATCAATTTCACTTCCGGTTAATTTACCAAGGGGATTATTATTTCTCCATGCAAGGGGTATAGGCCTTAACCAGGTAATTCCGGTTAGTAATTTTTAAATTGGATTTGGCGCCATGGGCGCTTTTTATTAGTGCATTAGTTGCATTTACCACCTGTATAAAAATTTATTTCATTTGTTTCAATGGCCGGTTGATTAATTACCTTAGCGGCCTTATAGATTTTTTGATACTAATAAAATATAAAATGTCAATGAAGAAAGCAATCTTGTATGCCTTGCTGTTGTTAACCGGTTATATGGGTTTCAGTCAGCAAGCAAATAAAATAATGCCGTTTCCCATTCAGCAAAAGAAACTGCCAAATGGATTAAACGTAGTCACTGTGCCCTTTAACAGCCCGGGACTGGCTTCATTTTTTATTGTTGTAAGGGTAGGATCAAGAGAAGAGGTTGAACCCGGCAAAACCGGGTTTGCACATTTTTTCGAACACATGATGTTCAGGGGAACTGAAAAATATTCTACTGAGCAGTATTCAGAGGTTATGAAATCTATTGGTGCTTCTGCAAATGCAAATACATCCATAGACAGAACTATTTACCACATGACTGGTAATGCAGGCATGCTTGAAAAAATGTTTGAACTGGAAGGTGACAGGTTCCAGCACCTTAAATATTCTGTTCATGATTTTAAAACAGAAGCAGGTGCTGTAAAAGGAGAATACACGAAAAATTCTGCAAGCCCTTTTTCGCAATTAAGTGAAAAGCTGATGAACACTGCATTTGACAAGCATACTTATAAG
>JBDSYV010000300.1:0-4596 GCA_040110925.1 Ferruginibacter sp. | reverse complement strand
GGTGAATGAAGAAAGAAGAAAGCATATAACAGTTCATCATTCTGTCACGCATTTAATGCATTCGGCTTTAAGAGAAGTGTTAGGCAAACATGTTGCTCAAAAAGGCAGCCTGGTTAATGAAGCGCATACCCGTTTTGATTTTTCTCATTTTGCAAAAATCAGTCCTGTGGAAATTGCAGCCGTAGAAAAAATGGTGAATGAAAAAATAAGGGCCAATATTCCGGTGGTAATAAAAAGCATGGGCAAAAATGAAGCAGTAAATATGGGTGCAATGGCGTTGTTTGGGGAAAAATATGGCGATACTGTTAGAGTAGTGCTCATTGACCCCAGCTATTCCATTGAGCTTTGCGGTGGCACGCATGTGGGAAATACAGGCGAAATTGGGCACTTCAAAATAAAACATGAAGCTGCAGTAGCTGCTGGTGTGAGAAGGATTGAAGCCATCAGTGGTAAGGCAGCAGAAGATTTTATTGCCCTTCAGTTCTCACAGTTAAATAGTATTAAAGACATATTAAAAAATCCTGCAGAGCCAACTAAGGCCATAGAAAATCTTTTAGCAGAAAATGCCCACTTGCAAAAAAGAATTGAATCGCTTGAAGCAAGGCAACTCGTTGCCGTACGCAATGACCTTATGAAAAAGGATGAAATAATCAATAATGTTTCTTTTATTGGACAAGTGATTGAAGTAAGCAATCCCGATGCACTAAAAAAACTTTGTTTTGATTTTAAGAATAATCTTCATGATCATTTGGTAGTGCTCTGCAGCAATATTGCCGGTAAAGCATTTGTAGCCATCAGCATCAGCCAAACAGTTTGTGTGGCTAAAAATCTTGATGCCGGAAAAATTATTAAAGAAATAGTTAGCCCATTGATAAAAGGTGGTGGCGGTGGACAAAAAACTTTGGCCACAGCAGGCGGACAAGATGTTTCGCAGTTTCATGCTTTAATTGAAGAAGTAAAAAAA
Source organism: Ferruginibacter sp. (assembly GCA_040110925.1). Taxonomy (GTDB): domain Bacteria; phylum Bacteroidota; class Bacteroidia; order Chitinophagales; family Chitinophagaceae; genus Ferruginibacter. The sequence continues at coordinate 3,632 of JBDSYV010000300.1, read as the reverse complement.
CAAATTCATTAATATGGATATTGTTTTACAAACTGAGCGCCTTTTTTTTAGACGTTTTACGATGGAAGATTCTGCGCTTTTGCTGGAACTTAACAGCGATCCGGAAGTGGTAAAATATGTACACGAAGTTCCTCTCAAAAACCTAGCCGATGCGAAGGCTGTTTTAAAAGATATCATCTTACCACAGTATGCACTTAACTTAGGCCGCTGGGCTATGCATTTAAAAACGAACTTGGACTTCATCGGCTGGTGCGGATTAAAATACATAGAAGAAAATAAGGAAATTGACCTGGGTTATCGGTTGATGAAAACATATTGGGGTAAAGGATATGCATCTGAAGCTGCAAAAGCTACACTCAATTATGCACACAAAAAACTAAATTTTGCCATTGTTACAGGCAAGGTTCATGTAAAAAATATTGCTTCCCAAAAAGTGCTGGAAAAAATAGGGATGCAATATGAAAAAGAAGAGTTGGAAGATAACTGCCCAATTAAAATCTATCGGTTCTCGATTTAGTATTTTCATATATAGTTTGTTAAAGAAAAATAAATATTTCCGAAATGTTTCGTAAATGAATAATTCCCCTTAGTTTTGATGTACTAAACTTTTCGTACATAAAATCAAAAGTCATGAACAAAGTATTATTTTCAATTCTTACCTGGTTGCTAGCTGGGAGTTCTTACAAAGCCTTAGCACAGGAAGTAATCAACCCAAAAGCCGATAAAGAAGCACAGGAAATCATCATCCGCAAAAAAGGCAGCAAAGATGCCACACTAAATATCCAAATAAGTGGAGATAAAGTAATTATTAATGGAAAGCCCCTGTTAGAATTTAAGGATAATGAAATTACCATTAACAACAAGAAGGTATTGGTAAGAGAGGGAAATAGATATAAGGTTATGGATGGCCAAAGGGAGATGGGAAACTTTGGCTGGAGTAATGGATCTGATAAACCTTACCTGGGTGTGAGCACAGAGAAAGATGAACAGGGAGCAAAAATTACCGATGTAATTAAAGGCAGCCCTGCTGAAAAAGCCGGTCTTGAAAAAGGAGATGTTATTACAAAACTTGATGACAAAAAAATTGCAGGTTCGCAGGATTTATTTGATGCTGTAAATGCGAAAAAGGAAAAGGATGAAGTAAAAATCACCTACCTGCGGAATAAAAAAGAAAAATCAGCAAAGGCAACTTTACAAATGAGAGAGGGCAATAGTTTCTCTTTTACAACACCGGATGGAAATTATAAATCCTTCAGCATGCCTCACATGCCTGATATGCCAGACCTTCATTTTGCACCTTTTGAAAATATGGAAGGAATGTATAGCCCAGGCCCTTTCCGTAAACAAAGATTAGGATTAAAAATCCAGGACACCGATGATGCCCTTGGCGTTAAAGTTCTGGAAGTAGAAGATAGCTCTGCTGCCGCAAAAGCAGGATTGAAAAAAGATGATGTGATTATCCAGATTGCTGATAAAAAAATAAATAATACGGATGAAGCAAGGGCAGCATTGGCAGAAAATATTGATAAAACGTCTTATCCTATAAAAGCAAAGAGAAATAATACCGAAATGAATTTTGAACTGAAGTTTCCTAAAAAATTGAAAACAGCATCATTATAAGCCATTGAAAAGCGTTTTCTGTACAGGATAGTAACCTCACTATTTTGTTAATAATAAATAAGCTGCTCCTGACCGGGGCAGTTTTTTTATGGCTAATTAATATTTTGAAGTGCTGCCGGGCTAACACGCTTTGTTCCGTAGGAACAATTGGTAGGTAAAAACAGCAGGATTATTCATGGGCGTTCCGTAGGAACGATTTGTGCTGCTTCTACAAATTGAAATACAAAAAAAGCACCAATCGTTCCTACGGAACGTTTGCATTTATTTTGATTTGATATTACCAACCAATTGTTCCTACGGAACAAAAAAAGCATGTATGCTTGTTGATAATAAATATAGCCAAAAAGATTAATTAGCCCCTTTTTTATGCCTACAAATTATAGCCATGGTAAAATGGTTAATTTTACGGCCAGATGAATACCGATAAATACCAAGTGGTTATTGGCCTTGAAGTGCATGCACAATTGCTTACACAAAGTAAATTATTCTGCGGCGACTCTACTGTATTTGGTGCAGCGCCTAATACACAGGTAAGCCCCATATCTCTAGCCCACCCCGGTACATTGCCAGTGCTTAACGAAAAGGTAATTGAGCTGGCCGTTAGACTTGGTATAGCCTTGCAATGCAAAATTGCCAATCAACATTTTTTTGCCAGGAAAAATTATTTTTATCCTGACCTGCCCAAAGGCTACCAGGTAAGCCAGCATACTGCACCGGTTTGCCAGGGAGGATTTGTTACTATTGTAAATAACGACATTCAGAAAAATATAACATTAAACAGGATCCATATTGAAGAAGATGCAGGCAAAAGTATTCATGACCTGGATGAAAATTTTACCTGCATTGATCTTAACCGTGCCGGGGTAGGGCTATTGGAAATAGTTACCGAACCTGACATCAACAGTTCTGATGAAGCCTATCTTTTTTTAACCGAACTGCGGAGGTTGCTGCGCTGGCTGGATGTGTGCGATGGTAATATGGAAGAAGGCAGCATGCGTTGCGATGCCAATATTTCTGTACGGCTGAAAGGCGAAACAAAACTGGGAACCAGGGTGGAAGTGAAAAATCTAAACAGCATACGCAATGTAAAAAAAGCTATAGAAGTGGAATCGTTAAGGCTTATTACGTTGGTTGAAAACAATGAACCGGTTATTCAGCAAACCAGGAGTTATAATGCTGGTAACAATACAACTTTTGCTTTAAGAAATAAAGAGGAGGCTGAAGACTACCGCTATTTTCCCGAACCTGATTTGCCTTTGTTTACAATTACCCAAAAATATATTTCTGAAGTAAAGTCTTCTATGCCTGCATTACCGCATGAACGTGAAAAACTTTACCAGGAAAAATACCAACTTAGTACATACGATGCAAAAGTTATCTGCAGCGATAGGGAAGATGCGGATTTTTATGAGCAGTTGATTGAACATACTAATTATTATAAGGCGGTTGCCAATTGGATGCTTGGCCCCTTAAAATCTTATTGCAACAGTCATTCAATTTTATTAAAAAATTTCCCGCTACCTGCAGAAAAAATAGCGGCCCTTATAGATCTTGTAGAAGAAGGAAAAATAAGTTTTAACAATGGTTCAGGCAAAATATTGAATACCCTTTTGAACGAGCCGTCAAAGACTGCAATGGAAGTAGCAGCGGATTTAAACCTGCTGCAGGAAGCGGATGAATCTTCATTGGAAACCTGGATAGATGAAGTGATTAAGGATATGCCAACGCAAGTGCAGGCATATAAGTCTGGAAAAAAAAATCTTTTGGGCTTGTTTGCCGGAGAAGTAAAAAAACGCAGTAAAGGAAAAGCGGATATGCAAATAACCACAAGGCTGCTTGCAGAAAAATTGAATGCGGGATAAAATTCATCACAGATAATTTTTTTTAATTATAAAGTTCAAAAACATGAAGAAGTATTGCATATTGGTATTAATGGTAACAAGTTTAATGTCCTGCAATCCAAAAATAGAAAAAGGGCATTTTACGGTAAATGCTGACATAAAGAATATTGA
>JBDSYV010000299.1:0-18979 GCA_040110925.1 Ferruginibacter sp. | reverse complement strand
TTGCCTGCCAGAAAATTGTTCAAAAAGTTTTTAAGCAAAATGCTGTGCCCGAAGGTGTAAGTTGTTTGATAACCGGTGGTAGAGAAGTGGGTGAATGGATGAGTAACGATGAAAGAATGCCATTGGTTTCTGCAACGGGGAGTACAAGAATGGGAAAAGCGGTTGCAACTGCTGTAGCCCAGCGCCTTGGGCGAAGCCTGATGGAACTGGGTGGTAACAATGCCATCATTATAAGTAAAGATGCTGATCTTCCAATTGCCCTCACAGCCGCTGTTTTTGGTGCTGTAGGCACAGCAGGACAACGTTGCACAACCACACGCCGGCTTATCATTCATGAAAAAATTTACAATAAGTTTAAAGAACTTCTGGTAAAAAGTTATAGCCAGTTAAAAATCGGCAATCCGCTAAATGAAAAAAATCATGTGGGACCTGTGATTGATAAAGATGCAGTAAAGATGTACCAGGATGCTATAGAAAAATGCAAAGCAGAAGGAGGCGATTTTATTGTGGAAGGCGGTGTGTTAAAAGGAAAAGGTTTTGAAAGTGGTTGTTATGTAAAACCTTGTATTGCCGAAGCAAAAAATAGTTTTGAGATCGTGCAGCATGAAACTTTTGCGCCCATCCTTTATATCATGAAATATAAAACTATGGAACAGGCCATCGCGATGCAAAACGGAGTTCCACAAGGTTTATCATCATCTGTAATAACAAACAATTTACGCGAGGCAGAGTTATTTTTATCACAGGCCGGAAGTGATTGTGGTATTGCCAATGTTAACATCGGAACTTCAGGTGCAGAAATTGGTGGTGCATTTGGAGGTGAAAAAGAAACGGGCGGCGGCAGGGAAAGTGGAAGCGATGCATGGAAGGTTTATATGCGCAGGCAAACCAACACCATTAATTATACTGACAAACTCCCGCTGGCACAGGGTATCCGTTTCGACCTTTAAAATTATCCCAATAAATCATCAGTGGTAAAAACCTTAACAGATAACCCTTTATTTTCGTATCTTAAAAAAGCAAAATCACAATATGAAGTATTTTTTTAGCTACATTTTAGCCAGCTTAATTATTTGTAGTGCAACACTGGCACAGGAAATAGAAGGCATAAAAACCTCAGAATCCATTCCCAAAAACTGGCACATGCTTGATAACAGTTCAGGTTTCGCAGGCATCAGCATTGATAAAGCCTATGCATTGGCCAAAGCAAAAAACCTGAAAAGCAAGCAAATTATTGTAGCCGTTATTGACAGTGGGATAGATACGTTGCATGAGGATTTAAAACCTGTTCTTTGGAGAAATCCAAAAGAGATCCCTGGAAATGGTATAGATGATGATAATAACGGGTACATAGATGACATTTATGGATGGAATTTTATTGGCGGAAAAGATGGCCGCAATGTAAAACAGGACAGTTATGAAGGCGCCCGTGTTTATCATGCATTAAAAGGTAAGTGGGATGGGAAGGAAGTAGAACCCGATAAATTATCTGCTGCCGACCGCAAAGAATACGAATATTTTTTAAAGGCAAAAGATAAATCTGTAGGTGAAGTAAACCAGGATGAAGTGAGTTATTTACTTCAATTGTACCCTAAGTTATTGCGGGGAGATTCTGTAGTAAGAAAAGAATTAGGAAAAGAAGAATACAATGGTAATGACCTGAAGACATACACTACTTCAGGTACAGATGCCAGGATGGTTAAGAATTTTATCCTTAATATTTCAAAAGCCAACAATAGCTATGAAATATCCAACCAGCAATTGATTGATGAAATTAGCGGACAGATTCGTAAAGCTGATGCAGCTTCTACGGCTCCCCCTTCTTATAGGAAAGACATTGTAAAGGATGATGAAACAAATATTAACGACCGTTTCTATGGCAATAATGATGTAATGGCCAATACACCGTTTCATGGAACGCATTGTGCCGGAATTATTGCTGCTGCAAGAAACAATGGAATAGGAATGGATGGGATTGCAGATAATGTGCGTATTATGATGATACGTGCGGTACCCGATGGTGATGAACATGATAAAGATATTGCACTTGCAATAAGATATGCCGTGGACAATGGTGCAAAAATTATCAGCATGAGCTTTGGAAAAGATTTTTCGCCAGAAAAAAACTGGGTGGATGATGCCTTCAGGTATGCAGAGCAAAAGGGTGTTTTACTGGTGCATGCAGCCGGTAATGATGCCAAGAATGTAGACACTGAAGACAACTTTCCCAACCCAATATTTGTAGATGGTAAAGGCAGGGTCAGCAATGTAATTACTGTGGGTGCAAGTGGCAATTTAAGAAATGGCGGTCTTACTGCTTCGTTCAGTAATTATGGCAAAAAAGAAGTGGATGTTTTTGCACCTGGTGTAGATATATACTCCACCATTCCTGGCGGTAATACTTATGGTAATGCAAGCGGAACGAGTATGGCTTGTCCAGTAGTAGCAGGTGTAGCAGCTTTAATTTTACAGTACTATCCCGGGTTAAGTCCACAACAGGTTAAACTGGCTATTGAAAAATCAGCACAAGCGCCAAAAGAAAAGGTAAATAAACCAGGGGGAACTGATAAAGTTGACTTTTCTGATCTTTCCAAAACCGGCGGGATTGTTAATGCTTATGAAGCATTAAAATATGCAGGCACTTTAAAACCTGCTAACCAAAAGCAGGAATTGCCTAAATCAAAAATTAAGAAAACAAAAATGGGATAGTCTTGTAATTCGGAACCTGCCTACAAAAAAGGGTACAATTACAACTAAGAATATTTTTATTATAGCCGTCCACACAAAGCAGGACGGCTTATTTTTGTAAAAACTTTTATATGCCAAAACCAACAGAAGGTACTTATCCTGAATATTTTGGGAATTATATCAAACTGGTTCCTGAAGACAATATATCAGATGCCCTCATAAATCAGCAACCCCTGATTGATAACTTTTTTAATAGCATCAGTGAAGAAAAAGCTGGCTATGCATATGCAGAAGGAAAATGGACATTGAAAGAACTGCTGCAGCATGTGATAGATACCGAACGGATTTTCAATTACAGGTTACTTGCCATTGCACGGGGTGAAAAGCAATCCCTGCCCGGCTTTGAGGAAAATGAATATGCTGCTGCAAGCGAGGCAAATAAGAGGAGCTGGAGCAACATGGTAGAAGAATTTAAGGCTGTAAGAAAAGCTAGCTCATATTTATTTAGTAGTTTAACTGAAGATGCGTTGCAAAAAAGCGGAAGCGCAAATGAACGCCCGGTAACTGCTGAAGCACTGTGTTTTATTATTATTGGCCATGTATATCATCATGTAAAGATTATAAAAGAAAGATATTTAAATGACTAGTTTTCTTATGGTATAAACACGTTAGAGTTGATATAGGAATTAGAAAATGTACAAAAACTTAAAAATCATGTTACCGGGACTTTTGAGTTTAAAAATATGGCGATCCTGTTTTAATTCACTTTAGCTGTATTTGCCTGAACAATCATTTTATTGATCACTTTCACTGATTCATCAATATAAATATCATCGCCTATACGTTTGAGCCATGCCTTATTTCGATCTACTTTTTCTTTTGCTTTATTTATGTCAACTGTATCTGAGGGAATATTTTTTATTTCCATAGATTTTGGCAATTTATATAATTCTTCAATTTGTTTATAGACATCTTTTAGCTGCTTCTGATCTTCTTTAAACTTCACAATATTCAGGGAATAGGCCTTCTCACTATTTTTTTCAAGCCATTGAACATTAGTTTTAATTTTTCCAAAGCTGGTACTTTTACTTATTTCATCATTCGCACTGCTAATAACCGCATCTGTACTGAAAGTACTTATCCAGGGTCTGAATGGTGCTTTCTCTATCTCATCCCATTGCAAGGCATTTGGATTATCTTTTTCCCTGAACTTAAGATATTCAAGCCTGTCCGGAATTATCACATCGGGTACCACACCTCTCAATTGAGTAGCGCCACCATTAATGCGATAGAATTTTTGCAGGGTTAGTTTTACCGTACCCAGGTCATCTGTTTTTTTAGGAGCAAATAAGGTATTTTCACTGGCAGGATTTAATGGAATATTTCTTTGTACAGTTCCTTTACCATAAGTTGAAGTGCTGCCAATAATAATTCCTCTTTTATAATCCTGGATGGCAGCGGCGAATATTTCAGAAGCAGAAGCACTTGTTTCATCTACCATTACAGCCAGCGGACCAGTGTATTGAACGGTCCTATCCCGGTCTCTCAACACATTAGGTTTTTCGTCCCGGCCTTTTACCTGGCAAATAGGTCCATCCTCAATAAACAAACCGGCCATCTGAACTACATCATACAATGATCCACCGCCATTACCACGTAAATCCAACACTATGCCATCCACTTTTTCGGCTTTCAATTTTTCAATTTCACGGGCCACATCTGCTGCACAACGGGCACCATTAGGTTTTTCAAAATCAGCATAAAATTCCGGGAGGTATATATAACCTATTTTATTCTGGCCCTTTATTATTGCCGATTTTACAAAAACATCTTCCAGCTTAATATCAGCACGAACTAAAGAAATCACTTTAATAGTTCCATCCGATTTACGGATAGTAAGGCTCACTGTTGTTCCCTCGGCTCCACGAATAAGTTTCACAGCATCAGTTACAGCATATCCTGTAACATCTACCGGCTCTTGTTTATCCTGGCCTACTTTAATTATCTCATCATTTTCTTTTAGCTCACCGCCTTTCCAGGCAGGCATACCAGTAACGAGGCTGGCTATTTTAATTCTGCCGTCTTCCTCTTTCAATTGAGCACCTATACCAAAAAAACTACCCCTCATGGTTTCGTTAAACGAACGCAGGTCGATAGGTAAAAAATAATTTGTATGGGGATCCATGGTTCCCGTAACGGCATTTACAAATACACTGAAATTCTCATCATTTGTTTCACGTGTTTTCTTAGTAGCAAAATAACGCCCTATCTGTTTGCGGGTAGCATCTCTTGCTTCACGTTCCAATGTACTGTCTGCTTTAACTTTATAATCTTTTTTGTCTTTGTTTTTTTCACGCTCATCCTGCATGGCTACATACTTGTCTAAAACCAGGTATTTTAATCTTTTCCTCCATGCGTCTTTGCGTTCAGCCTCTGTTTTTGGTGCCGATAATTTATCGGCATCCATTTGAATTGTTTCATTTACAGTAAAATCAAATGGTTTTGCCAGGATATCTTTATACAATAAGGAAACCTCGTTTTGCCTTTTCAGGTACAAATCATTGATGGCAAAAAACGAAGTCAGCTCTGCACCTTTTAACTCATCATCAATTGTGGTTTCATATTTTTGTAAGGCATCAAGATCACTTTGCAGAAATACATTCTTATCATTATCCAGGTCTTCCACAAATTTTTTGAAAACTGTTTTGCTGTAAATATCATCAACTTTCTTTGGGCTGAAATGCCCTTCCTGTAAAAGTACATTTACATTGCGCAATATTTTTTCATACTTGTTTTTTGGATTTTCATTCTTTTCATCAGGGTTACCCTGGGACTGAAAAGCAAGGAATAAGCTACCTAAAACCAAAGCCAGTACTACCGGTATAAATTTTTTACTCATCATAAATGCTGCAATTTGTTGCATGTTGTAAAATTAACGTAAAATCAAAGTGTTGTGGTTATCCTAAACGCCTGTTTCACAATAATGTTTTGTTAAACAGAATGTGTAGGAAAACTATCAGGATAAGTGGCAAATATCGGCCCGTTTTTATACGGCTTTTTTTTATGACAAAGCCTTTTTTATTCCTCTCTTAAAAGTCTTCGATAAGGTTTCACTCATCTTCTTTGAATTGCAATGACACCTATAAAACCCTACAATTTCTCAACCCTTGACCATGATAATTTTTATAATGTTTTTTTATCCACTCAAATAATAGTGCTTATGAAATAAGAATTTTCCCATTTATTTTTCAAAATGTTAAAAAACATAATGAGCATAAAAAAAGGGCAAAACAGTTTTTAATTGCTCTGCCCATTTGTGGGTAACCAATGGGGCTCGAACCCACGACCCCTAGAATCACAATCTAGTGCTCTAACCAACTGAGCTATGGCTACCATTTTTTATTGGGCAGCAAAAATATATAAATAAAACACTGTGACAAAAAATTACTTGACAATGGGGATTTTACCAGGTTGCAAACGTGAATTTACTCAATCATAACAGTTATATATTTTTATGTGCTAAATGGTCGTTAATCAGTTGAAAATATTAAGAGGTTTTCCCCGGCAAAGCCCTAAAAACCATGAATAAGTAATATATTGCCGGCGCTTAATGAAAACTGCTAAACTGCTATGAGTAAATTTCTCCATTATTTCTTTGTAAGTAGTCTTTTACTGACTTCAAGCCTTACGCTTGCCCAAATAAGTATCCCGGGTTCAACTCGAGGAGGAGCCCAGGCTCAAAACATGAACATGGGCCATTTTTACGGAAAAGTGGTAGATGCCAACACTGCAAAGTCAATAGAAGGAGCTTCCATATTACTGTTACAAAACAAACTGGATACAATTTCTAAAAAGAGAAAGGATTATATAATAGCTACTATTCTAACTGACAAAAAAGGAGAATTCAGTATTGAAAGTTTGCCGGTAATGGGAACTTTTAAATTGAATATTTCTTCTGTGGGATATGCACCTTATGATCAGAAACTCAGTTTTGAACTGAATTTTAGCGGCGGAAAGCCTGCTGATATGACCAGTATGATGAACGCTGTTGATAAGGATCTGGGTAATATCAAGATGACCCAGGATGCACAACAACTTCAAAACGTAACGGTAACAGCAAGTGCTCCGTTACTACAATTAAACCTGGATAGAAAGGTATACAATGTTGAGAAAGATTTATCTGCGACAGGTGGAACTGCTGTAGATGTAATGAAAAACATCCCTTCGGTAAACGTGGATATAGAAGGTAATGTGAGCTTAAGAAATGCGCCTCCACAGATCTTTGTTGACGGGCGCCCCTCTACACTTACCCTTGACCAAATACCTGCTGACCAGATTGCAAGTGTAGAAATAATTACTAATCCTTCTGCAAAATTTGATGCAAGTGGAGGCGGTGCCGGTATCCTGAATATTGTACTGAAGAAAAACCGTAAAGTAGGTTATAATGGTAATGTAAGAGCGAGTATTGATAGCCGGGGAAAGCCTGGTTTTGGGGGTGATGTAAACGTTAAACAAAATAAAGTGAACTTTTTTGCGGCCGCACAGGTTGGTTTTCGCAAGAGCGTAACCACAGTACACACAGATCGGCTTGATTATCTTGGCATGAATAAAACTGCCAATCTACAGCAGGAAAGCAGGCCGGTTGGTGAAGGTGTTTTTGGCTTTGGCAGGCTGGGTATGGATTATTTTATAGATAATCGCAACACACTCAGTATTAGCGGTAACCTTGTCAGAGGGTCATTTAAATCAAGGGATTATATTTATAGCAGCAGGGATACAATAGCGCCCCCATTGATAAAAAACGATAAATCTGAGAGAAAGATTGCAGCAACCACTAATTTCAAAAATACCGGGGCTGTGTTAGGATTCAAACACAACTTTGCCAGGGCAAACAGGGATTGGACCGCAGATGCAAATTTTAATGCAAGTGAAAACACGAATACTTCTAATTACCAAAGCTATTATTATGATGCCAGCGGTAATGCAAAACCAATGGTAGGCGGAGAAAGAGCTACAGGTGGAGGCAGTACACAATTCTTTACTATACAAACAGATTATAGTGACCCTATTACCAAAACAAAAAAAATTGAAACAGGCATAAGGACGGCCATCAGGAATTTTGATAGCTGGAACGATAATTATATCCAGAATCTTACCACCGGTAATTTTGATCTAATACCAGCCATTGGGGTAAAATATAAATTTAATGATGTTGTTTATGCAGGGTATGCCAGCTACACACAACAAATAAAAAACTTCAGTTTCATGGGTGGCCTGAGATTAGAAAGCTCTGAATATAAAGGAACGCTAATCACAAAAAATCAGTCTTTTTCCAATAAGTATCCCATAAGTCTATTTCCAAGTGTATTCTTTACGCAAAAACTTTCTAAAAAAGAAGACCTGCAGTTAAATTATTCAAGGAAAATAAACAGGCCAAATTTTTTCCAGATAATACCATTTATTGATTTTTCTGATTCATTGAATCTTACAGTTGGAAATCCTGATTTAAAACCAGAGTTTACAAACCTTGTTGAAGTTACCTATTCAAACCAATATGCTACAGGTCATTCCCTGCTGGCAAGTGCTTATGGAAAGTACACTAATGATTTAATTACAAGGTACCAGTACAGAGCCCCCAATCCCAATCCTAATAAACCGGATAGTGTAATTTTTACTTCTTATGCTAATGCTCAAAGCAGCTATACCATTGGCCTGGAACTAACCGGCAAAAATAAAATAGCAAAATGGTGGGACATTACGAGCAATATAAATCTTTATAAAGTTGCTATAGAAGCTAGCAATCTTGCCGGCACTAATAACAGCGATCTCGTTAGCTGGTTTGGCAAAATCAGCAATAGTTTTAAACTGCCTAAAAGTTTTTCAATACAATTAAACGGCGATTATCAATCCCGTACCTTGTTACCTTCTAACAGCTTACGAGGCAGTTCGGGCGGTGGTTTTGGCGGCGGTATTTTCGGGCAAACCGTGAGTACTGCACAAGGATATATAAAACCTGTTTATGGTGCTGATATTTCTATACGCAAAGATTTTTTAAAGAACAATGCAGCTTCTCTCACACTGCAATGCAGTGATGTTTTCCGCACTAAAGTTTCTGCTACTCATGCTGAGAATGGATATTTTATCCAGGATAATTTCAGGAGAAGAGACCCACAGGTATTCAGGCTTAATTTCAACTGGCGCTTTGGTAAATTTGATGTGGCCCTGTTTAAAAGAAAGAACCTGAAAAGCGAAATGGAAAGCATGCAGAATATGCAACAGGTTGGAGGGCAATAAGCAGTTACCAGAAGACAGAAGATAGATGACAGTAAAGCTTTCCGAGATGGTTGTTGAAAAAAAAGTTGCTTCAATTTCCTATGTACAAGAGTGCGACCTACCTACCAGCAGGCTGGCGCCACAGAACCAGACCAGAGTATTGATGCTGTTCCAAAAATATCATTTCACATTGCCCCATTAATTATCTTTGGCGCTCATTAGCAATTAGCTCATTTGCATTTTAGCCAATTATTATCTTCCTCTTCATGAAAAATTTTAATTTCAAATCTTTGTTACCGCATATCATTGCCGTAGCTGTGTTTTTAATAGTAGCCCTTATCATCAGTAAGCCTGCGCTGGAAAGCGGCATTGTGCTGAAACAACAGGATATGACCGGCTGGCATGGCATGAGCCAGCAATCTTTTCAATACAAAGAAGCGCATGGGCATTTCCCCTTGTGGATCACCAGTATGTTTAGCGGAATGCCTGCTTACCAGGTGGCTATGGAAGGTGCATGGACACCTCTGAGTATTGTGGGAAATGCTTTTCAACTCTGGCTGCCCCAGCCAATGAGTTTCTTTTTTCTGGCCTGCATTTGTTTTTACTTTATGTGTATTTGTATGCGCATAAAACCGGTTGCAGCTATTGCGGGGGCATTAGCATTTGCCTATTGCAGTTTTAGCCCTATCATTATTACAGCAGGGCACCAGACACAGATGTATGCACTGGCTTACGCCCCTGCGGTAATTGGCTCGGTGATATTAATTTTTGATAAAAAATATATTGCAGGTTTTACCCTCACGGCATTATTTACTGCTATGCAAATCATTCAAGGCCACCAGCAAATAAGCTATTACTTGTTTATGATTTTGTTTGTGATGACTGTTGCCTATATCATCCAGTTTCTTAAAACAAAACAATTCAATCATCTTGCAAAAAGCCTGGGATTACTGGTCATTGCAGGAATGTGGGGTGTTGCTATTAATGCACTTGGCCTGCTAACTATTTATGACTATTCAAAAGAAAGCAAGCGTGGCGGCCAACTTGTACTGGATGGCACTAACAGCAAAGAAAAGCTGGGTAAGGATGGAAAAACTTCAGGCCTGTCAAAAGACTATGCATTTCAGTGGAGTTATGGAAAAGCAGAAACGCTTACATTAATGTTTCCCGGTGTGATGAGTTATGGCAATCATTATGCGGAAAGAGATGGAGAGGGATACATGTTTCCTGAACTGACAGATGATTCACATTTGGTAACTACGCTTTCTGAAAAAATGGGCCTTCCACCAAACACCGTAGAACAGCTTAAAGGGCAAATGTCACAATCATTGTACTGGGGTGATCAGCCCTTTACAAATGGCCCGATTTACCTGGGGGCAGTGGTTTGTTTTCTATTTATACTTGGAATGTTCATCCTTGATGGAAAACATAAATGGTGGATACTTGGCCTTAGCATCCTGGCTATCATGCTTTCATGGGGAAGACATTTACCTGGCTTTAATTATTTCATGTTCGATTACCTACCTTTCTATAATAAGTTCAGGGTTCCCACAATGATTCTTGTAATACCCCAAATACTTTTTGCGATAATTACTTCACTCACCCTTGACAAATTAGTAAGCAACCCTGATGCAGAAACATGGAAGCGGTTCAGGTATGCATTAATAACTACTGCAGCGGTATTTGCTATGGCTTTATTTTTTTATAGCAGCAGTGATTTTGCAAAAGAAAACAAGCAACGTACTGCGGCATTTAATAAAATCTATAATTCCAATGCAGCAGATACAGAAGCAAAAATATCAGCCCTTGATAATACTTATGAAGCCGAAAGAGATAACCGGATTTATGAAGGCATGGCTATGAATTTAAAAGGAAGTGCTGAGGGACAGAAAATGGCAAGAGAAGTGGTTACATCTTTAAGGCAGGACAGGCAAAGTATCTTCCTGAAAGATATTTTACGGTCTTTTATTTTTATATTGATAGCTGCAGGGCTTGTTGCCTTATATCTGAAAAAGAAAATGATGGCAACCGTGATGATGGGTGCTATTGCAGTTATTATTTTAATTGATCTGCTTGGGTTCGATATGAAATACCTGAATGAAAAAAGTTTTGACAGCAAGGATAAATATGAAGAAAACGAGTTCCCTCTTTCAACCGCAGATAAAATGATACAGCAGGATAAAGACCCCAATTTCCGGGTATTTAATCTTGCAGGCGGAGACCCTTTCCAGGAATCAAAAACATCTTACTACCATAAATCTATCGGTGGCTATCATGCTGCCAAAATGGGCATCTATGATGATTTAGCCAGTTACCAGCTTGGTGGTCAGCCAAACATTGAAGTGCTGAATATGCTGAATACAAAATATGTTATTCAAAAACAAGGCAATGATTTGGTGGCAGCAAGAAACCCCGGCGCACTTGGCAATGCATGGTTTGTAAATGCGGTGATATATGTAAATGGACCTGCAGAAGAAATGAAAGCTTTATTCAATTTACATGCAAAGGATACTGCTATTGTTGATGCATCTTTTAAAAATAGTGTGGGCAATTTCAGCCCTGCAGACAGCAGCGCTACTATCCGCATGACAACATTTGATAATGATGCCATCAGCTACGAATCACAAAGCAGCGCTGCACATCTTGCACTCTTCAGCGAAATATATTACAAAGACTGGAACGCATTTATAGATGGTAAACAAGTTGATATTTTTAAAGCCAACTATGTTTTGCGTGGGCTGAATGTTCCGGCAGGAAAACATACTATCGAATTCAAATTTCAGCCAAAGGCATTTATTATCGGTGACAAGATCAGTAATATCAGCACATGGCTATTGATGATATTGTTGTTGGCATTTGTTGTTTATGAAGTGAGAGGAAAGAAATTGAAATTTGATAAATGATAATTGATAATGGAATAATTTGATTATGCCCGGTCGGCTCAATTTTTTCGGACAATGATAATACTTAAGAGAAATCAATAGTATAATTGATACCTCTGTGTAACGCTGTGATAAAACCTCTATGATACTCTGTGGTAAAACCTCCGTGTTACTCTGTGGTAAAAAAAATATCACAGCACTTTATAGAAATATGGCTCCGCTTTAATAATTCGTGGAAGATATTCCATAACGACTATAACATTATTTGTAAACCCATTCCAGTTTTTAAAGTCGCCTTTCCTCTTTCCAACAACTGCAGAAATCATTGTCGCAATGCCATACACAGGAATATTTATCAAATAAAAAAAATACAAAAACAACATCCATCCCACACCAAATTCTTTTCTTATTCTTAAAAAACAGCTCAGCATAACCTGTAAGCCTTTTTGATCAGAAAGATTATAATAACCTTTACCAGCAGAACCAAATGCTTCATTGGCAGACTCTCCCTGCAGATGCGTAACATGCAGATCACCATAAATACAAAGCTTCCCAATTTTACGCAACCTGCTGCACCATTCGGCCTCTTCAAAATATAAAAAGAAATCTTCATCCAGCATGCCTGCTTTTTCTATGGCATCTTTTTTTGCCATTAGAAATGCACCATTAACCCAGTCCACTTCTGTGGTTGTGGTAGCTTCTGGTACATTGGTTTTTTTTAAGCCTAGCATTGAAGCCATCCATTTAAAAAACTTTCCCAGCACGGGAAGCGGTAATAAATAATTCAATCCACCCTGCATGGCATAGTTACCAGAAATTTGCGGGCTACCATCCTCGTTTTGCAATTGAACACCTGCCGCCACATATTGTGAATTCAATAACCTGTCATAACATTGTTCTACCGCATTTTCCTGAATAACAGTATCAGAATTCAATAGTAGCACAACTTCTCCCCTGCTCTCTTTTATGCCGGCATTATTAGCCCTGGCAAAGCCTGAGTTATATCCTGTTTGAATAAAAGTTACAGCAGGGTATAATTGCAGTAACTGTACTTCAATTCCGTCACGGGAATCATTGTCCACTACAATGATTTCCATATCAGCAATGCTGAACCTGTATAATGATGCAATGCAATCCATTACCAGGCCGGCAGTCTTATAATTTACGATGATGATACTAAGCTTCATATAGGCTAATTAAAAAGGTCATGCCCTGCCTCCAAAAGTAGTCTTAACATCCGGTTTCCCTTTTCTTCAACCCCGAAGGGGTGAACTTATTATAGTATAACAAATGGAAAAAATTTAAACCCCGCAGGGGTGACATAAACTAATTACAACCTAATCATACCATTCAAACAAAAACTTTTCGGTAAATTCAATTTCAAATTTTTTCAGAAACCCAAGGTACTCTTCTTTAAATGTTATCTTTTTATGGTGCTTTTCCTGGTTTAAAATATAATCATAAACTTTCCCTATGTGGGAATGGGAATATGAAAATGCGCCATATCCCTCCTGCCATGAAAATTTGTTCTTTACTAATTTATGATCGTTAATAAAATTTGAAGAATTGTTTTTAATATCTCTTGCAATGTCAGATATTCTCATTGCTGGCCTCAACCCAATAAATGCATGTATGTGATCGGCCATTCCATTTACAATTATAGGCTTCTGATCTTTTCCTTTAATAATACCCGAAATGTATTTATGCAGTTCTATCTTCCAGTTAGGGGAAATTAAATTTTCTCTGCCTTTTACAGCAAAAACTATTTGAACATAAATTTGTGAAAATGTACTTGGCATATAAAATGTTTAAATGATACTTATATAATATCACCCCTTCGGGGTTTCAATCCTGATTTATTATTGGCTATAACAATATCATCCGCCAAGGCGGATTTTGAACACATCAAAATATCTTTACATTTCATCTTCATTTGCGATAAAAATATCAGACCTGCAGTTTTTTCAATACATCAAAATTAGATTAGCCTTCCTATTCACTTATACTTAAACCCCAAAGGGGTGAATTTATTATAGAATAACAAAATGAAAATTTGAAATCCTGCAGGGGTGCCAGAAACCAACTACAAACCAATCATACCACAATCCCCAATGAATTTTTGCTATAACAATATTAGCGCATCGGGCTTTTGCAACACACAAAATATCTTTACATTTCATCTTCAATTGCGATAAAAATATCAGACCTGCAGTTTTTCTGCATCAAAATAACATTAGACTTCCTAATTATTTATACTTAAACCCCAAAGGGGTGAATTTATTATAGAATAACAAAATGAAATTTTTAAACCCCGCAGGGGTGGCAGAAACCAACTGCAAACCAATCATACCACAATCCCCATTTAATATTTGCTATCATATTGTAATCCGCCGCGGCGGATTTTGAACACATCAAAATATCATTAGCTTTCATATTCAATGCCTCAAACTTATAATTTTAAATCATATTTTTGCGCCTCTATTAAAAGAAACTGATGAAGACAGCACTAATAACAGGAATAACCGGCCAGGACGGCGCCTACCTTGCAGAATTATTATTGAAAAAAGGATACAATGTTCATGGCATTAAGCGCAGGAGTTCCCTGATGAATACTGACAGGATAGATCATCTTATTTTTGATGAGAGCCTGGCAGATAAATTTCATCTTCATTATGGTGACCTTACAGATAGCAGTAATATCATCCGCATTATTCAACAAACACAACCAGACGAAATTTATAACCTTGCGGCACAAAGCCATGTGCAAGTAAGTTTTGAAACACCGGAATACACGGCCAACTCAGATGCCATGGGTGTGTTGAGGATACTTGAGGCCATAAGAATTCTTGGCCTTGAAAAGAAAACCAGGTTTTACCAGGCTTCTACTTCCGAGATGTATGGTAAGGTGCAGGAGATTCCTCAAACAGAAACTACGCCTTTTTATCCTCGTTCGCCTTATGGTGTTGCTAAACTATACGGGTATTGGATTACCATCAATTATCGTGAAGCATATAATCTCTATGCTGTTAATGGTATTCTATTCAACCACGAAAGCCCTTTAAGAGGAGAGAGTTTTGTTACAAGAAAGATTACAATTGGCGTAGCTAAAATTGCGCAGGGACATGATGAAATGCTATTGCTGGGCAACCTGGATGCAAAGCGTGACTGGGGCCATGCAAAAGATTACGTGGAAGGTATGTGGCTGATGCTTCAGCAGGATGAGCCGGATGATTATGTACTGGCGACAAATGTTACCACATCTGTAAGAGATTTTATAAAACTGGCATTTGGCGAAGTGGGCGTAACCCTTCGTTTTGATGGCGAAGGTGAAAATGAAAAAGCATTTATTGAAACTTGCAGCCATCCATCCTATCAATTACCTGCGGGTAAACAAGTAGTAGGCATTCATCCCCGCTATTTCAGACCTGCAGAAGTTGATTTGCTGATAGGTAACGCTGGTAAAGCTAAAGAGAAATTAGGCTGGGAACCAAAGTATGATCTTGCAATGCTGGTAAAAGAAATGATGGCTGAAGAATTAAAATTCCAATCGGCATACCGGGACCATTACAACTTGTAAAGATGGCCTTAAAATAAAATTAAAAACATCTAAGACATTTAAGAAAATCTAAGTTTTTTGGATGTTTTTCCTAATTGCCCTTAAATTTCTTAGGTGGTAAAGGAAATGCTTTCTGGTAAACATTAAATCTCCAAATAACTATTTATAAGCTCCTTCACAAAAGGTTCTATCGCTTTATCAAAACTGAAATAAGCCGCGGCTTTGTAACAGTTATTTTCATAATAAGCATAATTGGTTTTTATTTTATTGACAGCCTGCAGAATTGTCTCTGGTGTAAAATCATTGATAAGTACACCGGCTTCAAATTCTTCTACGGGTTTTAGTCCGTCAATATTATTTCCTA
This sequence comes from Ferruginibacter sp., assembly GCA_040110925.1. Taxonomy (GTDB): domain Bacteria; phylum Bacteroidota; class Bacteroidia; order Chitinophagales; family Chitinophagaceae; genus Ferruginibacter. Next base: position 3,216 of record JBDSYV010000299.1, on the reverse strand, counting down.
TCACCGGAACTCCTGCAGCAAAATAAGCAAACATTTTTCCGGATGGCGCAGTGCGGTAATTGAATGTATTCATCTTAGGGTAGTTCAAATCATAAAAGCAAAAGCCAATTTCAAATTGATTTAAAAACTCCAGCATTTCGCTGTTGCTTGTATATTCATTATTGAAAACAATTTTTCCGGCATGTATAATTTCTTTGTATGCTGAATGAATAATATTTTTTTCTGATGACTGTACAACACCTTTGAAGGTTAAAGAAAACAGTGGATATTTTTTTATAAAATTAAGGGAATGGTACAATCCAAACCATGCTGTTGCTGTACCATTAAACACAAGTGCATTTTCCTTTTTTTCTTTTGGTTGTTGCTTGAATAATTCCGGGGCATTCTGCACAAAATATACGTTGTGCTTTCTTTCCCCGAATAAATAAGCATACCGCTGTTGATTCTGAATAACAACGGTTTTTATAAAAGCTGCAGGAACGCATTGTAGTGTGGCTTTTTCTTCTTCATTCAGTTCAAGTGAAACAAAACTAGCTAGTGTGCAATGATCCTGAACAGCTAATAACATCAGCACATCCACAGCAATCACTTCATCAAATGCAGCAATATTAATTTTATTTATTGCTTTTTTAAATGCAATAAATCTTGAAAAATTATATATGCCCAGGTGGCCCAATGCATTATTTTTATTCAGCCTTGTTTTCAACTTATGTATAATAAAGGATGGAAGTGCTGTTAGCTTTTTTATTCTTGACGTATCCAATTTAAAAAAAATAAACTTTCTATTCTCTTTATCGCTGGCTTGAAACTCACCAGGAAATGGACAGTAAATTGTAACATCTGCATGCACCGCTAATGCATCGTAAATACCAAGCGTGGTGGGTGAATAAGCAATATGCTGTTGTGGAAATAATATGAGAATTTTTTTTCTGCTCATGCGTTTATGGAGGAAGTAAAAACGGTATTTAATCTGAACCAGGTTCTTTACCAATCATCATCGCTGCCAGTTGGGCAAAAGATACGTTGGTTTTAAAACCCAAAGAAGCAATTATGCTGTTATCAGAAACAAGTTCTTTGTATTCAGGTATAAATGATTTTTTTTCAACAAGGTATTCATCAGGATTTTTTCCGATAATCTTGAAACAGGCTTTTACCCAGTCGGCAATGGAATGACCTTCTCCACTGCTTATATTGGCTTCATAAATATCATCCTGGTTTACCAATAGCCATACACCTTTTACAATATCACCGGCAAATGTCCATTCTTTAACCACAGACATATCTCCTATTTCAATTTTTTCTTTACTACCTGCAGAAATTCTTTTTGAGGCAGCAGCAATTTTCATTGCCATGTGTCGCTCAGTTCTTCTTGGGCTATCATGATTAAAAAAATAACCAACATAAGTTTTAATGCCAAGGCTTCGGTAATACCTTGCTGCATACACACTTTGTATCCGGCTTACTGAATAAGCATCTCTTGCTTCAAAGGCATCTGCTTCTTTAATGGGTCTGTTGTTATTCTTAAACTGCAGGCCACTTCCACTGATGAATACTTTGGAGTGAGTGGAAAAATTTTTGACTGCTTCAAGAATGTTTAATGTACCAGTAGAAATAGTTGCATGATTTTCAAATAAAGCATCATGGCGTGTTGTAGAATTAGCCGCAAGATGAAAAATATATTCAGGCTGTTTATCCTTTATCAATGCAGCCACTTTCTCGTAATTACTAATGTCTATATCTTTCCTTCCAACACCATGCACAATTATATTTAATGAAAGCAGTAGTTGCTCCAGGTAAAATCCGTCCTGCCCATTTATACCAAAAATTATTGCTGTCATATTTGTATATCCTTTCTGCAGAAAATGGTATTCACCCTTGTATCTGCATAAACAAAATAATCTTTACTCAACATAAAATTAATCAGCGCTTCGTTTTTATATGTGTGCTGCTCGTTATCATATTGCAATGTTTCAATACAAAACAAAATTGGCCTGTATTTTTCAAAATCCATGCTATGCAGTATTTCAAGATCAAGGCCTTCTACATCAAGCGAAATAAAATCGGGTGCCTTGCCTGCAAAATATTTTTCAAGTATTGTATTCACAGGAACAAGCGGCATTTTTATCACTTTCTCATAAGGTATTTTCCCCCTCCCTTTCATTCCTGTTTCGCCCCAGTATTTTGCATCTGCTTCAGAAAAAGTGCTCAGGCCATTGGCATCATTTGGAAAAACATAAAAATCTGCTTCGCCTTCTTCCTTAAGGCCAATACCGATATTAAGACAGGTGTCTAAGGGCCGTTGATGTTGTAATTTCTTATACAGCACCGGGTTTGGTTCTACAAGTACTCCCCTGCTGCCTCTTTCATAGAATAAATAAGTATTGCTGATGGCCTTGGGTTCATTGGCACCAATATCAAGATAAGTGGGGTGTTTAATATCAAGCTGGTAAAACAAATGATGCATGATGAGGTCTTCACCAAACTGCGCATAACTATAGCTTAGTTTTTGCAGAAAGTTCTTACGGAAAAAACGCTTGATCAATTTTATCATGGTTGTAAACTACTACTTTTTACGAAATACAAAACTTGCAAAACTATATTGGTAAAAACCCATAGTAAAGTCATTGCTGTTATCCTCCCAATTGGATTCGTCTATCAATGATGAATGTTTTAGATAGGACAAAAGCCTTGTTTGAAGATCCGTCTTTGTATAGAATCGTTCATCTACATCTGGTTTAAGATCGCCAGGCTTCCACCCATCTTTATAGTCTAGTGTAATAACGGCTACACCTCCAGGTTTTAATAACCCTTCAATACATTCAATGAAAGATTTATCATCCGGGTCATGTTCAATAACTGATGTAGAAAAAATAATGTCATAAGAATTTTGCTGAACTGTCGGCTTTGTATAATAATCCTGCAGGTAATAATTTATTACAGGATCTATTTCTTCAACCTTAAAACCCATCTTGCGAAGAGACCAGGAAGCAGTATCCTCATAACTTCCGACGCATAATAGTTTTGCGTTTTCCTTTTTTCCTATTAACCTGTACACACTATCAAATACAAAAGCCTGCTGAACATTTGCCCTTGCAATTTTTTTTGCCATGGTAACTGGCAGTAATTTATTCAAGGTTCCAATGGCATTTTTATAAAGACCCCTTGCCTCGTCATTTAATATTCTATTATATTTTACTGATGATTCAGGAATGGGTT
>JBDSYV010000298.1:0-5656 GCA_040110925.1 Ferruginibacter sp. | reverse complement strand
TGAAAACGTAACGAATGCTTCTCTTATAAAATTATTTCGGTAAACATTGGCTTCGGAAAGTTTATCTCTTGTTTCATCCTTAAGTTTGACCATGGCTGAATTAACGGAATCCATTAATAACTTTCCTGCGCCGATGGAAATATATTCTGTAGCACTATCAATCCCAAAGCTATCTTTTAATGCTATTGCAAAATTAATACTGGTTATTTTTTTTGCAATTAACAATACCAGGTCTTCATATTTTCTCTTAAATGATTCTTCATGTAATGATAATTTTTCATCATAAACAGTATCTTTTCTTACCACATTCATACCCCTGCTAAAAGCCATTTGGTATTTTTCTTCCCCGGTTAAAATGTAGTTACGCTGATTGGACTCGATTTCCTGAATGTCGAAAAGAATTTTATCTAGATGAAACTGGGCGTCAAGAAATTTTTTCAGGTTGTTGTTTGCAACAATTGCTTTGCTCATGCTTATGGACGTAGCATATATAAGATATGCAATGCATAGAAAGGCTAATATTGTAACAGCCTTTAGGATTTTATTGCCAGCAGCTTTTTTCATTATGGATAATAAGATAACTCAATATAATCAAAAAGTAAAACAGGTAGAGTAAATACTGTTCATATCTGCCAATTAAACAATATGAAAAGGTATTTTTTTTTAAAGAAACTATTTGCCAGGCGTTTTAAATGCCATGCCATTTGATGTCTTTTGATATGCTAGATATAGTGTGGTTACCAATAAAGTTTTAATCCCATTTGTAAAAATATTTATGCTGAAATCAATTATTAATCCAGTTATGATATTGGGAGAACAATTTAAAACCGAAATAAATACTAAAACCGGAGAAGATTTTAGGCGGGAATTTCATTTCTGTAGTAACTAAATGGGAGAATTATAATTTGAATTATGCAGCTACCAGTTCATGCATTTTTGCCATGGCATATAATTCCACCAGGCAAGTCACTTTTAGCTTTTCGAATATGCGATTTTTTTGAGTACTTACAGTTGAACTGTGCAAGCTCATAAGACTACAGATTTCGCTTATTGATTTGCCTTGCAAAAGATATTGGTTAATTTTAAATTGCTTTGGTGAAAGCAGATCGAAAGGGTTATCAGATTTTTTATCAAACATAGAGTCAGCAAGAATTTCGCTGAATGCTTTGCTGATATAGCGCCGGTTATTTAATACTGTAGAAACTGCTTTTTTTATATCTTCTGCCGGGGCATCCTTACGAACATATCCTTTAGCCCCCATTTTTAAAAATTTCTTAGCATAAACATTTTCCTCGTTCATGCTAAAAACAAGAATGCGTAAAGCGGGTTTAAGCAGGAGTAATTGTGCGGCTAGTTCAAATGTATCGGTGCCAGGGATATTTACATCAAGCATCAATAAGGCATAATCATTTTTTTTAACATATGCCAGGGCTGTGTCACCATTTTCTGCATCATCAAAACTGTAACCTATAAGGTCACTCCCCAGCAAAATCTTCAACCCTGTCCTGATTATTGTATGATCATCAACAAGTAATATTTTATCCATTTTGGTATTTTCAGGTAAGCTTATAAGTTAAATAACAATGTCAATTCACATCCTTTGCCCGGTGCCGATTTCAGTTGCATGGTACCATTATGCAGTTCTGCCCTACTTCCAATGTTTTTGAGGCCAACTCCATTACTTCTGCCAGTAAGCTTAAAACCTCTGCCATCATCTTTAATAGTAATAGCCAAACGCTTATTTACCAATTTTATTATAATCCACACATTTTTTGCATCTGCATGCTTGATGATATTATTTAATTGCTCCTGTACAATTCTGAAAATTGTAAGCTTGAATTGTTCTGAAAGCGATGTTTTTTGCAAATCCTCCCAATCTGTATTAAAAATAAATTTATTTACCAGTTGTATACTATCCACTAATTCTTTTAATGCCATTTCAATACCCACTTCTCCCAGAGAGGGGGGAGATAAAGTTTGTGAAAGACGCCTTAACTCATTAACGGCCGAAACAATAAAATCTTTGGCATTATTGAGCAGGGTTTCCTTCATTGCATCATTGGTTAATGCATATTCTATATACAGCTTTGTTGTAGCAAGTATCTGGTTAATATTATCATGCAGTTCCTTGCCTAGTTCTTCTCTTTCCTGCTCCTGAGCAGTAATTACTGCTGCTGTGATCTGTTGCTGTTTTTTCTGCCGCTCTTCAGCGAGCTTTTTTTCAAGATCTATTTTTTCTGTAATATTATTTGCAATGGCAAGGCTGGCTTTTTTTCCATAATAATCTATTACCTGGTAGGCAATATCCATATAGCGAATATCGCCCGAGTTTGTTTTATGTATGACAATATTATTAGCTTTAAAGTTTTTATTCTGCAGCATATTCACTGAAAGAGATTTAAAATCATTAACCTGGCCTGGCATCAATATGTCAGTAAACTTTAAAGATAAAAACTCGTTTCTGCCATAACCGTATTCTTTTATGGCTGCATCATTAACTTCTATTATATGGTATGTTTCGGGATTCCATATAATAATTGAAGCAGGGTTGCTATTGAAAAGGCTACGATATTTTTCTTCAGAAGTTTTTAAAATTTCTTCGAATGATTTCCTGGCAGATATATCCCTAAAGTGAATAACGATTGCATTAATAGCCGGCTCGTGCAACAGGTTATGAAATGTAGATTCAATCCAGATATAGTTACCATCTGCTTTTCTAAATCTATAATCCAAAATTTTAACCTGGTTTCTATTAGAAATTACTTCTTCAAAAACCGTATGTAGTTTTTCTTTATCCTCTGGGTGAACAAGATCCTGGTTCTCCGGGCTGGCATAATCTTCCTTGCTATATCCAAGTATTTTTTTTGCAGCAGGGCTGGTTTCAATTACATGGCCATTTGCCTCAACAAGAGAAATACCCTCGCTACTACTTTCAATAATAGATCGAAACCTCTGCTCACTAACAATTAATTTATGTTCTGCAATTTTTTCTTTACTTATATCCGTTACAATTGCAAAAAAACCGGTTGCTTCCCCTTGGGCATTTAGCTGAACCTGGCATTGCATGCGCAACCAGCAATCCTCCTCATCTTTTTTCTTTATGGCTACATCGCAGGCAAACGATTTTTTAACCTTCATTTTCCTACTTATATATCTCACAATTAAGGCACTTGCCGACACCGTTACCAAAAAATCACTTAAAGGCTCATTCAGTATTTCACCGGTTTTATACCCTGTTATATTTTCAAAAGATTCATTTACCCATTGAACTATACCTTTTTCATTTGTAATAATAATTGCATTAATGGTTTCTTTTGCAATAAGTGAAAGCCGCTTCAATTCTAATTCCACTCTTTTTTTTTCGGTGGTATCCTGTGTAGCGCCAATTAACCGGAGGGCATCACCATTTTCATTTCTTATAATATATCCCCTGTCAATAATATTTGCATAAGCTCCATCTGCACGTTTAATCCTGTATTCGAGCTCAAATCTGTCTGTATCCCTTTTTGAAAGGAAGGCAGCCATTTCACTGTTATTGGTTTCCCTATCATCCGGATGTATCCTATTCCAGATGGCATCAGGGTGATAATGTTCCTCACCAGATACACTACCAATAATTTTATCCCAGCCTGCTTTACTTCTGAAAATTTTATTATTCACCAGGTCCCAATCCCAAACCATATCATTAGTCGCTTTGGCTACAAGGTTGTACCGTTCATTGCTGATTCGTAAAGATTCTGAGATTCTTTTTCTTTCTATACTATACAAGATTGTTTTGGTAAGCATGTTTTCATCCAGGTCTCCTTTTAATAAAAAATCCTGTGCCCCTTTATTGATTGCATCTAATGCTATACCCGTGTCATTAATACCTGTAAGAATAACAATTGGTGTTTCGCCACTGTATTGTTGCAAAGCAGTAAAGCTTTCAATTCCTGTACTGTCAGGAAGTGATAAATCAAGAAAAATGATATCTGTTTTATGAGTTTTTAAAAATACATATGCGGCTTTCAGTGTTTGTATATGCTCAATATTACCTATGCTTATCCCGGTTAGGCTAAGCGTTTCCTGAAGTAATATAGCATCCCCCATATTGTCTTCAATAATCAGCATTTGTATGGGAATACTATTTATTCCAATCACCGTATTATGAATCTCAGAATCCAGCATTCTAAACAGTATTTAATTTTTTAATAGAAAAATAAAATTTTGTTCCTGCTGGTTCATTGGGTTCCATCCAGATTTTCCCGCCATGGATCTCCACAATTTTTTTACAGATAGAAAGCCCTATGCCAGTACCTGAATACTCGTTTCGAGTATGTAGCCTTTGGAAAATCTCAAATATTCTTGAACTGTCTTTTTTCTTTATTCCAATGCCATTATCAGCAATGCAAAAAATCCAAAAATCAGTAGTGGTTTCTGCACTTATACTAATTTCTGGTGGCTTTTGTGCCCTGTATTTTAAAGCATTTCCCACCAGGTTTTGCAATAGCTGCCGCATCTGGATTTTATCAGCATTAATAACAGGCAAATCTTTTATGGCAATAACAGCGCCTGTACTGCTTATAATTTTATCGTATAAATGAATCACTCCTTTAATCTTTTCATTCATATTCACAGGCCCGTAAGCTAATTTTATTGTTCCCAGCCTGGAATATTCCAACAAAGCATTAATCAGCATTTTCATTCTATCACCCGCATCTACGGCATAATGTATATATTGAAGCGCATTACTATCCAGCTGAGATTCATATTTTTTTTGTAGTAATTTTAAAAAGCTGTTAACCATACGCACGGGCTCCTGCAGGTCATGCGATGCTATGTAGGCAAACCTCTCCAGCTCAATATTGGATGCTAATAATTCACGAGCCTGCTTTTCCAGGTTCTCATTTAGCTGTTGCAACAGCGTTTCAGTCTCTTTTCGTTTTGAAATATCGCGTTGATTTATGACGATATTATTTATTCCCTCCAGGTGTAGGAGGTTATTGATTGTTCCTTCTACCCAGATTACTTTACCGTCTTTTGTTTTCACCCTGTATTCCATAGCAAAGGGAAGAGCAGGCGATGAAATTATTTTTTCATAACGAACCAACATTTTCTTTAAGTCTTCTTCAGGGATTAAAGATGCCAACCGAATTCCAATAATTTCACCGGGTTCGTACCCCATCATCTGGTACACCGATGGACTGGCAAATATTATTTCCCTTTTATCATTAACCAGCAACATTACATCGGCACTGTGTTCAATTAAGTATTGAAACTTTAATTGTGTTTGCTCAATAGAATTTTCAAGTATTTTAAGAGCAGTTATGTCGTGAAATGTGCCTATTAATTTTTCATTCCAGCCAGTGTCATTGCGGATTATTATTCCCCTTGAATGTACATATTTTAGTGCCCCGGACTGAGTAATGAGCCGAAGTTCTACACTATACGGATTCCCGGTTTTAAAAGCATTTTCCAGTATTTTTTCCGCCATTTCTCTTTCGTCAGGATGAATAAAAGCAAAGCCGTTTTCTTTTGTTACTGGAATTTCGCCGGGTTCTATACCACAAATGCGACAAAATTCATCACTCCATAAAATTCTGTCGCTTTTAATATCCCATTCCCAACTTCCAATTCTTGCTACGGACTCTGCCTGCTGTAACAAACTCTTGCTGGC
>JBDSYV010000297.1:0-2815 GCA_040110925.1 Ferruginibacter sp. | reverse complement strand
TTTGCAATAATGTGAAATGCAATACGCAGGTTCCAGTTCCAGGCCAGGTAAAAAAAATAGCGGAGATAAATAAACATGGTTATTGGCTTAGCCTGAAATCAATCATTTTTAGTTGAAGTGATGTTGTGCCGTTCCATTCATTTTCGTCAATATTGAAAAGAATGTCTAGTGGCTGGTTTTGCTCCAGCAAATGAAATTTTTCTGCCATATTGAATCCGATACCATTCAATATTATTTCATCATGTTTTAAAACAAACCTTATATGTAGTTCCTTTAATATTTTTGAATAACCTGTATTGATTACGTTTTTGCAAATAAAAACGGGTTTCATATTTCCAGGCCCAAAAGGTTCCATTTGTTCTATAATATTGAAAAATGATTGTGTGATGTCTTTAAAAGAAATTTCTGCATCAATAATTATTTCAGGAATTAGAAATTTCTCATCAATAGTATTAGCAACTACCTTTTCAAATTGCTCGGTAAAAGCATCGAGGCTTTCAGGCAGCATAGAAAGGCCAGCTGCCGCAAAATGACCACCATATGCCACTAAATGTTCCCTGCATGCATAAATAGCATCATATAGATTAAACCCGGTTACACTCCGGGCGCTGCCGGTAATTAATCCACCACTTTCAGTTAATACTATAGTGGGGCGATGGTAATGTTCAATTAGCCGGGAGGCTACAATGCCTACCACTCCTTTATGCCAGTGGTCTTTAAATACAACAGATGATTTTTTTAGATGACCGTTTTGATAATTTTCAATAATTGCCAGCGCTTCTTCTGTAATGGTGACATCTGCATCTTTTCGGTCACTGTTGTCTGAATGAAGCATTTCGGCAAACTCCATAGCTCTTTTAAAATCTTTTTCTATAAAAAGTTGAACAGCTTTTTTTGCGTCATCCATTCTTCCTGCAGCATTTACCCTGGGTGCAATTACAAAAACCACATTGCTAATTGTAAGTGCTTTTTTCAGGCCGGCTAATTCGATCAGCGCTTTAAAGCCGGGTATAGGGTTATTATTAATTTTTTGTAATCCAAAATAGGCTAGAACTCTATTCTCTCCAGTAATGGGAACTATATCTGCCGCAATCGCTGTTGCGGCAAGGTCAATATACTCATAACATATTTCAACAGGTAAGCCTAATTGTTGTGCAAGGGCAGTGATAAGTTTAAATCCTACCCCGCAGCCGCAAAGTTCTTTATAAGGATATTCACAACCTGGCTGCTTTGGATTAAGTATCGCAACAGCGTTTGGTAGGGTTTTGTCAGGTGTATGATGGTCACATACAATAAAATCTATACCTATAGAAGAAGCGTAAGATATTAGTTCTGTGGATTTAATTCCACAATCGAGGCAAATTATTAGGGATATTTCATTTTCCGAGGCATAATCTATTCCCATTTTACTTACTCCATAACCTTCACGATATCGATGTGGAATATAATATTTTATTTTTTCTGGAGAATTTACCTTAGAAAGGAACTGGAACATCATAGCTACTGCAGTAGTGCCATCTACATCATAATCGCCAAAAACCAGTATGTTTTCATTATCATTAAAAGCTTTTTGAATCCTCTCTACAGCCTTATCCATGTTTTTCATCAACCAAGGGTCATGAAGCATATTAAGACCAGGCCTGAAAAATTGCCTGGCATCTTCAAAGTTGCTGATACCTCTCTGCGTTAAAATACTGCATATTCCAGCATTTATACCCAGGGACTTTTGCAATGATAAAATCATGCTTTCATCTGCAGTTAATATGTTCCACCTTTTTTCAGGCATTAGTATTTTCTATCTGTTGTGTAACTGACTAATTCTCTCAATGCATTCCTGGTTTCTGAGGCTGGAAACCCGTCTAAAATATTAAATGCTTCATCCCGGTATTGCAACATTTTTTGACGGGCATATTCAATTCCACCGGTTTTTGTTACCATGTCAATCGCATATTTCACCCTATGTTTATTGGTATTTTCATTCTTGATGATATAAATAAGTTCCTGCTTGCCTGCCCTGTCTATGTTGTTGAGCGTAAAAATAAGCGGCAGTGTTAATTTCTTTTCTTTTATGTCATTTCCGGTTGGTTTCCCAATAGCCTCGGTACCATAATCAAACAAATCATCCTTTATCTGGAAAGCAATTCCCGCTTTTTCACCAAAAGCCTTCATCACGTTTGCTTTTTCCCTGCTTTTGCTTGTAGAATAAGCACCAGCTGCACATGCAGAGGAAAGTAATGAAGCCGTTTTGTTTTTAATTATTTCAAAATACACAGATTCATCCAGATTTATTTTACGGGATTTTTCCATTTGAAGCAATTCCCCCTCACTCATTTGCTTTACCGCTTCAGTTAATATATGCAGGTGCTCAAAATCATTATTTTCAGTAGCAAGCAACAAGCCTCTAGATAATAAATAGTCGCCCACAAGAACAGCTATTTTATTTTTCCAAAGTGCATTTATTGAAAAAAAACCTCTTCTTTCATATGATTCATCAACAACGTCATCATGTACAAGTGTAGCGGTATGCAGGAGTTCAACAAGAGCTGCAGCCCTATAAGTACTTTCATTTATTTCGCCATTAAGTTTGGCGCTTAAAAAAACAAACATAGGCCGGAGTTGCTTGCCTTTTCTCTTTATGATAAACTTCATTATTGTATCCAGCAAAGCAGTGTTACTTTTTACAGACTGGGCAAATTTTTCTTCGAAAACCTTAAGCTCTTTGCCTATAATTTCATTAACAAATTTCATGTATGCTTAATATTTTTATTCAAGAACATTCACCTAATATATCGTGAAACGGTGAAGTTAGTAATTT
>JBDSYV010000296.1:0-9177 GCA_040110925.1 Ferruginibacter sp. | reverse complement strand
GCCAGGAACTGGAAGTGCTTGAACTGGAATAAATTTAATCTTCCCGGCGCCTGTGTAGGAGAGGGGATAAAAGTTTCCAATGCCAGTTTAATATCTGATACTTTAATATTGCGATAAAGATATGCGGCAAGTACTGCAGGCAGGCAGTTCATCACATTATGTAAAGCTTTTCCGCCATAGGTTATGGGAATATCTGTTACTTTCTGCACTCTAATTTTCCAGGTGCCTTTCATGATGGTTACATATCCATTTTCAAAAACAGAAGCAAGTCCACCTTTTTTGCAATGTTTTATAATCCGGGGGTTATTCTCATCCATACTAAATAATGCAACATTGCAACTCAATTCTTTTTTCATGGCATAAACCAGGTCATCTTCAGCATTTAAGATTGCATATCCGTGCTTGAAAACGGTTTCTGCAACAGTTGATTTCACTTTTGCCATTTGTTCAATGGTGTCAATGCCACCCAGCCCCATATGGTCATTAGTTACATTTGTTACTATGGCAATATCACAATTTCTAAATGCCAGTCCATTCTTTAATATTCCACCTCTTGCACATTCCAGCACTGCAAAGTCAACAGTAGGATCTTTTAAAACAAACTGTGCACTCACGGGCCCGGTACAATCACCCTTCATCATCATTTGGTTTTGGATATATACACCGTCGCTGGTTGTATAACCTACCTTATAGCCTGCTGTTTTGGCAATATGTGCTGTAAGCCTTGTTGTGGTTGTTTTGCCATTGGTTCCTGTTATAGCAATTATAGGAATGCGGCCATTGCTACCTTTTGGAAAAAGCATATCAATTACCGGCTCCGCTACATTGCGGGCTATCCCTTCCGATGGGTCAATATGCATGCGGAAACCTGGCGCTGCATTTACTTCCAGTACGGCGCCACCATTTTCGTGAATGGGGACCTTTAGGTTAGGCGCCATTATATCAATGCCACAAATATCCAGGCCGATAATTTTGGCAATGCGTTCTGCCATGAAAATATTATTCGGATGTACTTCATCGGTCACATCAGTGGAAGTACCACCTGTAGAAAGATTGGCTGTTGGTTTCAGCAAAACCAGTTCTCCTTTTGGGGGAATAGTATCCAGTGTATAACCTTTATCATCCAGCATTTTTTGAGTATATCCATCTACTTTAATACTGGTGAGAACTTTCTCATGACCATAGCCTCTCCTTGCATCTTTGTTGGTTTCATCCACCAGCCATTGAATAGTATTTACACCATCCCCTGTAACAGCAGCAGGAGTACGTAGTGCAGCGCATATAAATTTAAAATCTATCACCAGCAGCCTGAAATCAAAGCCAGTTATAAATTTTTCGCAGATCACCTGGCGTCCATATTTCTGTGCATCTTCCAGCGCTTTTAATGCATGCTCCCAGGTGGTAATATTGGTTGTGGCGCCTTTGCCATGGTTCCCATTGATTGGTTTCAGCACACAGGGGTAACCAATTTTAGCAATGGCCGTTTTTAATTCTTCATCGTTACGAATTATTGTACCTGAAGGAACAGGAATTTGTGCGGCTTCAAGAAGGTTTTTGGTATCTTCCTTATCACCTGCAATATCTACAGCAATGCAACTTGTAGAACTCGCAATTGTAGCTCTTATGCGTTGTTGGTTTACGCCATACCCAAGTTGCACAAGGCTTTGCTTATTTAACCTGATAAAAGGGATGCCTTTTTTTGCAGCTTCATCTACAATGCAGCCGGTAGAAGGGCCCAGTCTTGTAGCCTCCCTTATTTCTCTTAAGTCCTGGATATCTGTTTCAAGATCATGAGGCTCATTATTAATGATTGCCTGGATAATATTATACGATCTTTTTGCCGCCATCACCCCGGCATCTTCTTCAATATAATCAAACACAACATGGTATTCGCCTTCTTTACCAGTACCACGAGTGCGGCCAAAGCCCGTATCCATGCCTGCCAGTGTTTGCAATTCCAGCGCAATATGTTCTAACACATGGCCCAGCCATGTGCCTTCTTTTACCCTTTCAAAAAATCCACCAGGCACACCTTCACTGCAGCGGTGTTCATACAATGTGGGCATCATTGCCTGCAACCTTTCCAGGAAACCATCAATAGTATTTGTTGGGCGCAGTTCCATTTCCTCCAGGTCCAGCTTCATTTGTATCAGCTTTGTGCGGCGGATGCTCCAGTAGTTGGGGCCACGCAATACTTTTATTTCTACTATTTTCATGTGTATTTTTTATTTTATTTTAGCCACATGGAATAACCAAACAGAGCCGCCATTATCCAGATCATAATTTAATCATGAACAGTTGTTGCAAATGCAGGCTTTCGAATGGTTATTTCATAAACTGCTTTTATAGATTTTATCAGGCAAGGAAATTAAGGAAAGGATATTGGTTAGCAAAAACAAAATTTTCGACATGTTTACCATGCTTATTTTTTTATCACCACAAAATTCACATTACTGTATAACTCTTCAATTATCTGCCAATACGAATTGCCTTAAATTTGCGTTAGTATCAAAAATGCTTACATGCAATTTGCTAAAGGAAAATTGCTGGCCATAGGCGGCGCCGAAGATAAAGGCACTGACCTGGAATCCGGGGATGTGTTTAGAAATAATCTTAACTTTTTTGAGCTTGGCATTCTTCGCCGCATTGTGGAAGAAACCGGCGGTAACAACAGCCGCATAGAAGTCATCACAACTGCCAGCATGATTCCCCATGAAGTAGGGGATAATTACATGAACGCTTTCGGTAAAATTGGCTGCACTGATGTGGGCGTAATGAACATCCGCAACAGGGTAGATGCCAGGAACGAAGAATACCTGGAACGCATCAGGCATTGCGATGCCGTTATGTTTAGCGGTGGCAATCAGCTTAGGCTTACCAGCACATTTGGCGGCACAGAATTTTTGCAGATTCTTTTAAAGCGCTACCAGGAGGAAGAACATTTTCTGGTGGCCGGCACCTCCGCTGGTGCTATGGCCATGAGCAATACCATGATTTACGAGGGCAATGCCACTCGTGCCCACCTGAAAGGCGAAGTAAAAATTACGACCGGCCTTGGTTTTATGGATGATGTTATTTTCGATTCACATTTTGAAAAGCGTGGCCGATTTGGCAGGCTTGCACAGGCCGTTGCCAGTAATCCTCAGTGTATAGGCATAGGTCTTGGCGAAGACACGGGAATGCTCATTACTAATGGTAACAAGATGGAAGCGATTGGAAGTGGTCTTGTCATTATTGTGGATGGACACGATATACGCCACAGCAATATTGCCGATATCCCTGATGGAAATCCGATCAGCATAGAAAATTTAAAAGTTCATTTCTGCGAAAAAGGCAATGGTTTTATGGCCATTGAACGCATTTTTATTCCCGAAGTAAATGAGGGTGCAATAGTGAAGAAGCAAGTGAATGTAGAGTGATTAGAATCTTGCATTAACGGCATTCTTTACTTCTCTTTTAAAAAAATTGATTTATCAGGACAAATTAAATTCAACTTTTTTACAAACACCTAATCAATTTATTGTAAGAAGGTAATAATTTTTCTTACCCTTCTGCACCAGCAAAAATTTATCGTGTAGAAGCATGCCTTTATTAATGACAAGGTTTACTTCTGCTTTTTTTCTGTTAATACTTATGCCGCCATTCTGCAACATTTTTCTTGCTTCCCCTTTGCTGCTTAAAATGCCCGTATCTGCAAGGAATGAAACGATATCCCAGCCCATATTTATTTTTTCTGCATCCGCATTTATTTTTACAATGCCTTCAATGGCTATTAAATCTTCTTCACTAAGGCTTTCTGCAGGTGCATTGGTTTGCGAAAATAATTTTTCAGTTGTAGCCATCGCATTCTCTAATGCTTCATTACCATGTACCAATAGAGTAACTTCAGCAGCAAGTTTTTTTTGAAGCCATCTTTCCGAAGGATTTTTATGCTGTTGTTCTATAGTTGCTTCAATATCTTCTTTTGATAAAAATGTAAAAATCCTGATCCATTTCTCTGCATCTGCATCTGTAGCATTTAACCAAAATTGATAAAATTGGTAAGGGCTTGTTCTGTCCGCATCTAACCATATATTGCCCTGTTCTGATTTGCCAAATTTGCCGCCATCTGCTTTCGTAATTAAAGGACATGTAAATGCAAATGCATCGCCTCCGCCTTTTCTCCTGATAAGTTCCGTGCCAGTAACAATATTGCCCCATTGATCGCTGCCACCCATTTGCAATTTGCAATTGAGGTTATTATACAACCAGTAAAAATCGAAGCCTTGTACCAATTGGTAGGTAAATTCTGTAAAAGACATTCCCGTTTCGCCATCTATTCTTTTGCGAACACTATCCTTACCCATCATATAATTTACAGTGATGTGCTTGCCTGTGTCCCTTATAAAATCGAGAAAAGAAATATTTTTAAACCAATCATAATTATTCACCAACTGTGCTGCATTGGCACTACTTCCTGAAAAATCAAGAAAACGGCTTAATTGTTTTTTTATACCATCCACGTTTTTATTCAAAACAGCTTCATCCAGCAGGTTGCGCTCCTCACTTTTGCCACTCGGGTCCCCCACCATTCCAGTTGCGCCACCAACAAGTGCTATGGGTTTATGACCTGCCTTCTGGTAATGCATCAGCAATAAAATAGGCACAAGGCTACCGATATGAAGACTATCGGCGGTTGGGTCAAAACCTATATATGCCGTAGTCATTTCCTTATTAAGTTGTTCTTCGGTACCAGGGGTTATATCCTGTATCATACCTCTCCATCTCAATTCATCTATCAGTGGGTTCATATACGTTTTATCAAGGCTACAAAAATGAGTGATTTTTTTAAGAAAACCGTTTTAGGTAACTGCCCGCCAAGAGAAAAATACATAATAAGCTAACCCGATTCATTTTTGATGTCATTTGTGAAACCTTTATAGGCCATATATCGTACATTTGAGATGATTTTGCAGTAAAAACACCCACTTTAAGGCACAATTTGTTTATCGAAACAGCGTTTTTACCTTTTATCCAGACTTATATTCATAAACTTATCCATAAATGAAACAAAGCTATACTGCTTTACTATTGTTTATTCTTGCCTGCCCTTTTGATGGTTTTACACAATTCCGCAAGTATTCAAATGAATTTTTAAATATTGGAGCAGGCGCTCGTGGTTTGGCAATGGGTAATGCACAGGTAGCCAGTGCAAACGATGCTACAGCAGGATATTGGAACCCGGCGGGTCTTACAGGCGTAAAGGACAATCCAAATGCGGGCATCATGCATGCTGAATATTTTTCTGGTATTGCGAAATATGATTATATCTCCCTTGCCATACCAGTACAGGATAATAAACGCACAATTGGCTTTTCGCTATTACGATTTGCAGTAGATGATATTCCTAATACACTTTTCCTTGTGGAACCAGATGGCAATATAAATTATAACAATATCCAGACTTTTTCATCGGCTGATTATGCTTTCCTTTTTTCATTTGCTCAAAACATAAAAGATGATGAGAACAGCAATTTAAGCGTGGGTGCCAATGCTAAAATAATTTACCGTAAAGTGGGCAAGTTTGCCAGCGCCTGGGGTTTTGGCCTTGATGCTGGCGTGCGCTGGCATGGCGAACGCTGGCATTTAGGCGCAGTGGCAAGAGATATCACCACTACTTTTAATGCATGGTCTTTTAAGTTTACAGAGAGGGAAAAAGAAGTACTTTATCTTACCAATAATGATATACCCGTAAAATCTACAGAGCTTACAGCACCAAGGCTTGTGTTAGGCGGTGGATATAATTTCCGACTGGGTGAGTCAGTTAACTTGCTTGCAGAAGCAAATATTGATTTAACCTTCGATGGAAAAAGAAATACTTTACTCAGTGGCAACACAATCAGTGCCGATCCGCATCTTGGTATTGAAGCAGCAATAAAAGACGTCTTTTTCGTAAGGGCAGGTATCACCAATTTTCAAAAAGCATTGTCTGATGGTGATACGCTGAACCAGAAAAAAGTGTGGATTTACCAGCCAAGTGCTGGCGCAGGCTTTAAAATAAATAATGTTATGCTGGATTATGCATTTTCTAACCTGGCTAATCAGAACAATCCTCTTTATACCCACGTGTTTTCTCTAAGAATAAACCTGGGAAAAAAGGAAGATAAATAAAATATAACCTCCCTACATGATGAAAAAATTACTTTTTACAATATTAATGCTGAGCGCAATTGCTGCTCATGCCCAGCTCAATAACAGTTGGATTGATTATAACAAAACATATTATAAATTCCGACTTGCCCAGGATACCCTTTGCAGAATACCCCAGTCTGCCCTTGCATCAGCTGGTCTTGCTGCAGTAAATGCAGATCATTTTCAATTGTGGAGAAATGGCCAGGAAGTGCGGATCTATACAACCACTTCAAATTCACCATTAGCAGCAGGAGGATACCTGGAATTCTGGGGAGAAATGAATGATGGCAGACCAGATAAAGCATTATATAAAGATCCCAATGTGCATCTCAATGAAAGATATAGTTTAGAAACTGATACCTCATCCTACTTTCTTACTGTAAACACTGCAGGTAATAATTTACGGTATGTTAATGCAACTAATATAGCCCCGAGCGCAGCAACCCCTGATGCCTTTTTTATGCGTACCGTTGATCAGTTTTATAAAAGCCAGCTTAACAGGGGAGAGGCCAATTTTGTGGGTGAAGCATTATACTCCTCAACCTATGACCGGGGAGAAGGATGGACTAGTAATGATATTTTTCCATGCTGTGCACTCACTTATGAATTCCAAAACCTGAATGTATATTTAGCAGGACCAGCAAATAGTGTTTCAATTAGAGTAAATACTGCCGGTAACGCACCCAATACCCGAAATGTAAGAATCCGTTTGTTTAATAACCAGGTATATGATGCGCCTATGCCATATTATACCTTCGATAAAGTTAACCTCACTAATCAACCCTTAACGTTATTACAAAATGTATCTTACTTGCCGGTAAGTGTAAATGGTAGTTCCACTCTTTCTAATGACCGGATTGTGGTGGCAAGCATTGGCCTCACATACCCTGCAACCTGGAATTTTAATGCACAAAAGAATTTTTATTTTGAGCTTGCAGCATCTGCTACGGGAAATTATCTAGTGATAGATAATTTTAATTATGGCAGCACTGCCCCTGTACTTTTTGATATGTCTGAAGGTAAAAGGTATGTAGGAGAGATAGCTTCTACTCCAGGTAAAGTAAAATTTGTATTACCAGCATCAGCAGTTACTTTAAGAAAGTTCATGCTTGTTACACAAGAAAGTTCTAGTATAAATAATGTAAATACGCTTGTTACAAAATCCTTTCTTAATGTAACCCAGGCTGCCAACCAGGGTAATTACCTGATTGTAAGCCATCCAATGTTATATAATGATGGCAATGGAGTAAACTATGTAGATCTTTATCGTCAATACCGCAGCAGTATTGCAGGTGGTAGCTTTAATACAAAGATTTATAATATGGATGAATTGACCGACCAGTTTGCCTTTGGAATAAAAGAGCACCCGGCCGGTATCAGGGATTTTGTACGTTATGCTAAGCAAAATTTTGCTGCACCTCAGTATATTTTCTTAATTGGCAGGGGTATGGCTTATACAGATTACCGGAACAATGAAGCCAATCCTCTCACGCCAAAACTGGGTATCATTCCAACGTTTGGTTGGCCACCATCTGATATGCTACTTACATCAGCACCAGGGACTATACTTCCATTAATACCAGTGGGCAGGCTTGCTGCAATAAGTGGTACGGAAGTAGGGAACTATTATGAAAAAGTAAGGCAGTATGAACAGGCACAACAAACATCTAGTCCCCGCCTTGCCGATAAAGGCTGGATGAAGACGATGATTCATGTGGCCGGGGGAAAAGATAGTATAGAAAGTGAGCAATTCAGAAATTATATGAATACCTACAAGGCTATTGCAGAAGATACACTGTTTGGTGGCCGGGTAGAAACCTTTGCAAAATCCTCTACAGGTGCGGTGCAGCAGGCTAGCAGCCAGCGCATTGAACAGTTATTGAGTGAGGGCCTTGGATTCATTGGATATTTTGGCCACTCATCCGCTAATGTGTTTGAGTTTAACCTTAGTAACCCGGAATTATATCATAACCAGGGCAAGTATCCATTTTTTAATGTTAGTGGTTGCAGTGCAGGTAACTTTTATATTTTCGATCCACAACGGCTAAGTGGTAACCTAACCTTATCAGAAAAATATGTGCTTGCATCACAAAGAGGGAGCATTGGATTTTTAGCAGATAGTCATTTTGGTATTCCGCCATTCCTGAATTTCTATAATATTAATTTGTATTCAAATTTTGGAAAATCCATGTATGGCAATTCTGTAGGCAACCAGATAAAACAGGTATTGCAGAATTTAGGCGGTACAAATCCCAACATTGATTTTTATACCCGCATTCACCTGGAAGAAGTAAATCTTCATGGCGACCCCGCTATCAAAATAAATACTTTTCCTAAACCTGATTATGTAATTGAAGACCAGTTAGTGAAAATCAGTCCTAATATTATTTCTGTTGCTGATAATAATTTCACCGCTAAAATTTTAATGCAGAATATAGGTAAAGCAACCAATGATTCAATAGTAGTTACAGTAAAAAGAAAACTGCCAAACGATACCATACGTGTACTTTTTAACCAGCTTATTAAAGGCATACGTAACATGGATTCTATTTCTCTTACAATTCCTATCAATCCTATAACGGATAAGGGATTGAACCAGTTAATTATTACGCTGGACGCTACTAACAGGGTGGATGAAATTTACGAAACCAATAATACAATTACCAAAGATTTTTACATTTTTGAAGATGAGTTAAGGCCTTCATACCCTGCCAATTTTTCTATTGTAAATAACCAGAACATAACTTTTTACTCCAATACTGCAAACCCACTTAGCGGAAACAGGCAGTATGTAATGGAAATTGATACTACAGAATTATTTAATTCGGCATTTAAAAAAACCTATAATAAAACTGGTCCGGGGGGCATAGTTGATTTTGTGCCTGCTAATCTGACTTTTACAGATAGCACTGTTTATTACTGGAGAGTAGCAATGGTTCCAACTGGTTCAAATCAATATATCTATAATTCATTTTCATTTGTCTTTTTACCTAATGGCGGTACAGG
>JBDSYV010000295.1:0-3666 GCA_040110925.1 Ferruginibacter sp. | reverse complement strand
TAAGCTGTTTGTTTATCCTGGAACTCATCGATTTCCACTTTTTTATTTTCAAGTACCTTATACTGTTCAAAATAATTCCTGAGCACTGCAAAAAAATGCGGGGGTAATGCGTCAATATCTTCAAAATGATTTACTGATGGATCCTTTACGGCAACAGCAATAATCTTATCATCCTTTTCGCCATTGTCTATCATTTGCATATTCCCAATTACTCTTGCCTGTACCAGGCAAAGTGGCTGAATAGCTTCACTACACATCACCAGTATATCAAGTGGGTCATTGTCTTCCCCAAGTGTTCGGGGAATAAAACCATAATTAACCGGGTAGTGAAATGATGAGTAAATAACACGGTCAAGTTTAAGCAGCCCTGTTTTTTTATCTATCTCATATTTACAACGGCTGCCTTGGGGAATTTCTATTAATGCATTTACTAATTGCGGGGCTTCGGCTCCGTATTCCGCTCCATGCCAGGGATGTAAAACGTACATAAAATTTGTTTGGTATGGGATTTACTTGTTTGGCATTATTAAATGGTTGTGTATGGCAATTGCTTTTTAATCTTATTTCAGCTACTTGCTTCTTGCTACCTTATTCTTGCTTCTTATCCGTTTCCAAGCCTGAACCCTATCCATGTGGCAGCTAAAGCCAATAATACACTGGCAGTAACGTACAGGAAAGCCATCGCCATTTTTCCGTGCTGTAACATGCCCAGGTTTTCTACACTAAATGCAGAGAAAGTGGTAAACCCTCCGCAAATACCTGTAGCAAGAAATAGCTTCATCTCTTCTGAAAAATATTCATGCCTTAGGCTAATGCCAAAAATAATCCCGATGAATAAACTACCAATTATATTCACAAACAAAGTTGCAAAAGGAAAACTTTGACTGGGAATAATAACATAGCCCAAGAGCCTGAACATAGCACCCAAACCACCGCCTGCAAATACTATCAATAAATTTTTTACCATTATTCTACCGGCAAATTTTCTGAATAAGTATATTTAAAATCTATTTCCCAGGTGTTATTTTGCCTTGTCACTTTAATATCCATCGGCTTTTTCATATAGCTGTTGCTGTAATTAATTAAAGTGGTAGAATCATTTAGATCCTGGTATTTATTTATCTCATAAGAAGCCTTCTGGTAATTTATTTTTTTTTCAGCAGGCAATTTGTTATAAAATAATTTGTAAGATTCAAACAACTGTACATTTTCTGTATCCTTTAATATCAGCGATTCCGCCTTAATAAAATCACCATCCAGGCTGGCTCGTATAAATTCGCGACCTGTGTCCAAAGCAGTTTCCGGTCGCCCTGTAGAATTTTGGTTACAGGCTAAAAAAAATACCAGGCATAATACAGTAAGCAATGTCTTCATGCTAAAAAATTTCCTGGTAAAAGTAAACATCTTTTTAATGACATAAAAAAAGCACCCCGAAGAGCGCTTAATTATATTTTGAATTTTATTATTGTTTTTCTTTCATCTTTTTATTTAAAGTATCCAGTGCTTTCATGCCTTCCTGCATACCTCTTTTCAGAGAATCCATGTCCATGTTTTTCAATTCATCCATTACTTTTCCCATACTATCCGCAGGATTCATGCCTTTTTCTTTCATCTTTTCCATACCAATGTTCATAAGGCTACCTTTATCAAAGGCCACCTTCCAGCCACCTTTCTCTTTCTTGAGGCTATAGTTCACGGTTTCGCCAGTTGTGGTTTCCTTTACAGGCACTGTGGCTTTATCACCGTCAATAATTGCATCGCCAAATACCATTTTGTTCTTGTCATATTTCTCAAGGTCCTTTGATTCTCCGGCCTTCATACCCATCTCCAAAAGGTCAAGCATTGATTTACTTTCTTCAGTGGCCAGCTTACGTGCGGTAGTAATATCTTTCTTTCCTAAGGCTTCTATGAACTGGCTCAATACAATTTTAGGATCCCCGGAAGCGCCACTATTGCAATTACTCAAACCGATTATACAGGTCACTGACAATACTGCGAGAATGATTTTTTTCATATACAATTTTTTAATGCATCAAATGTAGCCGTTAAATTGAAATTTTAATAATTATTAAAAGAAGAATTTTGTCAAAGAAAGAATTCATTTGAGAGAAAAAGAATAGTTTATGTATGAGCAAAGAATTTTAAAATGGCTGCCGCCCCATCTTTCCCTGCCTGCACAGCATCTACCACTTCTTTACCACCATTCACACAATCGCCGCCTGCAAATACCCCAGGAATATTTGTGGCTTCATTTTCAATATCCACCTTTCCTTTATTATTCATTATGCCATTATCCATTATCATTTGTTCAAATGGCATTTGCCCTGCTGCTTTTATAACCATATCTACATCAATAATAAATTCTTCACCAGTTGATACAGGAGAACGGCGACCACTTGCATCGGGTTCACCTAGTTTCATTACTTCCGCTTTCAGTGCCACTACTTTACCATCAATACCCAGCACTTCTTTAGGCGCTGCAAGCCAAACTATTTTGCACCCATCCAGCATTGCTATATCCAGTTCCTTTTGTGTGCAAGGCATTTCATCCTGTGTACGGCGGTAAAGCATAGTTACTTCCTTTGCCCCTAGTCTTTTTGCTTGTGTGGCAGCATCAATAGCCGTCATACCCATTCCAATGACTGCCACCTTATCGCCAACTTTTACTTTGTCATAACCTTCGCTCCGGATATCATAAATAAAACTGATGGCATCTACTACCCCATCAAGATTTTCACCTGGAATATCAAGCTGCCGGGCAAGACCTACACCGAACCCAAGGTAAACAGCATCGTAATTTTTCTGCAATTCTTCTAACTGAACATTCTTTCCCAATTCATTCTCGTAATTAATATCTATACCACCAATTGAAGTGATATAATCCACTTCATCTTCGCAAAACTTTGGTGTAACTTTATAAGCGGCAATACCATAGGTCATCAGCCCTCCACCTTTTTTTTCTTTTTCAAAAATGCTAACCTCCACACCTTCACGGGAGAGTACATGTGCGCAAGAAAGCCCTGCAGGTCCGGCGCCAATGATGGCTACTTTCTTTCCACTTTTTTCTTTACGGGTAAATAATTGCCAGTTCTTTTCCAAAGCAATGTCAGTACTATATCGTTGCAATTTTGCTATAGGGATTGGAGGTTCTTCCAGCAAATTAAACACACAACTTCCTTCGCATAATTTTTCAACCGGGCAAACCCTGCTGCAACCACCACCCATAATGTTGGATATAAAAATAGTATGTGCGCTACCACGTACATTATCAGTTGTAATTTGTTTAATAAATTTGGGCACATTGATGCCCGTAGGACAACTTTTTGTGCAAGGCGCATCATAACAAAAAAGGCAACGATTTGCCTCAACTAAAGCTGCTGCTTTATTTTCAAACGGCGGGTGAATGTCGCTGAAATTTTCTGCGTATGTCGAATCCGTTAACCTATTATTTAAGATAGCCATAATTTAAATAAATATTTTGAAAACATTTTTTTTGAAGTTGTGTGTTTAATTAAAAATCTTCAATCAAAAGTTCCCCTTCGGGGCACAGGGGCTTTACAGCTCTACAATTTTACCATAAGTCTCCGGTCGCCTGTCACGGAAGAATTGCCATGTGCTTCTTACCTCATCAATCATGTCCAGGTCAAATTCAGAAATGAGTAACTC
>JBDSYV010000294.1:0-6737 GCA_040110925.1 Ferruginibacter sp. | reverse complement strand
ATAAAAGCCGAGAATTTTTTTCCTGGAATATTTTGATTCAATTGCCAAAGTTATACAGCGCAGTACGTAACGAACATAAATGGCTTAGGAAAATTATTGCTGAGTATAAAATTGACCTGGTTATTTCTGATAACCGATATGGCCTTTACAATGACAAAGTACCCTGTATTTTTATTACACATCAATTGCAAATACTCACAGGAAATAAATTATTGAACCGGTTGGTTCAAAAAATAAATTATGCTTTCATTGAAAAATTTGTTGAGTGCTGGGTTCCGGATATTGAAAAAGATGCTGGGGTTGCAGGCGTTCTTTCTCATCCAATTAAATTGCCAAACATCCAGGTAACCTATATCGGAATGCTTTCCAGGTTTTCGAAAACAGCGGTACAAAAAAAATACGATCTATTGATTTTGCTTTCGGGCCCTGAGCCGCAGCGGAGTATTTTAGAAGCTATGCTGCTGCAACAAGTTAAAAATACAACACTGCAAATATTAGTTGTAAGAGGCCTGCCCGGTGAAGAAATAAATATAGAATCACCCTCAGGCTCTGTTCAGATCTTATCACATCTTCCTGCAAATGATTTAAACCAGGTTATTCAGGAATCTGAAAATGTAATTTCCAGGGCAGGTTATTCTACCATCATGGATTTACTGGTGCTGGAAAAGAAAGCGATATTAATTCCAACGCCTGGGCAAAAGGAACAAGAATACCTGGCGGAATATCTTTCAGAAAAAAAATGGTTTTACAGTTGTGCGCAGGAAAATTTTAACCTTAGCCAGGCAATAAAACTTGCTGTGCAGCCACCCATAAATTCAATTAATAATCATTTTCCCCTAAAAGAAAATATTGAACGGTTGCTGAGCCAAATTAAAGTATTGAATTTACAACAATGACATCGCCGGTGGAGTGGCTATCTCTGCTTCCTGCTATACTACTGCTATCATTTGCATGAAATAAATAGTTGTAGCCAGGATTTTTTTTCATCAACTCAATCATTTGCAAATAGCTGATATCTTTTTCACAAAAAATTACTGTGCTGATTTTATTCTTTTCAACAATAGTTTTAAAACTGGCAATATCGCCAAGTGAAGTGCCTTTATCTTCAGTGCCAGTTTTTATTCTACCACAAACCAATATAGGGGGCTCTGCATATTTTATTAACCGGAGTGCTTTATCAAATGCTTCCTGGCTTGCTATTAATGCTGAACGTTTTGGCTGCTGAGGAAAAGTCTTTATTTGAGGTTTCTTTTTTAAACGAGCAATAAATTTTGCGAAGTTTATAGCTGTATTCATGAAAAAATAAAGAGGTTTCTGTTGCCGGTAATGCTTGTGTATAAACAGCTTCATAGCATTATAGAAATCACGGGTATAAGTAACTTTATTTTGCTGGGTGCTTTCTCCTTTAAAATGAATGATACTGGTACCTGAAAAATAATGACTTTCAAAACCTGCCTGTTGAATGCGATAGCTTAGGTCAATATCTTCTCCATACATAAAAAAACGGTCATCGAAGCCAGCAGTTATATCCAATACTTTTTTCTTCACCATCATAAATGCACCTGCAAGAACATCTACTTTTCCATTGTCATTTTCAGGAATATTGGTGGCATAATACCCTGCAAAAAATGCAGATTTTGGAAACAGGGAAGCTAACCCTGAAACCTTTGTAAGCGAAGCAAGTGGCGATGGGAATGTGCGCTTGCTTTCTTTTAAAAAATACCCTGAACCATCTATCATGTGAACCCCCAGAGCAGCAGCTTGTTTATTTTTTTCAAAATAATTTATGCACCTGGTAAAACTGTTTCCTGCTACTATTGTATCCGGGTTCAGGAACAAAATATATTCACCATTAGCCATGGCAAGCGCCTGGTTATTTGCTTTTCCAAAACCAATATTTTCTTTATTCCAGGTAAAATGTATTAAGGGAAACTTTGGTTCAAGATATGCCCTGCTGCCATCCGAAGAGTTATTATCAACAACAAATACTTCTGCATCCATTCCTTCACATGCCTTAACGGCAGCATGCAGGCATTGCTCCAGGAAGAATTTTACATTATAGTTTATGATGATGATGCTAAGCTGCACGAGGAATATTTGGTGGTGGTAAATGTAAAATAAAAAGCCCCAACATTGCTGCCGAGGTTTTTTAAAGCTGTGGTGTGGGGCGGGATTGAACCGCCGACACATGGATTTTCAGTCCATTGCTCTACCAACTGAGCTACCGCACCTGATATAAATTCTTTTCTCTTACTCCAATCCCGCTTTCGTTCCTCAGCGGGTCCTTGTTTTTCTATAACTTCTTTGTCGTTATGAAAAACTACGGCTAAGCTACCGCACCATCCTTGCTTTTTAATAAAGCGGGCTGCAAAAATAAGGGGAAATTCTATATGATTTGCTATACAAAAAGAATAACCTTCAAAAATTTAAGCAACTAACTATTTTTCAAACTGGCAATGTCTATAACGAAACGATATTTTACATCTGATTTAATTACCCTTTCATATGCCTCATTTATCTTATCCATAGTAATCATTTCAATATCACTAACAATATTATGTTCTGAACAAAAATCCAGCATTTCCTGGGTTTCTTTAATTCCGCCAATGGTTGAACCGGCAAGTGTCTTTCTCCCCATAATAAGGCTGAAACCATTGATCTGCGAGGGATCTGGTGGTGCCCCAACCAATACCATGGCGCCATTAGTTTTTACCAGGCGCATATATTTATCATAAGGATTTTGTGCTGATATCGTATTAAGAACAAAATCAAATTTTTTAGCCACCGCTTTCATGGCTTCTTCATTCCTGCTGTTGACAAAATGAGTTGCGCCCAGTCTTTTTGCATCAGGTTCTTTATTATCTGAAGTGCTGATCACTGTGACTTCTGCACCCATGGCCGCTGCTAATTTTACACCCATATGTCCCAGCCCTCCAAGTCCCACAATGGCTACTTGCTGGCCTTTGCTTACGTTCCAGTGCCGAAGCGGAGAGTAAGTTGTGATACCTGCACATAGCAAAGGAGCCACGCCTTTTAAATCAAGATTTCCAGGAATATGAAGTGTAAATTTTTCATCAACAACTATTTGAGTTGAATAACCTCCATAAGTTGGTTGCCCTGATTTATCCAGTGAATTATAGGTTCCCACACTTCCATTCTCACAAAATTGTTCATCACCTTCTTTACAATACTGGCATTCACGGCATGAATCTACCAAACAACCAACGCCTGCAAGATCCCCAACTTTAAAATCTTTTACATGGCTGCCGATAGCGGTTACTTTTCCAACGATCTCATGCCCGGGCACCATAGGAAAAATGGAGTTGCCCCATTCGTTCCTGGCCTGGTGAATATCTGAATGACATACACCAGCATATAGGATTTCAATTTGTACATCGTGTGGGCCTGGTTCCCGCCTTTCAATATTGAATGGTCCTAATGGTGCATTAACTTCCCTGGCGGCATAAGCATTTACTTGCATAAAGCATTTTTGAGTTGATGATATAATAGAGATGAAATACCCTTCTTTGGGGAAGGGTATTAAATGTAAACAACAACCAGGCTATAAATTAGTTGCCATATTCACACAAAAATTTTATGCGCATGAGTTTTAACTGTTCCCAGTTAAAATTACTGTCGGCCAATTCTTCCTGTGCTACCTGCAAAGAGGACGTTTCGCAACTTTTAAAATAATCAATGATTTCTTCTTGCTCATATTCATCTACCATATCATTAATGGCATAGTTCAGGTTTAATTTAGTACCACTGGCTACAATTGTTTCCATTTCTTCCAACAGCTCATCTATTTTAAGATCCTTGGTTTTTGCAATTGTTTCCAGCGGAATTTTTTTATCTACATTCTGAATGATGAAAATTTTATTGTTATTGCGGTTCACAACACTTTTCATCACAAAATCATCAGGACGGATGATGTCATTTTCTTCCACATAGCTTGTAATAATATCCAGGAAAGGTTTCCCGTAGCGTATAGCTTTTCCTTTGCTTACACCGCTGATTTTTTCAAGCTCGATCATACTTGTAGGAAACATTGTTGCCATATCTTCCAGCGAGCTTTCGAGAAATATAACAAAGGGGGGCAGATTCTTTTGAGTAGCTACTTTTTTGCGTACCTGCTTTAATTGCTCCAGTAATTTTTCATCAGCAACACTTTCGGCAGCAGCTGCTTCACTTTCTTCATCATCTGCATTTGCATCTTCAAAAAGATTGTTTAAGGCTATTTTAAATGAAGTGGGTTTTTTCAAAAATGCATGGCCTGCTTTGGTAATTTTTAAAACACCATATTCTACAATATCTTTTTCCAGTATGCCTTGTAATAAAAGTTGCCTAATGAGGCTGCTCCAGTAATGAACTTCCTTATCGTTGCCAGAGGCGAATGATGGCAAGGCATCGTGCCTGTACATCTGTACCTGTGGCGTGGCCTTTCCCGTAATCACGAGTATTACATATTCTATGGCGAATTGCTCACCAAGTTCCTTCACTGTCTGTAATGCAATCACTGCTTCCCCTTTGGCTTCAATTTTTTCCTTCGGATGAAGACAGTTGTCGCAATGGCCGCAACTTTTGCTGTCGTCAAACTCCTCTCCAAAATAATATAATAAAGTCTTCCTTCTGCAAACGCTGCTTTCGGCGTAAGACACCGTTTCATTAATTAATTGTGCACCCACTTCTCTTTCACTAAGTGGTTTGTCACGCATTAGATGCTCCAGTTTGGCAACATCCTTATGAGAATAATATAAAATACATTTTCCTTCCATACCATCTCTTCCGCCACGGCCGGTTTCCTGGTAATAATTTTCTATTGACTTTGGTATATTATAATGAATGACAAATCGAACATCGGGTTTGTCAATGCCCATTCCAAAAGCAATGGTGGCAACAATTACATGAACATCCTCATTTAAAAACTGGTCCTGCCGGGTTGCTCTTAGTTTGCTATCCAGTCCTGCATGATAAGCAACAGCTTTAATGCCATTAGCCATGAGCATAGCAGCAAGTTCTTCCGTTGTTTTCCTGTTTAGGGTGTAAATAATGCCGCTTTTATTTTTGTGTAATTGTATAAAGCGTACAATACTTTTATCCGTTTGTTCTTTATTTATTTTTGGTAAAACTTCGTAGCTCAAGTTTGGCCTGTTAAATGAAGAAATAAAAATTTCGGGGTTTCTTAATCCCAGGTTTTTTAAAATATCGCTCTGTACTTTTGGCGTTGCAGTGGCGGTAAGGGCAATGATGGGGACAGAAGGGTTTATCATGTCCATCATTTCCTTCAACCGGCGGTATTCCGGGCGAAAATCATGGCCCCATTCTGATATACAGTGTGCTTCATCTACTGCAAAAAATGAAATATCGAGGCTTTTAAAAAATGAAATATTGTCTTCCTTGGTAAGCGTTTCGGGTGCTACATATAGTAATTTGGTTTTACCATCTGCAAGGTCATCTTTTACCTGCTTTTGTTGTCCTTTATTAAGGGTGCTGTTTAGAAAATGGGCAACGTCGTCTTTGCTGCTATAACTTCTAACAAGGTCCACCTGGTTTTTCATTAGGGCTATCAAGGGAGAAACTATTATTGCTACACCCGGCTTCATTAAAGCAGGTAATTGGTAACAAAGGCTTTTTCCACCTCCTGTAGGCATTATTACAAACGTATCCTTACCAGACAATAAAGCCTGAATAATCTGTTCCTGGGGGTATTTGAATTTATCAAACCCAAAATGCTCCTGGAGGTGCGTTGCTAAAGAATTGCTGGAAATTAAATCGGTTTTTTTTGCGGTGGTTTTTTTTACTGCTGGTTTTTTTACTGTGGCAGTTGATTTGGATGTAGACATAATTAATTACACTAAAACATAAAAAAATTTATGAAATTTTTTGTTAATACATTTTTTTCATAAAGGGGAGCGAAGTTAACCTAAACCTATGGTTAAAAGAAACGGAAAAAGGCCTTTGATATTTTCTGCCAGGCTATTTTAACGAACCTTTACCAGCTTATTAAGATAAGCATTTTAATGGGTATGCAATATAATTTTTGTTTAATATTATTTCAGTGGTAAAGCGGTTTTGCATTATGCGGTATTTAAAGTAGGTTTGCGCCCGTCTTAGAAACACATGAAATGAGCCATAATAAAAAGCTGAATTCCAACCGAGATGATTAAGGGCGAATTCCATGTGCCTAAAATCAAACAATAAAAACACGTGAAACCTTATTCAATCATATCATCAGCCCTGCGAAGTATTGAGTTACAATCCGCTTCGGTAGCAGCGCTTACGGCATTTATTAATGATGATTTTGAAAAAGCAGTATCTCAAATCATGTCCTGTAAAGGAAGACTTGTTGTAAGTGGTATTGGCAAAAGTGCCATCATAGCACAAAAGATCGTAGCTACAATGAATAGCACAGGAACACCAGCCTTATTTATGCATGCAGCAGATGCAATCCATGGAGACCTGGGAATGATACAGAAGGAAGATATTGTAATGGTGATCAGTAAGAGTGGTGATAGCCCAGAAATAAAAGTACTGGCCCCCCTGGTAAAAAATTTTGGCAATCTACTTATTGGTATTGTGGGCAATATGCAATCTTATCTTGCGCAGCATAGCGATATTGTGATAAACACAACAGTTGCCCAGGAAGCATGTCCCAATAACCTGGCCCCAACAACAAGTACTACTGCACAAATGGTGATGGGCGATGCATTGGCCATTTGCCTGATGGAGGCAAAAAA
>JBDSYV010000293.1:0-10015 GCA_040110925.1 Ferruginibacter sp. | reverse complement strand
ACATTTTAGTACTATGCAACACATAATACCATTTATTTTAAGGTAGCTGGTAGTATATTAGTTTGGCATTTATAATAACTATTTGATAATCAATACTATGTTTCTGAAAATGTATAAATATTATTTTAGCAGTAAGTGACAAACGGCAAAAAATAATGACTAAATGGCAATTTTATATAGTACAATTTGCCATAAATTTTATAAAAAATCAGAAAATTGAGTATTCCTGTTAAGATAAACTTAAGCTATTGTGGCCTTAACATAAAATGTGTAACGTGGTATTTAGTTTGATCGTATAGAAGTAATAAAACTATGTGTCATGAAAAGAATTTTATATTTAATTACACTCATAATAGTGTTGACTGCCTGTAGCAGCAGTAAGAATTATCTTGAACGCAGCGATGAAGACAAAGCCCTGGTTGATGCAGTAAAAAAACTCAATAAATCAGCTTCAGATGAAAATGCAACAGCTGCATTACCCATCCTGTATAATAATATTAAGCTGGCTCACCTGGCCAAAATAAAATCATATAATAACAGCCGCGACATAAGCCGCTGGGATAAAATTGTAGCAGAATTTAATGCCTTGCAAACCGCACATGATGCCATTATTAATTCCACTGCAGCATTCAAACTGGTGAGCCCTGAAAATTATGGTACCCAATTGTTGGAAGCCAAGCAAGGGGCAGCTGAAGAATACTATTCTTCTGGCCTTACATACCTGGCAAAAACAGGCAGAGACAATGCTAAAAAAGCCTATACCCAATTTAAAAAAGCAGATAAATTTATACCCGGATTTAAAGACGCCCAGGCTAAAACAAATGAAGCTTACGAAAAAGCCATTGTAAACGTTGTAATAAATCCTGTACAGGATAATTCTTTTTTCTTCAACAGTAGCTGGGGCAACTATGGCTACAACTACAGCAATGAATATTTTCAGCAAACATTAATAAGGGATCTGGATAATTCAAACAGCAGTAACAGGTATGCTGCAAGATTTTATACTGAGTGGGAGGCAAGAAGGGACAATGTAAAACCAGATTGGGTCATTGACTTAACGCTCCGGAACATGAATATTCCACCAGCCGGAAGTTATCGTTACAATCAAAATCGAAGTGCCCGAATACAGGTAGGAACAGATACAGCAGGCAGGCCCCAATACCGTACTGTAACAGCTACCTTATACGTTACCCGCCAAAGTTTTGATGCCAATGCAGATATGGAGGTTCGCATTAAAGAGCTTGAAAGCAATAAGAATATCAGCTACCGCAGTTTTAGAGAAAGCTATCGTTGGGAAGAGGAAAACGCCACCTACAGTGGCGACAGCCGGGCTCTGAATTCTTACGACTGGCAATTGATAAATAGCAATGGTTACAATCAGCCTCGTAAAGAAGATGTGCTGAATGAATTGTATAGGAAAATTTACCCGCAGGTATTGAATAATATTAGGTTTAGTGTGGATTGGTAAAGGCCTCCCCCGGTCCCTGCAGGTAGGGGAATGAAGGAAATTTATTGATAATTGCGACATCTTACTTTTGTAGCAATTGATTCAAAGTTTAAAATAATCAATGTAAAAACTCTAATAGTGTATTAATACTGATAGAGAAGTTAAGGTGCCTGGTAAATGCATAATGTACCGTCTCCTCTCCCTTAGAAGAGGAGGAAGGGTGGTGTGGTTAAACAAACATCCTGTAAATAATGAAACTCATTAAATAGGCCAGCCCGGTCATATAAACCAATTGGATGACGGGCCATTTCCAGCTTTTGGTTTCTCTTTTTACAACTGCAAGAGTGCTCATACACTGCATGGCAAGCACATAAAATATTAATAAGGAAAGACCTGCAGCGAGTGTGTAAACTTTGCTGCCATCGGGCCTTATTGCAGCAGCCATTTTCTGTCTTAAGGTGGCATTGTTTTGATCTGCATCATCACCCACACTGTACAGTGTAGCCATGGTGCCTACAAAGACTTCTCTTGCAGCAAAGGATGTTATCAATGCTATACCTATTTTCCAGTCAAAGCCAAGGGGCCGGATAGCAGGCTCAATGGCTTTACCCAACTGCCCGGCAAAAGAATGTTGCAGCAATTCTGTTCTTCTTTGCTTATTTAATTCTTTTGACTTTGTAGTATCAGCAGAAACCAGGGAATCATATTTTGCCGTTACCGCCTGCATATCTTTTTTAGGGCCGTATGTACTTAATGCCCATAACAATAAACTGATCACCATGATAACCTTACCGGCATCAAATACAAATATTTTAGCCTTTTCTATCATGGTGTAAAATACATTCTTCCAGCGGGGGTTGCGGTAAACCGGTAGCTCCAGGATAAAAAAACTGCGTTCCGTTGAATGAATAAACCATTTCATTACCCAGGCTACAATAAGCGCCATTACTGTACCTAACAGGTAAAGCCCCATCATTACAAGGCCCTGGATACTGAGAAAACCAAAATAAAGTTTTTGTGGAATCACCAAAGCAATTAAGATAGTGTACACCGGCAACCTTGCGCTACAACTCATGAGTGGTGTAATCATGATAGTAAGCAGACGCTCCTTTTTATTTTCAATATTTCGGGCACTCATGATGGCAGGAACTGCACAGGCAAATCCACTGATCATGGGCATTACGCTTTTGCCATTGAGGCCTACCTTACGCATCAGTTTATCCGTAAGAAAACTGATACGGGCCATGTAGCCGGTGTCTTCCAGCAAAGTAACCAGGCCAAAAAGAATCATTATCTGTGGTACAAAAATGAAGATGCCACTTAGCCCTGCAAGTATGCCATTGATAAACAAATCACTGAACCAGCCTGCAGGCAAAATATCGGAAGACAAACCGGCCAGTTTTCCAAAACCCCACTCAATGGCATCCATTGGATACTGCGCCACCCAGAAAATACTCTGGAACAATAAAAACAAAACAGAAATCAAAATTAGATAGCCCCAAAACCGGTGCATAAGAATATCATCAAGTTTTTCGGTAAGCAGCGATTTTTTCAGGGGATCATCTTCTACCACTGTTTGTTGCATAATATGTTTTATGCGTTGGTAGCGCTGTAGAATTTCTTCAGCCTGCGTTTTTGTAGGATTGAACTTATTTTCCTGTTCCGCATTTTCAATTTTTTCCTGCAGCGCTGCCTCATAATTAAACTGCTCGTGATTGATTAAGATGTGAAGGCAGGCATAATCACTCACACCGGGAAAAAGATTTTTTATCCCTTCTATTGCCCCGGGTGCAAGTTGTTCTGAACTTATAAAATCCCTGGCAGGAACATAATTGCTATTCTCAACACTTATTTCAATGGCTTTTTTCAGTGCGGTAATGCCTTTGTTTTTTCTAGGATTGATGGCCACTACCGGCACACCCAGTTCTCTTTCAAGGCCGGGAATATCCACCTGTGTGCCGTTTTTACGGGCAAGGTCCATCATGGTGAGGCAGATAACAACGGGTAATTTTAAATCAATTATCTGTGTACAAAAAAGTAAGTTTCTTTTCAGGTTGCTGGCATCTGCCACCACAACAATCATATCTGCCTGCACATCTTTGTCCTGCTGCAACAATACTTTATAAGACACCCATTCATCTGCCCTTCTTGGATACAGGCTATACGTTCCAGGCAAATCAATAATATTGGCGTAAAAGTTTTCAGTTATAAGTGAGGTCCCGGTTTTCTTATCAACAGTAACGCCGGGGAAATTGCCCACCTTCTGGTTCAACCCGGTAAGAGAGTTGAATAATGAGGTTTTCCCGCTATTGGGGTTACCTACTAAAGCTATATTTATTTTATTGCGCAAATGTTATATGCTGATAAGGGATGCAAAAATACTGGTATGAGGGGCGTTTCTGCTTACGATTTAAGAAAGTTGAAGTAATAGAATCGCATTTAACATCTTAAATTATTTATTCCTTCATTTACCTTTGATTTAAAATTATGTTTTCTATGAAAAGTATTCTACTCCTGCTTTGCTTTTATACGGGCCATTTGGTCAATGCGCAGAAATTGTCTAAGGCGGATAAAAAAATGCTTGAAAGTTATAAAGCATCAGTTGGTTTCCTGGCAGATGATAAACTGGAAGGAAGGCGTACAGGAACAAACGGCGAAAAACTTGCATATGAATATATTACGATGCAGTTTAAGAATGCAGGCCTGGCGCCATATAGCAACAATGACTTTATACAACAATTTGAAGTGGCAGAAGGAAAAGAGATTTTGACCTCAAATATATTTTCATCAAACAACCAGGTCCTCGAATTGAATAAGGATTATTTTCCATTTACTTTTTCACCCAATACATCTTTGCAATCCTCTGCATCAAGATCACTGAATGAAAGCAATGCTGCATGGTTTTTTGATATTAAAGAACTACTGGAAGCCAATACCAATAACCCACACTTTGATCTAAAGCAAGCCATCATTGATGAAGCCGGAAAATCTGCAAAAAAAAATGCCTATGCTTTGTTAGTATATAATTCTTCATCAATAAAGGACAATCTTGCTTTTGATCCAAAGGATAAATCTAACACGGTGGTAATTCCTGTTATTTATATTCAGCAAGGCACTATGAAAACCTTTTTTAATGACCCTTCCACTTTTTACAATTTAAATTTAACTGTTGCCATTGCAGAAAAGAAACGAACAGGACATAATGTTGTGGGCTATATAAATAATAATGCATCATCAACTATTATCCTGGGAGCACACTATGATCATCTTGGTTATGGAGAAGATCACAACTCATTATATACCGGTGTAAGCCCCATGATTCATAATGGCGCTGATGATAACGCCAGTGGTACAGCTGCCTTGATAGAACTTGGTAGCTGGCTAAAGAAATCAAAACTTAAAAAATATAATTATTTGCTCGTCGCTTTTTCCGGAGAAGAACTGGGATTATATGGTTCTAAATATTTTACAGAACATAGTAATATTTCCGACATAAACTATATGATAAATATGGATATGATTGGAAGATTAAATGACAGTACCCACGGCATTAATATCGGTGGATATGGTACATCACCTCAATGGGCTTCACTGATAAAATCAAATGATAAGTTTTTTAAAATAAAATTAGACAGCAGCGGCACCGGCCCAAGCGATCATACTTCTTTTTATCGCAAAGACATTCCGGTACTGTTTTTCTTTACCGGCACACATAGTGATTATCATAAACCAACTGATGATGCCGATAAGATAAACTACAACGGCGCTGTGCAGGTTATAAATTATATCAAAAATATTTTAAGCAGCACTTCATCTATGGATAGGATTGCTTTTACCAAAACACGTGAAGCTGCCCCAACCGCAAGAACCGGTTTTAAAGTTAGCATGGGTATTATGCCCGATTATACCTATAGTGGAAATGGTGTACTGGTAGATGGTGTAAGTGAAGGAAGGGCTGCACAAAAAGCTGGTATTAAAAATGGTGACGTTATTTACCAGTTGGGTGACTATAAGTTTTCTGATGTACAAACATATATGGTCGCCCTTTCAAAATTCAATAAAGGTGATGCTGCAAGAGTGAAATTAAAACGTGGAAAGGAAGATTTATTTTTTGACATCGTTTTTTAATAAAAGGAATTATGAAACTGCGCATAGACAATGAAAGCTTGGCTGCAGAGTTTTTTGAAGATGCAAGATTACTGGGCATTGTAGCACCCGTGAAAGATTATGTATTTTCCTGGAACATAAATCAACGGCTGGGGTTTAATTTCCGGCTAAATAATAATATGGAAATACAATTGCGAAAAAAAGAACGCAATTATTTCTTTGCAATTTATTATTATCGTGTACCGGGTAGTAATGCTGAGCATTTTTTATACAATAACCAGCACGATGGTGAATTTCTTTTGCCTGAATTTAAGCACCTGGATTTTTTATGGATCACCAAGGGCGAGGAAGTAAGTGAGGAAGCCATGAAAGCTTTACAGCATTCCATAAAGCTTCTGCCATCAGTACAACTGGTCAGCGAAATGACACATGAAAAAATTAGAAACAAACAGCACTTAATTTTGTGATGGTTATTTGTCAATAAGTCATTGGTCATTAAGAAGCCCAACTCACTAAGAGACTAAATTAAGTTTGCCATTTGCCTATTGCCTATTGCTAACTGCTAACTGCTAATTAAAAAACTCAAACTTATAAACCATTATTTATGTGGACAGAAAAAAACAATACGTTGCATCGTAAATTTGAATTTGCTGATTTTTCAGAAGCGTTTGCATTCATGACTCGTGTAGCATTAGCTGCAGAGAAAATGAATCATCACCCTTTATGGACAAATGTGTACAACACTGTTGAAATATGGCTCAGCACTCACGATGCAGGTGATGTGGTTACGGATAAAGATAAAAAACTGGCAAAGAAAATTGATGCATTGCTGTGATGGATTATAAAATTACTTAACCACACGATTTCTTTTAAAAAACGATTTTAATTATAACCGCTCTATAAACTACGGTAGATTAAATACTTCTGCTCAGGAGATTCGTAACTGGATCTTCAGAAGCATTCACCATATACTTTATTGCAATTAGTAATTCAAAATCTCCTTAGCCGTACAATAAAAGCTCCACACCGTTTACGCAAATCGGCTCTTTTATTTTTTTTAAAAATATACCTTTATCCTACCATTCTGCCTGTAAGAAAATCTTATCATTAATATCTACTTCTCTCTGTAAAATTTCTTGAAAAAACTAAAGAAAAATTTCTTGAATATTTCAATTTAAAGAAAAATTTTTCTTGGATCATATCCTTTGATATTAATTATAAAATAAAATTTCCCTCATTACAAAAATTAAAATCATGAAAAAGGAATTACACTTTCTTCCGCAAAATTTTTATTCAAAAAAACCTTCAGTTAAAAAAACCTTCAGATTTTTTACCCGAAAGTTATTTTTCCTGTTATTCTTTTTTACTATTTCATCTCACAATATGTCGGCCCAGATTGTGGATGATGGCCATTCACATCATGTTGGTTATAATGGTACCTACCAGGATTTTGTTATTCCAAATAACCCATTAATTATAAAAATCCAGGTTGCTGTTGCAGGAGCTGATGGCGGTAAAGCCACTATTCGTTCCGGGGTATTTGTGCCTTTTGTTGGATTTCAAGAAGTCAATAGTTGTACTGCAGCGGGTGGCGGTGGTGCATTTGTAAGCGGTGTATTTCCAGTGGGATCAGGCCCTGGCCAGATTCCACTCGGTTCTACCATACGATTTATTGTAGGACAAAAGGGGGTAAATGGTTCTGATGATATAAGCATTGTTCCTGGAACAGGATCTGAATATGGCGGCGGCGGCGGGGGATCAGGTGTTATATACAGCCCACCCGGAAGTGGTAGTGGTTGGTACCCTCTTGTTATTGCTGGTGGTGGTGGTGGTGGATATCAGGGCATGATTGCAAATATTTGTGCGGGGTTAGAAGATAATGGCGGCAGCGGACGTGCAGGCCCAAGTGGTGGTGATGGACATGGTTCACTTGGCTATGGAACTGGTGGTTCGGGGGGAGGTGGTGGTGGTTCCAATGATATTTTAGGAGGCGGGGGTGGAGGGGCATACTCCCGTGGAGGAAGTGTGCCCTGCATATCTACTGATTTAAGTGTACTTGATATTGGAGAAGGAGGTAGGGGTAGAGGCGTGAGCGATGATGAAACCGGTGGATATGGTGGTAGTAGTGAAGGTTGTTCTTCCTTATTACTAAGATGGAGAAATGGTGGATACGGTTATGGTGGTGGTGGTGGTGGCGTAGGAGTAGGTGGTGGCGGTGGCGGATATTCAGGCGGGGGCGCTGGTGGTGTAATAAGTGCTGGTGGTGGTGGTGGTAGCTTTTTAAGTCCTAGTAATGTATACGGGTCAATGTCAGGCGGGGGACCAAATAGCAACCCCGAAGATGGATATGGAAGTTACGAGGTTACTTTAAACGCTCCACCTATTGCCCTTTGCAAAGCAGCAACTGTAATACTAAATGCAAGCGGACAAGGTTCTATTACTGCTGATGATATTAATAACGGCAGTTCAGACCCTGAAAATTTAGCCATTACATTTAGCCTAAGCAAAAGCAGTTTCGTGTGCAGCGATGTAGGCGCTAATAATGTAACGCTTACGGTAACGGATAATTATGGTGCCACCGCCACCTGCGTGGCAGTGGTAACGGTCGTTGACAATACGCCGCCATCTATTACGAGCGTTACGCCAAGCAAAGCATCCTTATGGCCACCTAATCATCAGATGCAGGACATTACAGTAACCATTGCAAGTAGTGACAATTGCGCCGGAACCTGCAAAATAATAAGCGTAGAAAGTAATGAACCCATAAACGGACAAGGCGACGGAGACACTTCTCCTGATTGGGAAATCACCGGGGATTATTCCGTTAAACTCAGGGCAGAAAGAGCAGCTTCAGGTACAGGGAGAATTTATACTATTACTGTAGAATGTACTGATGGCTCCGGAAACAAAACACAATCTGCTACAACGGTTAGGGTTTCACATAATATTACAGGGCCGCTTTCGGGCAAACCATTTGTAATTAATTCCACAGTTCCTTTTAGTGGCACCTTCTATGATAAATTACCGAACAGTCATACCGCCAAATGGCTGCTGGATGGAAGTGCAGTTGCTAATGGTATAGTTACTGAACCAACCGTAAATCAAAATGGGAGAGTATCCGGTAGTTACAAATTCAAAAATGCAGGGGTTTACAAATTACAGATGAATATTACTGACCAGGCCGGTGTTACTTCTTATTCAAATATGTACGGTGATATGGATGCCATTGTAGTAATTTATGATCCAACTGGCAACTATGCATTTGGTGGTGGATGGTATCCTTCTGTAGCAGGTGCATTGAGAAGCAATCTTTCTGCAACTGGTAAAGCAAGTTTTGGTTTTGCCGTAAATTATACCAATGCTGCAAAACCTAAAGGAGAAACACAATTTGAATTTAAACTGGGTAGCTTTGAATTCAATGCATTAAATTTTGATTACCTGGCGGTTTCAGGTGCCCGGGCACAATTCAGGGGTACCGGGAAAATTATTGGAGGACAAAGTGGTATAGGATTTATCATGACGGTGATGGACGGAGATCTTGATGGATCAGGTATAGATAAAATTCGTCTAAAAATTTATAACCGCAATACTGGCGAAGTTTTTTATGACAACCAGTTTGGCGCCAGTGATGCTGATAATCCATCCACAGCTGTGGGGGACAATAGTGCTATATTTATTCAGGGCACTCCGGTTAATAATTCTATTACAAAAATGCCTGGAGAGTATAATGAAAAGAAAGAGATTGCTGCCAGTAAACTAGAGTTGATAGCTTTTCCAAATCCTTCAGACAATGATTTTACATTACAGCTAAGAAGTAATGATGTAAAAGTGCCCATAGAAATGATGATCACTGACCAACATGGGCGCTT
Source organism: Ferruginibacter sp. (assembly GCA_040110925.1). Classification (GTDB taxonomy): domain Bacteria; phylum Bacteroidota; class Bacteroidia; order Chitinophagales; family Chitinophagaceae; genus Ferruginibacter. Next base: position 592 of record JBDSYV010000293.1, on the reverse strand, counting down.
GCTGGAAAAAAGAAACAATCTAAGCGTTGGATCTGTAATTCAAATAGGTAAGAATTTTAAACCTGGTATATATTATGTAAAAATTATGCAGGGAGAAAAACATGAAGAAATGAAGTTGATTAAGCTTTAAATCTTTTCTGGTCTTATACAAAAGGTTGCCGGTCTTTAAAAGATTGGCAACCTTTTTAATTGGAGTATTTGTTTCAAAAAAATGATATGGCAGGTAAATGATTGAAAAAAAAATGTAAATTAATACTGCATTAGGTTATAAAAAAGGTGGATGAATTGGGTTTTATAAACCTTTTTTCTTTCTTTTATTATAACAAAAACCGATGTAGGGCTATTGGTAGTTTGCTGGTTATTACCTGTGATGAATCGATAAACTATAAAATCCATCAGTACTTATAAAAGTTTTTCATCTTATTTAAAAAGTCTTCTTTTTTTCTCCGGCTCACTTCCAGTTCCTTTCCATTTGATAATATAACAGACCCTCCTTCTCCCCGGAGATATTCCTTTACATGAAGAAGATTTACAAGAAATGACTTATGTATTCTTATAAAGCCGCTATCTTCCAGCAAACGATCATATTCAA
>JBDSYV010000292.1:0-10238 GCA_040110925.1 Ferruginibacter sp. | reverse complement strand
TCGTATTCTCCCCGGATGTATATGTAACTAACCTTACTGCCCAATGCAAATGCAGAAACGATCATGCCTTCTATCAACAAATGCGGAATGAATTCCATCAGGTAACGGTCCTTAAAAGTTCCAGGTTCACTTTCATCAGCATTGCAAACAAGATAACGGGCCACGCCTTCAGGCTTTGCGAGGAAACTCCATTTTAATCCTGTAGGAAATCCTGCACCGCCTCTTCCTCTTAACCCGCTTTTCTTTACTTCTTCCACAATATCGGCAGGCGTCATCTTCAAGGCTTTCTCCACACTACTGTAGCCACCTTCACGCCTGTACACATCATAAGTCCTGATGCCTTCAACATGCGCTTTATCTAATAAAAGTTTTTTTGACATACTATTAATTATTCTTCACACTTTGACGTGCCACTAATTTCCAATCGCCATTTTTATTTATCCAGACTAAGGTTATGGACATAGATAGGTCCAATGGATTTTTATTGTAATTCATTTTCACCATTGACTTCATATTTACCACAGCAGTGTTTTCATATATCCTTATTTCTATTCCTGCGGGATCAATCGCTTTATAATCCTGGATACCTGATTTGATATCGTGAATCAATTCTGCTTTATTCTGTATTAGGCCGTTGGTATGTCCATAAGTGACATCATCTGCCAATAAATTGGATAAACTAATACTGTCTTTGTCTATTAAAGCCGTTTTTAACATCTGCATTTTCATCATGATCTCTGCTTGTTTTGGTTCCTGTGCAAAGGCATTCGCATAACCAAAAAATAATAACAGAAAGAAGAGAAATATTTTTTTCATTTATTTAATTTGCTTTGGTCCTGCACTCTTCAACTATTGCATCTACTTTTTCCTTAGTTAAATGTTCCCTGTAGGTTTTTCCAAACTGCATCATAGGTGCGTAACCACAGGCACCAAGGCATTCTACTGTTTTTAAAGTGAACATTCCATCTGCCGTTGTTTCACCCACAGAAATGTTCAATTTTTCTTTTATGTAATTAATGATATTGTCACTTCCATTTATCATGCAAGGACCTGTGTGGCAGACTTCAAATAAATATTTGCCTACGGGTTTTAAATTATACATACTGTAAAAACTTGCCACTTCATACACTTCGATAGGATCAAGTTTCAGCAACGATGCCACGTAATCCATCACCGGCACATCAAGCCATCCGCCAAATTCCTGTTGTGCCATGTGCAGCACTGGCAGCAAGGCAGATTTTTGTTTGCCTTCAGGGTAATGGGTTATTAATTCCTTTACCTGGTTAAGTCTTTGGGATGAAAATTCAATCACTGCTTATTTTTATTTCTTGATTTTAATTTTTTTATATCTAACATATCCTCGTCTCTTCCTGCTTTTTCTTTATTTACCAGTAATTCATTATAGCCTATAAAATTCGTAGGTACCCCATTCATTTCAACGACTCTTTTATTTTTAAACGCCAGATTAAAATCAATACCATTTAAGTCGTTAAGGATATCGATTCGAATTGGTGCATACCCTAATTGTGTTATCATATCATTTTCCAAAAAATCTTCTATTTTAAAGTTTAAAGAACCAAATCCAAAATCATTTAAAACTTCTACTAAAATTTTGGCATTTTCTTCTGTCTTATTTATACAAACATCTAAATCTTTTGTTGTTCTGGGATAGCCATGAATGCTTACAGCAAAACCACCAATAACCAGATATTCTAAATTATATTTATTACTCAGCTTGATGAAATCTTCAAAATCTTTTTGAAATTCAGGCATTTTATTTTTCATGAAGCTTTCTATTGATCTTAAAAATTACCTTCTCTATTCCTGGCAGATTATTCTCTTTGCCGCCGAAATAATTTAACCTACGTAAATCAAAACATTCTTTCAATCGCTCCTCTGGGGTAAGATTTGCATAATACAAATCGTCCGCTTCTTCTGCTTCTGCAAATGAAACTTTCCTTGCTACTAATTCTATTTTTCTTACTTTACTCATCCGTTAAATAACTTTTTATGCATCCATTTCTCCCGCAATAATATTCAGGCTACTCATTGTAATAATAGCATCACTCAGCATTTCCCCCTGCACCAGTTCTGGAAATGCCTGGTAATAGATAAAACAAGGCCGCCTGAAATGTAACCTGTAGGGTGTTCTTCCACCATCACTAATCAAATAAAAGCCAAGTTCGCCATTTCCACCTTCTACACTATGATATACCTCACCCGCAGGCATGTTTGTTTCCCCCATGATTATTTTGAAATGATAAATGAGTGCTTCCATTTTTGTATAAACATCTTTTTTATCGGGCAGGTAATATTCTGGTATATCAGCATGATATACTTCTGCTTCTGCACCTTTAAACTCCTGCACCTTTTTGTAGGCCTGGTTAATTATGTTCAGACTCTGCCACATTTCTTCCTGTCTTACAAGAAACCTGTCATATACATCACCTGTGGTACCAACCGGAACCTGGAAATCAAAATCTTCATAACTGCTGTAAGGTGTGTGTACCCGCACATCGTAATCAACTCCTGTTGCACGAAGGTTGGGGCCCGTAAATCCATAGTTTAGTGCCCGCTCTGCGCTTATTGCACCGCATCCCATCGTACGATCCATAAAAATGCGATTGCGGTTAAATAGGTTTTCAAATTCTTTTAATTGTGCAGGATATTCTTTTAAGAACTTTTCAAGTTTTTCAAATGCGGTATTGGTGAAATTTCTTTCAAAACCTCCAATGCGGCCAATGTTAGTTGTTAGCCTGCTGCCACATACTTCTTCATAAATTTCATAAATCAATTCCCTGAACTGCATCAGGTATAAAAATCCTGTATAAGCCCCGGTATCAACCCCAATAATAGAGTTGCAAATAAGGTGATCGCTAATGCGGGCAAGCTCCATGATGATGATCCGGAGATAATCAACACGTTTAGGAAGTTTTATGCCAAGCAATTTTTCGCATGTAGTATGCCAGCCCATATTGTTTATGGGTGATGAGCAATAGTTAAGTCTGTCGGTAAGTGGTGTGATCTGGTAAAGTGGCCGGCGTTCTGCAATCTTTTCAAATGCCCGGTGAATATACCCAACCGTGGAAGTTGCTTTTAATATTTTTTCGCCATCAAGCTCAAGGATATTCTGAAAAACGCCATGAGTAGCCGGGTGCGTAGGGCCAAGGTTAAGCGTGGTAGTTTGCTTTTCCAACGACCGCTGGGGTAATAAAATATGTTCTTCCGTCAGTGACATGAACTCTGTGGTTTATTATTATTGGTTACCGGCATTTGTTCTTAATTCATCTTCGTTGTGCCTGCTTGCCGGCAAAGGCAGGTCACTCACTTTTACATTTTCAGCTCCTATCATCGCATAATCATTTTCGCATTTTCAAATTGTCACATTTTCAAATTTTTATCTTCCAAACATCTCATCATCTTTATCTACCCTTGTTTGTTCTTCTAACGGATACTCTTTTCTCATTGGAAAATAATCCATTTCATCTACGTTCAATATTCGTATTAAATTAGGATGACCAATAAAATTCACCCCGTAAAAATCATATGTTTCTCTTTCCATCCAGTTAGCAGACTGGAATATGGCTGTTGCACTAAATACATCAGGTTTTGAAATATCTGCAAATACTTTAAACCGTATTCTTAGGTTGTCAACAAGATTATGCAGGTGATAAACTACGGCTAGTTCCGCTCCTTCATTACCTGGATAATGAACTGCCTGCAAATCAGTAAGAAACCTGAATTGCAATTCTTCATCATCAAATAAAAACTGGAGTATTTTAAGATTAAAATCTTTGGAAGCTGTGAAGGTAAGCATGCCATAAGGCTCCTGCCAGTTGGTAAGTTCTTCACCAAATTTTTCTGTAAGCCTTTGTTGTACCTGTTGATTGGTTAAACCCATAAACACGAATTACATTTTATTGACCACCGACGACCGACGACTGACGACCGACTTACTGTATACCATAACTATTCATCAAATCCTGGTATTGCTCACTATGTCTTCTTCTCAATCCTTCTGCATTTACCAGTTCCTGTATTTTTAAAATTCCATCAATCACTGCTTCTGGCCTTGGCGGGCAACCGGGAATGTAAACATCTACCGGTATAACCTGGTCAATCCCCTGCAAAACACTATACGTATCAAATATTCCACCGCTGCTGGCACAGGCACCCATAGCCAATACCCATCGTGGTTCTGCCATTTGCAGGTAAACCTGCCTTAATACCGGGGCCATTTTTTTTGCAATGGTTCCCATTACCATTAGCAGGTCGCATTGGCGTGGCGAAAAACTCATACGCTCAGATCCAAAGCGGGCAATATCGTAATGGCTTGCGGCTGTGGCCATAAACTCAATACCACAGCAACTGGTTGCAAAAGGCATTGGCCAGATTGAATTTTTACGGGCAAGGCTCACAATTTTTTCAAAATTGGAAGCCATAAAACCTTCGCCCATATAGCCTTCAGGAATACCTGCAAATTTTATAGTATTGTTATATTGTACCGGACGTGACATACATAATAATTTGAAAATTTGAAAATTTGAAAATTTCGCAATGAAAAAAACCAGTGTAATCCATTTTCATATTTTCATATTGTTTAATTTTCACATTTTCTACTCTTCCCACTTTAATGCCCCTTTTTTAAAAATATAAATAAACCCTGCCAAAAACAGGCCCACAAACATGATCACAGCTATAAATCCATCCCATCCTAATGCCCTGAAATTTACTGCATAAGGATAAAAGAAAATTATTTCCACATCAAACAACACAAACAAAATAGCCACCAGGAAATATTTAATGGCCATCGGCTGCCTGGCGTTGCCTTTTATTTCAATACCAGCCTCAAAATTCTGAAGTTTATCAGTACCCTTACGTTTAGGTCCAAGTGCATTTGAACCCCAAATTATAGTAGCAATAAGGCCTGCTGCAAAAATAAATTGCAACACAATGGGTAAATAATTGGAAGCACTGTTGGCGGGATTAACCTGTAATAAGAAAAAATCCATATTTGTAAGAAGGGTTATTGGTAGGCAAAAATAAGACAGCGTTGTTAAACCATTGCAATAAAATATAAAACAAAAAATAAGCCCGCTTGTTTATAAAGCGGGCTTATTTTTTCAATTATTAAATTTATTTCTTTTTACCAGGTTTGGATTTTGCTGGTTTTGCTGGTTTTGAAGGTGCCGCAGCTTTTTTAGGCGGTGCCTTAGGATCATTATTGGTAATAAATTCCTTATTTGCCAGTAGATTAGCGTCTGTAGGCTCCAGGGCTAAACCTTTATTGAGATATAATAATGCATTATCCCTGTCTTTTTTATTATTGTAATAATAACCAATGAAAAACTTATAAGCATTTAAGAGCCTTGTTTTCGCATTTGCCTTTGTAGGATCAGCTTCCCCTATCTCTACCACTTTTGTATAGTAAGGTACAGCCAGACCCAGTTCTCCGGTTGAATCTATTGCCGCATTTGCATTACCAAGCATATAGTATCCAAGAATATCCTCAGGATATTTGTTTACGTATAAATCGAAAAAACGCATTGAAGAATCATTCTTTCCAGCCAGATAATAAGCATAGCCTGCATTAAATAGATCAACATTTGAATAATTTGATTTTACATTAATGATCTTACTATACCATTTAGCAGCATCGGCATATTTTTTCTGGTTATCGTATGCACTGGCTATTGATTTCAGGTAAATCACTTTATTAGCATAAATTGTATCCAGTGCTACTGCCTTTTCTACATAGGTTCCTGCTAGCTCTTCGTTTCCTGGAAATTTAAGTAAAATTGCGGCATAAGATGAATAATCTCCCCCACCTATTTTATTTGGATCCTGTCTTTTAAAATATTCATCATAACTGGCCTTTGCATTTAATGAATCATGAAGCCTGTTATAAGCCAATGCTTTAATACCAAATAAATTTGGGTAAGGGCTCACTCCTTCCCTGCCAATACATTCATCTGCTTTTGATATAGCTTGCGCAAACAAACCTTGTGCATATTTCATTGAAGCTCTGTAATAGCATGCCTTAGGATCTGCATCTGATACAGCTAAGTATTTATCCAGGTATTGTGCACTTTTATTTACATCTATATCATAATAATAATTAAACAAGTTATTATATACCGGAGCATAATTTGGATCTTTCGCAATTGCATCATTATAATATCTCATAAACAGGTCTGTCTGAATAGCGCCCTGTGTCTGGTAAACTCTTCCAGAACGAAACAATGCCCGGGCATAGTTAGGATTAATAGCCAATGCTGCATTGTATGCGGTTATGGCATTACCACCATCCGTAATTTTGCGATAAGCATCACCAAGGTTGGCCCATACTTCGGGATCTTTAAAACCTTTTACCTGGGTAGCCTGTTTTAATTTTTCTATTGCATATGCAGCATCGCCATTTTTAGAATCAGGGTTACCGTTTGCAAATCCCACTGCATTTAATACCGCAATACTTTTGCCCTGGCTCAATGAAATGGCTGTTTCAAAACGATTGCGGGCATCCTGTGTTTTCCCTTCCAATAATTCCAGATGACCCATACCTGCAAGTACAAGTGGACTATTAGGAACAGCTGAAAGCCTGCTTTGATAAAGCGATTTAGCTGCCGGTAAATTTTCGAGACCTATTTCAGCCTGTCCAAGCCAATAAATGGCCTCTTCATTATTAGGAGTTGCATTAATAAGCTTTTGAAAAATCTCTTTTGCACTTTGGAATCTTTCATAATACATAAACTTTCTGCCGTCCTCTATACTTTGCGCCATTGTAATAACGCTAACCATCATGGCAATTATAAGAAGTAAACTTGTTTGAATTTTTTTCATCTTTTTTAATTTGTTATTTGACTACTGCAATGTTATAAAAATATATAAGAAACCGTTAAAGCCCGGAATTAATTCTTTGGTAATGTTTGGTTGATTTTGATATTCCTAACCCGGAAGTCCATTACGGGCCCAAGATATGCTCTTTTGAAAATTAACTGGCCTCGTTCCAGCTTCAAAAAATTAATAAAGCCCGATCCCAGGCCATTATAATTTTCTTTAAGCACATAATACAAACCACGTACCAAAGGGTATCGTTTGCTCAGGATGCTTTCCTGTATTGGCTTTACAAAAGCTATGTCTGAACAAATACTACATTTCACATAGGCAATTTTCACTTTTTTTAACATGCTCAACTGTGCACTATCTTCCGGATTTCCTATCCAGCTAATGCCAACTAAGCCAATAGCATTCTTATCTTCTGAAATAAAATCAATTACTTCCTTACTCGTTTTTTTAGCTTTTACAACAGTAGTATCTAATTTACTTCCTTTTAATACCGAATCTGTAATAAACCGCAATGTGCTGGTTGTGCTTAATCCATCAAATACAATTTTCTGATCTGACTTAATTACCCCGGAAAGTTGATCCCTGAGTCTTTCTAATGTAAATAAAGTATCTGAAGAGCCTGCATTAACTATTATGGCTATGGCATCCGTAGCCACTGCATTCCAGGCAGGACGAAAATTTAATGAATCAAAAAAAAACTTATCCTCTTTGCCGGTTAATCCACGTGTAATGATAACCATCCTGTTTGCCGAATCAAACAACAAATCTTTTATACATTCCGCTTCAGGTTTATATGAGGCTATAATATGTGCATCGGGATAAGAAGATTCATATACTTTTATCTGCTCTTCTATTACCGGCCTGAAAGACTCATCTACACTTATATTTATTGTTCCCGATAGTGGGCTATCAGCTACAGTAATATTCTTTGCCCTGCAACCAGGTACCAACAAAATGATAATATATGATACTATGAAAAAATTTAGGGCTCCCCTCATCTGTCTTTTATATAATTTTTTTTATACCCACGATAAATCCTGAACAATCCATATAATAAGCATACAGCACCAAAGCCCTTCATTAAAGGGTCGTCAAATCTTGCTTCCAACCCGGTATTAAATTTATCAATAAATAATAAAAATATTCCCATAGCTATCCACATGAGTCCCATGCCGTAATCCATAACGCTTCGCATCCTTATAAAACCTTTATCACGTTCATTCATGGGTTCTTTATCAAATTCTTCCAGCGCCATTGTTTTATATTTTTTTTGAAATTGCAATTTACTGAGAATAAGTACATGCCACTACTCCATACCTGTAAACTTTACAGGAATTGTATAGTAAACAGAAACATTTTCACCCCTGGATTTACCTGGAATCCATTGGGGCATTTTCTTCAATACCCTTATTACTTCATTATTAAATATCTTACCCCCATCCTCTACAAGTTGAAACCCCTTTAGCACACCATCGTAGCCTACTATAAATTTTATTTTCACAGAAACAAAATCTCCTGCATCAATATCAGCCGGGCTTTTCAAATTCTTTTCAAGGAATGTTTGCAACGCCTTTTGGCCGCCGGGGAATTCAGGCATCACCTCCGCAAAAGGTAATGGCGTTTCTTTATCCACTTCATTTACATCAGAACCTTCCTTTTTTATTTCTACTGGTCCGGGCTCCTGCCCAATTAGTTTCTTTCCATTTCCTGGTTGAGAAATTGTTCCAATGGCAATGCTATCAAGGTTAGCAGGTAATGGAATTTTACTTAGGGAATCTGCTGTAATAACCACGTTACTGGTGAACACTGTTGCTGATGCATTAGACCCCGAAGGCCTTGGCGCCGGTGCTCTTGGTACCACAGGTGGTATAGGTTTATCAGGTACAGGAAGCGAGGTTGGTTCTGGACCTGGCATGGCAAAAACAAAACTTTTTACGACGTCATTTTTTACCTGGCTTAATAATAAAATTATAACTGTAAGAAGAAAAATAAACCCAAGTGCCTTATACAATTGCCTATTGTATTGGCTTCTCAATGCATAGGCACCATATAGTTTATTCCTGTTTTCAAATAAGATGTCCAGCAAATTACTTTGCAAAATTTTTTCTGCGTTCATTATTGTTGTTTTTTGAATCCCGACAAACTATCGGGAGAATAATCAAAAAACAGGCGCCTGCCGTCATTATGATGCAGTAATTGAACATATCCATAATTAATGGTCCAAAAAAAGGATATATCGGCATTGTAACTCATCATATTTAATGGTAAGGTTATCTTTGCCCTTTAAATTAAAAGTTATAATGAAGATATTAATGGTATGCCTCGGAAACATTTGCCGCAGCCCGCTTGCAGAAGGCGTATTGCAGCACAAAGCAAAGGAAGCAGGACTAAATTGGACAATTGAAAGTGCCGGTACAAATAGTTATCATATTGGTGAGGCGCCTCATGAGCTGAGCCAGAAAGTTGCCCAGCTAAATGGCATTGATATAAGTTGCCAGGTAGCCCGAAGATTTACAAAAAAGGATTTTGAAGTATTTGACAAAATTTATGCAATGGCTGGAGATGTGATGGATGATATAAAACAAATCAGTGGTAATAGTTTTGATGAATGTAAAGTCACCCTTTTCTTAAATGAATTGTATCCTGGAAAAAATATGGATATGCCCGATCCCTGGTATGGAACTGAACCCGGGTACCATGAAGTTTTTTCGCTGGTAGAAAAAACCTGCGAGGCGATCATCGTAAAAGAATTATCAACCAAAGCAACTACAAGTATTAATGACTAAACCATCTATACCGCAGGGCACAAGAGATTTCTATGGAGAAACATTGTATAAAAGAAATTTTATACTGCAAACTATAAAGAACGTTTTCGAGCTGCATGGCTTTCAGCCGTTAGAAACACCTGCAATGGAAAACCTGGACACACTGCTGGGAAAATATGGTGATGAAGGTGATAAGCTTATTTTTAAAATACTAAACAATGGCCTGGCCGACCCTAAAAATATTGATAAAGCAAAACTGGGATTTGAAAAAATCATTGAAGGAAAAAACAGTGAGGATATAAGCAGCAGGGCTCTCAAATATGACCTCACCATTCCTTTTGCAAGATTTGTAGCTATGAATTATGGCCAGTTAAACTTTCCTTTCAAGCGCTATCAGGTGCAGCCTGTATGGCGAGCAGACAGGCCGCAGAAGGGACGCTACCGGGAGTTTACACAATGCGATGCAGATATTGTGGGCAGCAAATCGCTGGTAAATGAAATTGAACTCGCAGGGATTTACCACTCGGCCCTTACTCAATTGGGACTTAAAGATTATGCACTTCACATCAACAACAGAAAAATTTTAACTGGCCTTGCAGAATTATGTAATACACCGGATAAAATGAT
>JBDSYV010000291.1:0-32799 GCA_040110925.1 Ferruginibacter sp. | reverse complement strand
CTCCCATACTCCCCAAGGGTGGATTATAGTCTCTAAAGATTTTAACAAGCTTTATTAACTGTGCTGGTAAAACATTCTCTTTGTTCTTTCATTGAAATCCTTTTCAATTAATGTTTTCCATTGCGTCTTTGTTTTCGTTGTTTCTTTGCGAGAAATAAAGATGTATGGAAAAACTCACACAATATTCCCGTGCGGCTGGTTGTGGTTGTAAAATAGCGCCTGCTCAATTGCAGGAAATACTTTCTAGCAACACAGAAATTCCTTTTTTTGAAAACCTGATAACAGGTAATGCAGGCAATGAAGATGCCGCAGTATATGATTTGGGAAATGGTGAATCGATCATTTCCACCACCGATTTTTTTATGCCTGTAGTAGATGATGCTTTCGATTTTGGCAGCATTGCTTCTGCCAATGCCATCAGCGATGTTTACGCCATGGGTGGCATACCATTAATGGCCATTGCAATTCTTGGATGGCCAATAGAGAAACTTCCCGCCACACTTGCACAGCAGGTTTTAGAAGGTGCAAGAGATGTTTGTGCAAAAGCAGGCATACCACTTGCAGGCGGGCATAGCGTAGATAGCGCAGAACCATTGTTTGGCCTCGCGGTTACAGGACGTATTGCTACCTCTAATATCAAAAAAAATAATACGGCACAAGCTGGAGATGCAATTTTCATAACTAAACCTATTGGTACAGGCATACTTTCCACCGCACAAAAAAGAGGACTGATCAGTGATGAACATGCAGCTTCAATGGTCATCCAGATGAAAACATTAAACAATATTGGTAGTTTTCTTGGCTCACTAAACGAAGTAACTGCCATGACAGATATAACCGGTTTTGGCCTCATGGGTCACCTTATTGAAATGGCAGAAGGCGCAAATCTTTCAGCAACTATTAATTATGCCTCCATTCCATTTACCGAAGGCGTAAAAGATTATCTTAATCAAAAAGCAGTGCCTGATGCCACCTATCGCAACTGGAATGCTTACAGTAAAAAAGTGAAGTTTGAAAAAGGAGTGAATGTAATGGAGGCTTTTACATTATTACCCGATCCGCAGACAAATGGAGGGCTGATGTTTACTGTGTCTGTCCAGGATGAAGAAACGTTACTGCAAAAAATAAAAGCAGAAAACCCCTCGCAGCAAACCTGGAAAATTGGCCAGTTTATTTTACAAAATGAGAAAATAGTTATCGTTGAACTATAAACGTTAGTTTGTTACACAGAAAATATTTTTTATGAATTTTAAAAATAAATGATATATCTTGTCAGTCAATCAGCATAAATCCAAAACTTAACCGAACAACCTTTTACGCTCCTACTATTAATACATCATTGGATTACTTCGTTCCTATTATTCTAACTGCTTTTACTTAAGGCTGCACTATTTTTTTATCCTTATTAAAAAAAATTCATCAACATGAAGAAAGTAATTCTATTGCTTGCTCTGACCAGCATTTGCAACATCTATCTATTCGCTCAAAGCTATCCGGAAGGAATGAACTATCAGGCCGTAGCCCGCAACCTTAAAGGCGAGATACTGGCTAATCAACCCATTGCGCTTAAGGTAGCTTTATTCAGCGCAATCGGTAATATTAAAACATCTTACTTCACAGAGGTGCACGATGTTGTAACCAGCCCCACGGGTGTTTTCAGCCTTATTATCGGGCAAGGAAAAATGGAAAATGGCAAGTTTGACGATGTGCCATGGGCAGTAGAAAACATTTGGATGGAAGTAGCTATAAAAAGTAAGGGGCAGGCTTCTTTTGCTGTTATCAGCAACAGCAAATTACTTGCAGTGCCTTACGCGTATCATGCAATTACCGCAGGACGGCTCACTGAAAAATTATCAAATAGCCCTGGCATTCCTTCTCAAACCTGGAGCCTGTTTGGTAACAGTAATAGCGATGCTACCAAAGATGTATTGGGTACTACAGATTCTGTGGACCTTGTTATGGTAACCAATAACCGGGAAAGAATGAGAGTGTATGCCAATGGCAATATTTTTATGAAAAAAAGTTTACGCGTTGGTGCAAACCTAACTGTTGATTCCAGTGCATACCTTAATAATTTAGGAGGAGCTACTATTAACTATGGCCCCTTTACTGTAGAAAGGCAAAGCCCCACTTTATTATCCGGCACACTTACCGTGGACCAAGCGACAGACCTGAACAGTTCATTAAACGTAGATGGAATAACAGATTTAAACAGTAGCCTGAATGTAAACAATACAAGCCCCACAAAACTTACAGGCGCATTAAGGGTAGATGGGGTTACCGACCTTAACAACAATCTGAATGTAAATAATATTAGCCCGACAATACTTACGGGTACCCTACAAGTAGATAAGGATGCCAGCTTTAATGAAAAAATTAAAATATTATCTACGCACCAGACCGATACTTCAGGAGCTTCGCCATCTGGTGCTTTACAGGTAGGCGGGGGAGCATACATTGGCAGGAACCTGTACATAGGAGGTATTGCTAAATTTGGCGGACCAGCCGCTTTTGGTGGTGCTGTTACCATCACTGATCCCTCAGAATCTGTAAGTACATCAACCGGAGCTTTAATGATTCCTTATGGTGGTGTTGGAATAGGCAAGCGATTGAATGTAGGTGGTGGTGGACTTTTTGAAAGTACTCTTGGCGTTGCCGGAATAACTTCGTTAACCAACATAACACAATCGACTGCTGCAAGCAATGGAGCCTTGCTACTTTCTGGTGGGGCGGGCATTGCAAAAAATGTGAATATTGGCGGCACACTTACCACGGCAGGTGCAGCATATATAAATAACACGTTAAATGTAACGGGAAACGATAGTTATATAGCCAATTTCATAAACAATACTGGTGCACATGGAATATCTATACAGGTAAATGCAGCCACCCCGAGCAACAATAATAACTTTATAGAATTCAGAGATAAAACTGGAAATATAAGAGGGGTAATTGAAGGAGAAATTGAATCTGATTTGATTAATAACCCGGATTATCAGGATGCACTTGTTTTTAAAGGAATTGCTGCAGGACTCGCTACGGCAGACCTGGGGATTTCTGTAGCAGAAGCCATACATGGTGCGGTAAAGGTAGTAGCCGCTGCAACTTCTATTACTGTTTGTGTTGGTTTAGGAATATGCGTAACCTCACCAATCCCGTCGCTTATAGTTGAGTCCGGAATTGGCCTTATATTAAAAATTGCAAATTTTGTAGTTAAAACTGCCGGTGTAGCCACGCTATGGGCCGACTTTGGCGTTACTATACAACATAAAAAAGACCACCTCGGTATCACATTCACCTCGGGTTCGGGCGATTATGCAGAATGGCTGGCAAAAAAAGATATTACTGAAACCTTTAGTTCAGGCGATGTGGTTTCTATGAAAAATGGGTTCATCACAAAAAATATTGAGGCCGATGGTAAGCTAATGGTGATTTCTCAAAACCCAATTGTGCTTGGTAACAGGCCCCAGGACGGAATGGAAAAAAATTACGAAAAAGTTGCTTTTATGGGCCAGGTGCCGGTAAAGGTTTTGGGGAAAGTAAATGCCGGAGATTATATACTTCCTTCTGGTTTTAATAAAGGGTTTGGTGTAGGCATGAACCCTGATAAAATGAAAACTGATGATTATAAGAAAATTATTGGTGTGGCATGGCAGGGTAGTGACAATGATACCTATGGTTATGTGAATACTGCTGTTGGACTTAATTCAAACGATTATGCGGGCGTAATAAAAAACCAGGATGAAAGAATAATTGCACAGGAGGCAGAAATGGTTGAATTAAAAAAAATGATAAACCAGACCAATGCAAAGCTAGAAAAATTAGTTCCCGGATTCAGTGATGCTTTGGGAACCACGAAACCTGTTAACCCTGTTAATCCTGGTAGCTCGGTTACTCCTAAAAGTGGTGTTCATGATTTGCACGAATTTCCTGTGCCTGATAACTCTTCCATTGTTTATTTTAAAGTAACTCCCGCACAGATAGAAGAGATGTTTGTAAATGCAGAAAAAATTTTCAAAGAAAGTGGTGAAAAAGTAGAAGGACATCCTTTCTGGGGCAAAATCAAAACTGACCCGGCTTTCAAACAAACTATCGTAGATAAGATAAATCAATATTTCGACAAGGCCATACACATGCACCAGGAAATTAATGAAGCAAAAAAATAAACTTCAGTCTTTGATTCGCTTTTGTAACAGTTTGCTTGCCCTTAGAGCTTCAAACTATTTAAAATTAATGTTATGAAGAATTATATAATCAGGGCTGAAAAGTTGCTTCAATTACCTGTTCTTATTATTGTGCTCTTGTGCTGTGTAACGCAAAGTTTTTCGCAGCAGGTAACTATCCTTCCTACCAATGGAGCTCACTCTCCTGTGGCTGGGCCATTAGGAAGTGTACGGCAGCAGCGGGCTTTTTACCTCGTTACTCCTGCTGAAATGCAGGCCTCGGGTATTCAAAATGGCACCACCATAACCAGCATAGGTTTTACGTTCGGTCTGCCACAAAGTTTTTCAACCAAAGGAGCATTTAAAGTATACCTGCAAAACACAACAGACACATCAAGTCGCCAGGATACAGCATGGACAACAGTCACTACACTGACTAACAATAAGTCACTTGCTGCATTGGGTAAGGGACAATATGAATGGCAGGTAAGCGCTGAGTGTGCATCAGCTTCATCATTTTCAGATATATCATCATTTTCTACAGATAATTCGTCAGGATGCAATGCACCTACCTCGCTTTTCACTTCTTTGGTCACAACCAATTCGGCACGCTTCAACTGGACTATACCTTCATCAGTCGTAACCAAATATTATATTGAATACAGGCCACAGGAAACCATTACCTGGATAGAAGATAGCACTACGCAAAACTTTTATGATGCATCCGGGCTCACTCCCGATAAAATTTACCAGTGGAGGTTAAGAACAAAATGCGGAGCTGTATATTCCGATGAGGCAGGGAGTTCCTTTTCTACTGATAATATCTCTCAGTGCTCCGCTCCATCAGCGCTTTCAGTTTTTGGTGTAACGGATACACTTGCAAATCTTTCATGGACTGGTGCTGCAGGCGCTACTTTCTATAATATCCAGTTCAGGCGTTTGGGCGCTGCACAATGGCTTACAGCAACCAGCAATTCAAATTCCTTTACCATAATTTTTGGTCTTATTGCAGGTACTACTTACGAGTGGAGAATTAAAACTTTTTGTACAGGTGGCTCCGCTTCGGGCTCCTATGTGCAGGGAGCAAATTTCACCACATCCGGACCCACAGTTTGTTATACTCCCACCAACCTGGAGGCCAATGGTATTACAGACAGCACTGTTCATCTTACATGGAACCCGGTAATATCGGCTGCTTCTTATTCATTAAGGTATAGGCTTAAGGAATCCATTTCCTGGGCCAATGCTATTGCAGCTCCAATGGTGGAAGTGCACAATGACAGCCTGGACATTCCTAATACTAACGGACCCTATAATATCAGTTTTGCCAACGGGACCCCATTTGTTTACAATGGCAACGGGTTATACATAGCCTGGGAATATTCAAGAGATACAGGTGCGCTGGCATTACCAGGAACAACTATGAGTACTGATGTAAATAGTGTTATACTGGATATGAACGGGCAGGATTCCATACGATTATTGCGCAGCTTTGTGGCTAGTACTACCAGCAGCACTATGCCTTCTTTAATTACCGGTACCCGCATAAGGCCCCAAACTAGATTGGGCTCATCGCAGCTTGCGGACAGTGTTTCTGTTGCAGCAGTATTTGCCCTGGGCAAAGTTGCCCCTGCTTATTCCGATAATAAAATACGTGCAATCATTACAAATCATAGCACTACAGCAAAAAATTACACAGTAAGACTTACGGTAAAAAATGAACAGGGTGTGCAACGCTATACTGCCGATAGCAGCATTCATATAGCTGCAGACACGAGCGGCGAAATGCAGTTTGCTGGCTGGAACCCATCATTATTGGAAACAGACTCATTAATCATTTCTGTTCCTGCAGATGCAGGCGAAAATGTAATCAACAACAACCGGCACAGCTATATTCAGCAGGTAACCGCTTCATTGGTTTCACATGCTGATAAAAAAGATCCGCTTACAGAAACAGGCTTTAATACAACCGACGGTCTTATCCTAGCAAAGCATTTCCTTAAAGGTTGCGGAAAAGTAAATGCTGCCAATGTCTATCTTACCGGCTCTGCCAAAGGAAACCAGGTATATGCTGTACTACTTGATAATACAGGAACTCTTATTGCACAATCTGAAAATTATACGGTGGCTGAAGAAGCCATTAATAATTATCATAGCTTCCTTTTTACCAGCCCTGCATCCTTGCAAAATGAAGCCTACTACATAGGGATTGCACAGGTTGCAAATTCACAAGGGTATAACCCTGCTGGGGTACAATGGGAAGGAACATTTAGCAGAGACAATGCATATTTCCGCAATAAAATAACGGCAGACAGCCTTTGGGAAGAAACCCTTCCCGGCAGGTTGATGATTGAAGCTTCACTGGCTCCCGGAAGCAGTGCTGTGGCTATTGATGGTAAACTGTCTTTATGTACAGGTGCCACAAATACACTTACTGCTACAAAAATAGAAGCACGATTTGCCAATAAAGTACTGGACTTCAGCAGCCAGCAAACGCCTTTATTATTTGGTGCAGTACAAGCCCTCGGTAGTGCCAATGCATTTCCCCAGCATGGCCTTAATGCAAATGCCTGGACCAGTGCTACTGCAGATGGCAGCCGTGAGTTTTTAACGCTTCAGTTCCCTGGTGCATCTCCCATCAATTTTATTGATATTTACGAGAGCTTTAATCCCGGTGCCATTGATACCGTGTATGTAAAAAATCCACTTACAAGTAGTTATGTTGCTGTATTTACCGGCACTGCTATAACCGGCACTTCTGATGCCGGGTCCACCTCAGCTAATAAAAAGCATATCAGTTTTCCGCTAACCGGTTTTAATGTAAATGAAATACGTATAGCGCTCAATTCACCTGTGGACACAGGTTTTAATGCTATTGATGCAGCAGCCATTGGTGTCGTTACCAGCCCGGGAGGATTTGATACATATCTCTGGACGCCCGGCGGAGAAACCTCCGCTACCAAAGCGGTTACTTCACCAGGAGTATATAAGGTAACTATAACTACTGCGGGCGGTTGTACGGCTACGGATAGCGTGACAGTATTTACGCCTTCGCAGCAGCCCCCCGTTATTTCGGCAAGTGGACCACTCAGTTTCTGTATCGGCGATAGCGTGACACTAACCTCAAATAAGCCTACGGGAAATACCTGGTCGCCAGGAGGAGCAACAACTAAAAGTATAAAAGTTTTCGCAGCAGGTTCATATACAGTAAGCCATGATGATGGTACATCCTGCGGAATTACTACTTCTTCCGCTGCTGTGGTAACTGTAAACAATCCGCCAACCGTATCCATCACAGGAGTACTTGGCATTTGCCCCGGCAATCAAACTACACTTAATGCCGGAGCGGGGTTCAGCAGTTATTTATGGAACACGGGTGCCATTTCGCAAACTATTTCTGTTAACAACGCAGGTTCATATTCAGTAAGGGTAACCAATAATAATGGATGCCGTAATACAGCAACCGCTACTACATTTTTCACAAGTATACCACCCCCAACCATCACGGGTAATCTTAGTTTCTGCCCGGGTGGCAATACTGTCCTTGATGCGGGAGCAGGTTATAGCAGTTATTCCTGGAGTACAGGTGCAAGTACAAGAACCATTACAGTTTCTAATGCTGCTAATATTTCGGTAACAGTAACCAATGCAAATGGATGCTCAGCATCATCGGCAGTGGTTACATCAATTTACAATCCACCTGTGCCTCAAATTTTGGGAAATAGTGGTTTTTGTGCAGGGGGCTCTTTGACGCTTACTGCTACAGCAGGTTATGTAAATTACTTATGGAGTACTACGGAAACTACGTCATCAATCAATGTAAATACAGCAGGTTTATACAGTGTAACAGTAACCGATAATAATGGTTGCACAGGCACCAGTTCCCGCTCTGCAATTCAATATCCTTCACCGTCACCTGTAATTTCAGGTACACTAAGTTTCTGTGCGGGCACTACCACTACGCTTAATGCTGGCACAGGTTATAGCAGTTATTTATGGAGCACAGGGGCTACCTCGCAGACCATCGTGGTGAATACAGTGAGCAAATTCGTAGTAACCGTTACCAGCAGCAATGGATGTACGGGCAAAGACAGTGTTAATACATCCCTTACCGGTGCAATTCCAGCCAGTCCCGGACCAATTTCAGGATCTGTTGTAGGAGGTTGTGGCAGCAATGGGAATATTTACAGCATCAACCCGGTATCCAATACTTCTCATTATGTGTGGACAGCCCCCGCAGGGGCTACCATCGCCAGCGGACAAGGCAGCACTTCAGTAACCATAAATTTTGGCGCTGCCTTCCGTGGCGGAGATATCATCGTTGCTGCTTCCAATGCTTGCGGCCAAAGCCCTACGCTGACTGCAAGGAAACTGTTTGTAAAAGCACTTGCTGATAAGCCGGGAAATATTACCGGCCAGGTTGCAGGACTTTGTGGGCCTACTACCAAAACCTATAGCATTGCAGCTGTTCCTTTAGCCACATCTTATACCTGGACCCTACCTCCCGGTGCATCCATAAGCGGTGGACAAGGTGGCCTTAGCCTGACCGTGAATTTTGCTTCCGGTTTCAGCAATGGCAATCTTTGTGTTACTGCCAATAATGCCTGCGGTAGCAGTCAGCCTTCCTGTGTAATGCTAAGTGGCATTTCGCCCACACCGGGTGCAATCAGCGGCAGTAGCACAGTATGCAACAACCAGCAGGGATTGGCATACAGCGTAGCGCCGGTTCCGGGAGCAACATCCTATACCTGGACATTGCCACAAACTGCTGTACTATCATCAGGACAAGGCACCAATAGTATAGTAATAAAAATGGGAATCCAAAGTGGCGATATTACCGTAAGGGCCAACAGTGCCTGTGGTAGTAGCAGCTTACGAACAAAAACCATAACAGTTATGAATTGCCCTGGAAATGCACCCATATTCAGCATGCCGCAACTAAGGCCGGTACCAGAGGTGGTATCCAATTACGGTGGCTTTACCAGCACAGGTAATATAAGTATAGAATGGACACTTGGTGAACCAAGGATTGAAACCAGTATGGGAAATAATCTCTTATACTCACAAGGTTTCCATCAGCCCCTGGTTTACCTGCCTCAAAAACAGGCTGAAGCCATTGCGGCTAATGATAACTTAAAAATTATAGTATATCCCAACCCTGTAAGTTCTATCCTGAAAGTAGAATTAAGGGCAAGCCTTAGCCAGCAGTTAAGCCTCGAGCTTACTGATGTGAACATGCGGGTGTTGCAGCGCAGGTATGTATTTACTGCTGCTAAGCAAATAGCCGAAATGAACATGGCAGGATTTATAGCGGGGTCTTATTACCTGGTAGTAAGGGATATGACAGGACGAATAATTCAAACCATCAAACTGGATAAAATAGAATAAAAGTGAAACCTTCATAGCTTAAGGGAGTTGTTTTAACAGGCAGCTCCCTTTTTATTTAATAAGGTTGATAATTCCAGTTTTTCCCCTTGTATTTTATAGCAAAATGTTTTTTCTTTATGCCATCTTTTTTTCAAAGCCTGCCCCTCTTTCACTGCACTATTCATCACGATAAAACATTAAGACATGGCTACATCAGAGCAACTAAAACCAGAATATGAACGCTTGTTTAATACATGCGAAATTAAACCTGCAAAATTTGCCGAAATAGATAGCATTGCCAACAAGATAATTCAGAACAAAAGCCGATATGAAGCCATTGGTAAGCCATTAAATATTCCCTGGTATTTTATTGGTATTACGCATTGCATGGAGTGTGGGCTCAGCTTTAATAAGCATTTGCACAATGGTGATCCATTAACTGCTCGTACCATACAGGTGCCTAAAGGCATGCCTAAAACAGGTCATCCGCCATTTAGTTTTGAAGACAGCGCAAGAGATGCGCTTGTGTATGAAGGCTTTGATAAGATTACCGACTGGAGCATTGCCGGCACACTTTATCTTTTTGAAAAATATAATGGCTTTGGATACCGCAATAGTAAAATAAATATTCCCTCGCCCTATTTATGGAGCTACAGTAATCAATACAGCAAAGGAAAATATGCCGCAGATGGCAAATACGATCCCAACCTGGTGAGTAAGCAATGTGGCACCGCTACTATACTTCGCCGCCTTGCTGAGAAACAGGCCATTACTTTTAACGATCAGGAACTGAACCGTATTAAAGCCATAAAAATATTTGGTGAGCAGGTACAATACAGGCCAAATACTGTAAATGAAGATGCACGTAAACTGCAGGGAATGCTAAATGAACTAGGTTTTCCATTGCTGCGAGATGGCAAGGCAGGTGACAATACTTCTAATGCCTACAAACAGGTAAGCGGAAAATATCTTAAGGGCGATGTAAGAAGGCGGGACTAAT
Source organism: Ferruginibacter sp. (assembly GCA_040110925.1). Classification (GTDB taxonomy): domain Bacteria; phylum Bacteroidota; class Bacteroidia; order Chitinophagales; family Chitinophagaceae; genus Ferruginibacter. The sequence continues at coordinate 22,269 of JBDSYV010000291.1, read as the reverse complement.
GTGTAGCGCATGAAATAAGATATGCCTTCGATATAAGCCTTGAGTTTTCGTCATTGCGAGAAGCATTTCCCGGATGATTGTTGCTATACACAAATCTCCTTGCGACGATGAAATCAGGTCTATTGATTGACTGGGTGTAATTTTTTCTTTATCAATAATTCATAGCACAGATTGCTTCTTCCCCAAAACATATCCATCATCGGCGGATTTTTCAAGGATCATCGCAATGATGCCGCATGATTTTGTTTTTCTTCCTGTAGGAAGTCCCCTTCCCAAAAGTATCTTCTTCAAACAATTTAATATCAGTAATTTGAACATATCGAAATTTAAAAAACACCAACAACCGTTGATGCTTTTAGGTTTTATTAGCATATTTTTTTATTGCTTCACAAACTTCAGCACAGACTTTCCTGCCGTATCCTGGTACAACAACAAATAACTGCCATTGGCTATTGTTGATACTTTTGTAACTGTGGTTACAGCACCGGTAACTACCTGCATGGATGCAATAATTTTTCCTTCAATAGATAAAATTTTAATGTTAGCCCCTGCACCCGCCTTTGCATGGGAAATAGTTATTTTATCATTCACAGGGTTTGGATAAACAGATAATGCAGTATATTCTTTATTATTAATGCTTACCACTTTACTGTAATTGAATTTACCATCAGCATCCAGTTGTTTTAACCTATAATAGGAAATGCCTTTTACAGGATTGCTATCATCAAAAGAATAAACATTTGTACCTGCTGTATTCCTTGCAGGTACATAACCCACAGAAATAAAATCATTCCCGTTACTACTTCTTTCCACCTGGAATCCTGCTGCACTCACTTCGTTAGTAGTTTTCCATACTGCCGTTGCAACTTTATTTCCTGACGTTAAATTCACATCAAATGCCATCAGGCTAAGCGGAACAGCATTGCAGCCTGCAACAAATGTTGATTTATCAGCACCAGCAAACAGTGGTACGATAAACTGTACATCGGCAGCAGCATAAGGAACATAATTATAATAGCTGGAAGGTGTAAATACAGCACCAGGATTCAATTCATCAAATTTTACGGAACGGCCACCAGGATTTAGCATGGCAGGATTTATCTGGTTAGTTATAACCGGTAAGCCGCTATCATCATAAGCATTACCAACAGCTTTTAAGCCAAAGGCAGGGTAGTTACCGGTTTTAGATGTATAAACACCATCGCTGTTGTTACCATAAACAGCTTTAAAATCTGCAACCGTTCTATCAGCATACATTGGCCAGTCAGTGTTTTTATAAAAATTATTCTCAGCATACACCCAGGCGCTATTAGCTGCAGCAATTCCATAAAGGCTTACTCCTTCTATAAAATTATTCAGCACATGCACTTCTCCAAAACGCACCCTTGGGTTACGTGAGTTGGTATTTAAATAATAATTATTGGCAAAGGTTACTTTCAGCCTGCCTATATCAGTTGCACCATTGCCATCACTGTGACCCACCAGGCCTGTCTTCCAGCTATTGCGGAACAGGCACCAGGAAATGGTGATATAGCTTGCCCCGTCTTTTACATCGCACCCACCATCAGGATGTTCAGTATTGGCGGGCCTTGTAGTGGGATGACCGAATGTACAATGGTCAATCCAGATATGATGCGTTTCCGGGTAACCAATGTTGACTCCATCATCATAATAATCCTGGAAGCTGATGTTACGCACAAGTATGTTCCACGATCTTTTTACATTGATTCCAATTTTAAATATCACGTTTGATTCACCCATAAAAGTCATTTCGCCCTGCTCGGGAATATCCAGCATAGAATTGCCAAATACTTTTGCACCATTGGTAGATAAGGTTTGAGTACCATCATAAATACCAGGTTTAAGAATTATAACTAGCGGTGCTTTTTTCATGCCGCTAACGGTTACCCCTGTTTTGTAAGCCTGCCAGCGATAGTATAATGATTCACATAAAATATTGAATTGTGCCGGGCCTGTTATGGTTAAAGTGTCTGGTGCACATTGTCCACCTTTGGTTGGTACAGTCATGCCTTGCGCAGCAACAGAAGCAAAGCCAATCACAGTTTCAAAATCTAGTGCAATGGAAGAAGTAAAAGTAGCTGTTACATTTTTTATGCTATTCATAGTAACCTGCATTACTGGGTTTGTTCCGGCTAAATCACCGCTCCAACCCGTAAATGTAGATCCAAGTACAGAGTTTGCAGTTACAGTTACCACAGTTCCCTGTGCATATTCTCCCCCGGCGGGATTTAATGTTATACTGCCAATGCCGGTGACTGTTGTATTCAGCCGGTATGTAGGTATTACGGTAAAATTAGCCGTAACGTTTTTATTACTGGTCATTGCAAGATTAGCAGGGTTGGTATTGCCTGTTAAGTCACCGCTCCAGTTAGCAAAAACAAGTGCTGGCTGATTTTCTGCCAATAAGGTTACCGTTTCTATATCAAAATATTTGTGGTTTGTACGTTCCGGGCTCAGGATCACATTTCCTCCATTTGTACTATTTACAGTAAGCGTATAGCTATTGCAGGCAGCACCGGTAAGCATCAGCTTATCCAGGTTTGGGCCATCAGTAGTATCCCAGGTTATTTTAATATTATTTACGCCAGCATCAAGGTTTACCGTTGCTATTTCTTCAAACCATTCATCAAAAGTTGTTGTTCTTGGGAAATCAAGAAGCTTAACAAATATATCATTTACATAAAGGTTTCCTTTGCGATAAGTATCGTTGGCAAGTGAGTAACGGAACTTAGCCGTTTGTGGTCCTGCCTGCTGCTGGCATACAGTAAACACCATTAAATTATCAGTTGTAAGAAAATTGATAAATCCTGTACCGGTATAATTCAAATGATTATTATCTATGGTGCCGGTGAAATATCCGTCTTCAGCCTGGTAATCGGTAAATACTGCATTAGGGTCTACCTGCGTTACCGTTACCGTCCAGTTTTTTGTACTATTGTTCTGTGCGGTTACGGTATAAATAACAGGTACAGTAAAATCAAGAGCAGTGCCAGCCAAGGGGTTTACCGTAGCATTTGCAGAAAGGGTAAGCGTTAAAGGCGCAATATTATTTATGGCAATAGAGTTAGGCATTGTAATAGCTATAGTTCCTGCTGAACTATTGATAACAGCATTACCAAGTTGAGAAGCAGCCAGCCGGAAATCAGTTATCTCTTTTGCTGATGAGGCTACAGGGGTTACGGTTACCGTCCAGATTTTAGTAGTAACTCCATCCTGTGCCGTAACAGTATAATTTAACGGTGCAGAAAAATTCTGGGCAGAATTTGCCAGGGGGTTTATAGTTGCTTGTGAAGATAAAGTTACCTGCAGTGGAATTACTGAAGATAGACTTGTGCCAAGGGGTACATTGATGGCCACGGTGCCGGCGCCACTATTTATGACTTCATTACCAATTTGCCCGTTAAGTTTAAATACAGATATTTCTGCTGCACTACTTACAGTTGCGCTGGATTGCACAAAGAGGTCATGTATTTGTATATTTCCATTGGTCGGTTCTATCCTTACGCTTATCGGTGCCGATGTAACCAGGACGGGGAACAAGGTTGCAAAATTATAAGCCGCCGCCACAGACACGGCAAGAGTGGTACTCACAACTGTGTAAACAGATTCACCATCCTTTTTAAATTTAATAGTAAGCAACCTTGTAGATGATGAGGTGGATTTCATATTGACATTAAATACACCACAACTGCTCACATCAACCTGCATGTATCCACCGCTGTTTACCTGAATCATTCCCTGGCTGCAAACACCATCTGCAGCTTTTGTGGGGGAAACTACGCCATCGCTGGTAACACCCGCAGGTAGCGTAAGCACATTAAAATGATGGTCAATTAAAGTCGTTTGTGCGGTTGCACCAATTACTGCTAAAAAACATAGCGTAAAAATGGAAATAGTAGCGATCGCTACCAGGTAAAACTTCTTCATATAGCAAAACATTTAAGAACAAACAATGCCTGAAATTAACCAACAGGTAACATACCTACTGGTTTATCTGCGCAAACGATACCGGCAACGATTGCGTAAATAAGGCTGTTTTTTCATTTAAACCTCGTCTCAGAAGACAAACCTTTGAGTGACAGGGAAAAGTAAATCTTACAATTCAATCAAATAAGTCAACTATCTGAAAAACCCGATAAAGTGATTAACCCACTATAAGAATATAAACACACCAGGTTGAATCATTTGAGCTGGTATTCAAACAGCGTCAAACCAAACAACGTTGGAATTCATCGAAACGATTATCGGGGCCAGGTTTTAGATTTGCATTACATAACTGAAACGCTACAATTTAAAAATACAGTTACAACAGAGAGTATCACGAATAAAATGAGCGACGAAAGTCTGGTTACTTATATAAGCGAAAAAATGAATTAGAAAATGATTAAAAGCCGGGTTCAAATCCGGCTGTCATTTTTTTCAGCCTGCAGGAAATAACAAACCGCAAAAGGCAGCTATTTAAAGAATAATGGAATCCATTCATGCAGGCCAATCATACCGGGAAACTGGTTATGCAAGGCTGTTATATCCAGGTTGTCTTTGCCATTATTAGCATCTTCCCATTTAAACATTTTATACAGGTCTTTTCCCATTGCAAGCCTTGTAATAATACCTGGCAGCTTTGCATATTTAACAGGCTTTCCCATCCCTTCAGAAAAGATGGCAGCTGTTTGTTCCACATCTAAAGCCTCGCTGGCCAGTGTAATGGTTTTGTTGTTGTAGTTTTCCTTTTGCCCAAAAACGATCGCCGCTATTCTGCCAATATCATCAGCAGCCAGCATTGCTATAGTAGTATGCTTGCCCAGCGGGCTCACCAGCTTACCTTTCAGGATGCGGCTCCTCACCTGTGGAATTAAAAAGTTTTCATACATGCTTGCGGGCCTTAATATGGTGTAAGGCAGGCCTATACTTTTTATATGATCTTCCACAACTTTTTTGCTGTCAAAATGTGGTACGCCGGTTTGCATGTCTGCATAGTAAACGGATGAATACATAAAGTGCGGCACGCCTGATGATTTGGCATAATCTGCCAACGCTATGCCTTGTTGAATTTCTTTTTTAGTGCCCTGTTCAAAACTTTGCACACTGAACACCCCATCCACATCTTTCAGGTGAGCGCTGAAACTGGCAGGCTTATCAAAGGTTCCCTCGATGACTTCCACACCGGGCTGCACAGATAAAGCCTTTGCTTTTTCAGAAGCAGCGTTTCGTGTCAGGGCCTTTATATGAAATCCCTTATCCAATAAATTTCTTACCACGGCACCACCCTGGTTGCCGGTTGCTCCTGTTACAAAAATGGTTTTGATAATAGACATGCAGTGTATTATTATTGAATTAACAAAATACTTAAAAATAAACAGATGCTTTAGAATGAATTCTGTCAGGTTTGAATTTATGCCAAATAACAATAAGCTTTTTAAAACCTCCCGGTCCGGAACAATAATCTTTTTCCTTTTAAATAATTGAACAAAAAAAATCCCCTTCCGTGCAGAAGGGGATTAATTTTAAAAACCAATTTAAGCAGGTTTGTGTTTTCTCTTAACCGCCCCGGTCATAGAATTGGTTTTAGTAATATGCTTGCTTCCATTGGGGTAAGTCTTCTTGTACTTATGACCTTTATGATGTTTGTGTTTACTGAAAGTATTATGAACTTTCTGTCCAACCGTTGTAGTTGGCTTTACTTCTGTTTTGGTCTTCTCTTGTGCCATTACAGAAAAATTAATCCCAAGCAGGAACAAAAGCATAGTGATCAGTTTCATTTTTTAATTTTTAGGTGATTTAATATCCTGTTAAGCTGCAACTATGCCACCAAGGTTTTCATTTTTTATTAATCAATGGTTAATGATATAAATTTTAACTCTTAAAACCCTTTATAAAGACAATACTTTGTAGTCTGGTTTTGAACCAAATAAATTTTGGCATTGGAATGGCTTCACCATTTTTATTGCCTATTCATATGTAACTATTTTATAAATGCTTTTATCAGTAAAATTTTCAGGTTTTTTTGCATTTATTGCGGTAATGCTTATGCCCTTTTCCAGCCAGGCACTTGGTGTGCTTACACACGAAGCCATAGTAGATGCTGCATGGAACAGTAGTATTTTACCCTTATTAAAACAGCGTTACCCGGCAGCCACAGAGGAAGATATAAAACTGTCGCATGCCTATGCCTATGGGGGAGCTGTGGCACCAGACATGGGATATTACCCTTCGGGCAGTAAGCTATTTACAAATCTCGTTCATTATGTACGCAGCGGCGAGATGGTAAATGCACTTATCAGAAATGCTGATAACCTAAACCAATTTGCATTTGCTCTTGGTTTTCTATCGCATTATAATGCTGACAATTATGGTCATTCCCTTGCTACTAATATTTCCGTTCCGCTCCTGTACCCAAAGATGCTTAGTAAGTATGGGGAAAACGTTACGTATGCCGATGACAAGCTTTCACATACACGCATGGAGCTGGGATTTGATGTGCTGCAAGTGGCTAAAGGAAACTTTGCTTCCCAATCGTATCGTGATTATATTGGTTTTAAAGTAGATACCACGGTTCTATCCAAAGCATTTAAAGAAGTGTATGGGCTTGACATAAATGACATTCACGATCAGCATTTCTTTCGCTCAGTTGAGATTTTCCGGTGGGTAGTAGCCAATGTCTTTCCTCTCATCACCAGACAGGCATGGGCTACTAAGAAAAAAGCGATCCTGGAGCAGGATAGTACTGCCACTGCGCAGCGCTTTAACTTTAAAATGCGTCAGAAGGTCTATGATAAAAACTTTGGTACCGGGTATAAAAGGCCCGGCTTCCTCCCTACGCTGTTTTCATTTTTAATAAGGGTGCTCCCGAAAGTGGGTCCACTTAGGCCACTGAAATTTAAAGTACCCACAGTAGCTGTTGAAAAGAAGTTTGCACAGAGTTTTGATACAATCATGCATCATTATACAATGGATTTGAAAAAGATCAGTGGAAATGGTCAGGAAAAAAAGGACATTGATTTTGACACGGGCAAGCCCACGGCCTTATGTGAATATACTTTGGCTGATGAAACATATGCTGACTTACTGTTTGCGCTGAAGGCAAATAATTTTAACCAGATGCCTTTTTCACTAAAAGAAAATATTGAAACCTTTTATAAAGGCAGCAAAAACTTTTCCGGTGGAAAACATTGCATTGCATTCTGGACAGCGCTGAGTGAGCTGAGAGGTCTTCCTGGGAAATAGTTTTTATTGTCTGCAAGCTACCTCTCCCAAATCTTTCTGTGAAAATTTTAAAAAAAAGTCCCGCAACCAAGCGGGACTTTACATTATGAAGAAGACCTTAATTCTTATCCTTTTTTGTTTCCATCATCTCCATCAGCTTCATGCCCAGTAAACCTCCAATACCTCCGTCAGTACTGTTTGTTCCACCGATAAGGATATCAGGAATGATCTTGATCTGACCTTTACCAATCTCTTCCGTAATCTTATAGCGGGTGAAATTATCGCCACCCATAGCTTTTACCTGCAGCTCGTAAGCTTCTGCCGTACTCTTACCTATCGCCATTATCTTTTCAGCTTCTGCCAAACCCGTTTTGCTGATCTTCTCTGCATCAGCAGATGCATTTAGTCTTGTAGCTTCCGCTTGTGCACCCGCTCTTGCACGGGTAGCTTCTGCTTCAGCATTAGCCCGCATTTTTGTTGCGGTGGCTTCCGCATCTACTTGCAGCTTCAGGCTGTTGGCATCACCCTCAGCTTTTTTTACCGAAGCATCTGCCGCACGCATGGCAATTTCTACACTCTGCTGTGCTTTCACAATCTCCTTTTGCATATCTGCAATAGCCGTTTCCTTTTCCATACCCTGGCGTTTTTCCTGCGCCATGCGCTGGGTGCTGTAAGTCTTCTCTTCTTCCTGTGCAATTTTCCTGTCGGTCAAAGTTTTCATCAATGATTCCGGCGGAACGATATCACCAATCAGCGTATCCACTGCATTTACATTATACTCGTCCAGCACAGCTTTCATATTGTCTTTAGCCGCCTGCTGCCTTTCCTTACGGGTACTCAGGAACGCAATCACATCACTGTCCTGTGCCGAGTTGCGGAAATAATTACCAATTGTTGGTTCCAGCACCTGGCTCACCAGGTTGTTCATGCTGCCAAAACGGGCAATCACTTTAGGCGCTTCATTGGCCGGGATATGTATGATCTGTGACACATCCAGGTTGAAGGGGAAACCGTCTTGTGAACGCACAGTTATCGTACTCAGGTTTTTATCCAGTTGGTGCGATTCGCTGCGGGTGTTGGCCCAGTTTAATACAAGGTTTGTTGTAGGTACAAGCTCTACCTTCATGGTGTATTTATTAATGGCATATTTACCGGGACCATAGGGTTCCATCCATACACCCCTGCTTCCTTTACTTACAATATTGCCGTGTTTAAATGATTCGCCGGTAAGGTCTTTTCCGTCATCACCAATATAACTGATCACCACACCTACATAACCTATAGGCACTTCCGTCATAGGCAACTCTTCAATTTGAATCGCCCATGGGTTGATGTTATAACTACCGGCCAGGATGATATCGGGTTGCAATCCACGGTTACCAGCTTGCTGCAGGAAGGCATCAAAGTCCTGGAAATTATTGTGCCCGCCGATATGCTTACCTGCTATCTGCCCGCTTTCAATGGGCTGCCCATCCAGGGACGTGACGATACCGACCATGTTCTCATGAATGATCACCATGTCTGCAATGGTAACAGAAAAAGCATACCTGTTAATACGGTAAGTGCCTGCAGTGATATAAGCGGTTTGCCTGCCCTTTTGCCCGCCGCTGTCCAGGAACATTTTTGCATCCTGGAAATTATCACTTTCGGTTTTGCGTGCCAGTATAGCACCGGTGGGTATTTCGACACCATCATTGGCCAGTACCAGCCCAATTTTACCTTCCGGTATCACCATAAAGCTTTGCATGTTTACAGCATACTGCCATGGCCACATGCCCCAGTAAAGCCCGGGTGCGAGGGTTTGCGCCTGGAAACCCGCTTCGCCTTTTGTGGCTATAATTCTGCCATCGGGTAATTGACGGTTTGCCCCAACCAATACAAATTTTTTGGTTACAAGGCCCATCTTGTCTTCCGGTACTATCACCATCCCGAAAAAGATCCGGAGGATGACTTTATACATGGCTATTGAAAGAAGGATGGCAATAGCCCACCACCAGTTGATTAATAATTCCTGAATGTTCATCTTTGTTGTTTTTAATGTTGAAAAAATAGTTTTGGTTTACCTGTACGGGCATGCACCAGTCATTGGCAAATACCAGTTAGCAGCAGGTAGCACTGCAGGAAATTGTGAGGAAGGAAATTGAGGGTAATGGTTTCTAAGTACGGGTCTGCAAGAAAATACTTACACTAAACTCCTGCCAGCAAAGCTGCCGGTGGCTTCACTCTTTGCCTGAAATTAAAAAGTGCGGCAAAAATATTTGTACCCATTTTACATTGGAGCGTACTCCGTTTAAATTTGAAGAACAAAGATATATTGTTGTAAATGATTTTTAAAATAAATCGGATGGGTGGGGTTGGGAGTGAAATAAACTTATGGAAAACTTACAAAAGTAAGTTTGCAAATGCGTTGCCGATATTAGCAATACTATTTGGGTGCTGTGCTTAAGGGATTTAAAAGTCGTAAAGCATTGAAAACTGCCTGGTGCATTATGGTTGCATGGTCTTCCAGTGGTAAGTAGTCAAAGTAAACATTTACATTTTTGTTTTCTGTTTTTATTAATTTGTCCGCAAATAAATTTGCATCCACTTCCATCACGCGGGGAATTTCAGTAGGTGTAAGACCTTCCTTGCCAACGCCAATGTAGATACTGGTTTTCGCTGTAATGGTCTTATTGAAAGCTTCTGATTTTATATTAAGTAGTGAGCCGTTGTTCCACCACAAACTGGGACTGATGATAATGTATTGACTGAAAAGTGTAGGACGGGTTAATAAAATTTCTGTTGCTAAAAGTCCGCCTAACGATTGCCCGATAATAGTCTTAGAAGCATTGGTTTTATATTTTTTTTGAATATAAGGTTGCAATTCCCTTTCTATAAAGTTTATGAACTTATCTGAATGTCCTGTTGTGGGGTAGCGTTTTTTATCTGCATCAATTGTTGTTGGAAAAGTAAAATCCTTTCGCCTGTCAACTGTTGCAATGCCAACAATAATTGATTTTGGAACCCGGTTTATCCATTCAAAACTATTGAATTGATAAAGCCCAACGATATGAATAAAATCTTCGTCAGCAGAACCGTCAAGCAAATAAACAACTGGGTATTTTACAGTGTCGTTTGGGTTGAATCCTTCGGGTAAATAAATATTTAAAGTCCTTTTCTCTGAAAGCGCTTTAGATTGTATTTCGTCAATTACTCCCAGAATAAAAGGTTTTATGTTGTCAATGGTTTTTGTTTGAGCAAAAGAAATAGCTGAATAAAAAGTCAGTAATAATGTTGTAAATACTCTCATTGTTTTATATGGTTATAATTGTTGTTAAACTATTGAATTAACGAAGATGGAGATCCATATTTTTATAAGCAAACTATCCAATTTTTTCTTCTTTATTTGCCCGAAAAATAAAATAAGGGCGTCAGCGTTTGAAAAATTTCCATTCCCGCCCTTCTGGCACAAATCTCAAGACCTTGCCTTTGCACCAAAACTTTCCCCCTCAAATATAAGATACCCCTCATACTCACTGCTTCGTCTTTTTTCATATTGACTTCGCAAATTTTTGAAAATGACCCAAACAAAATGTGAATATGACCCGATGAACACACTGCTCTGGCCTTTTTGAATTTATAAAAATTGCTGCAAGGAACTTACTTTTACTAAATAATGTTTTTGATAATGGATAAACAAAGTGACATATTAGCTAATGAAGTTGTGAAGCACATGATGCAGCACGATTTATTTTCTCAATGGCTTGGTATAAGTTTAATGGAAATAAGGGAAGGTTATAGCAAAATAAAAATGACCGTTCGCCCGGAAATGATAAATGGCTTTGGCATTGTTCATGGCGGCATTGCCTTCTCCCTTGCTGATAGCGCCTTTGCTTTCGCCTGCAATAACCGCAACAATTTATCCGTAGCGCTGGATACTTCTATTGTATTCACCAAACCTGTACATGTGGGTAATGTGCTTACCGCAGAAGCTAAAGAACTTCATAATGGAAAAAGTACAGGGCTTTATCATATTTTTATCAGCAACCAAAATGGGCATACTGTTGCAATATTTAAAGGCACTTGCTACCGCACCGGTAAAAAGTTGATACAAAAAGATTGATGCACATTTATATTTTACAATGGATTTAAAAATTATAAAAACAGATTTATTAGCGGAATACCTGGAACAGGTTCCTAAAAATTTGCAAGAGGCTTTTGATGCATTGCATGATGCGGAAATATCAACGGAGAACTTTAGTTTTTATACATCGGTAGCATCAGTTTTCAGTGGCAAGTTAGAAGGCGTGGAAATAGAACTTGATAGTTACATTAAACACAAAAAATTTGGAATAGAATTTTTACCTGATTACACAAAAAAAACTGACGACCTCTATAACGCTTATATATTTGCCCAATCAAATAAACTCAGCCAGGTTACCATTTCGCAGGCTCACAAGCTTCTGAGCAAGCACATTGTGAAAGAAAGCTGGCAAGGAGTTTACCGGAACAATAATATGTATGTTTCCACTCCAGATGGCAAAATAGAATACGTTGCGGCTTCACCTTTTGAACTAAAGCAGGAAATGGAAAAGTTTTTTGATGATTTGGAAATACTTCTCAGGCAAGAGATGACTATAGAAGAAATATTTTACTCTGCCTCACTTATACACCTTGTATTTGTAAAAATTCATCCATGGAACGATGGGAATGGCAGAAGCGCAAGGCTGATTGAGAAGTGGTTTTTGGCAGAAAAACTCGGAAGAAAGTCCTGGTTGATGCAAAGTGAAAAAAAATATTATCATAATCACCAATTCTATTACAAAAATCTCCGTGCACTAGGTTTGGAATACGTTGAACTCGATTATTCTAAATCATTGCCGTTTTTATTGATGTTGGCCCAGTCACTGGAAAACAATTAACAGCACTTCCCGATTGAAATTATAATCAAAAACACAATGATCTATTCTTATAAAAACATCATCCCGGTCATTCACTCGTCATCATTCATTCACCCGCAGGCAGCTGTTACAGGAAACGTCATCATAGGCAAAGATTGTTACATCGGACCTGGTGCAGCGCTTCGTGGCGATTGGGGCAAAATAATTTTAGAAGACGGATGTAATGTGCAGGAGAATTGTACCATTCACATGTTTCCCGGTGTAACCGTATTATTAAAAGCCGGGGCACATATCGGTCATGGCGCTATAATACATGGTGCAACCATTGGTAGCAATTGCCTGGTAGGAATGAATGCCGTTATTATGGATAATGTAATTCTGGGTGATGAATGTATTGTAGGCGCATTAAGTTTTATAAAGACAGATGAAAGATTTGAAAGCAGGAGTTTAATTGTAGGTAACCCGGCAAAAAAAATAAAAGATGTGAGTGATGAAATGATGCAATGGAAAACGGAAGGAACAAAACTTTACCAGCAATTACCAAATGATATGCATGAACACTGGAGCCTTTGTGAACCGTTACGTGAAATGCCGGCAGGGAAAAATGATCCCGAAAATATTTACAAAACCTGGAATGAAACCAAGGCCTGAACCAAATCATAAATCAGACATCAGACATATTACATCATCTCTTGTCTTCCCACACCAGTTTCTCATCTTTTTTGGCTGTATTAAAATCAGGAACCTTGCCATCGCCTTTACCTGTAATGCCTCCATCAGGATGGCCAATAACCTTACAGTTGCTATCTAAAAGATCACTATAAAAATCGCAGCAGGGTGCAGTAACATAAAATACCTTGTTGCCATTATAGCTATACTGATATATTTTCCTGGGCGGATTTTCTTTGGGCTGGTTGCGGTATGTACCAATTAATTCTACGATACATTGAGGTACACCAGGGGGAATAACCGTTCCAACATTCACAGCAATTAATGAATCCTCTGCCGGGCTAATTACTCCTTTATTGCTTTTATTAGAAGAACAGCAGGCAGTGAATGCCAGGAATACTATTCCTACACATGTAATTTGTATTAATTTATTAAACATAGTTACTCGCATTTTTTTTAAGACCTTTGCGGCCAATGGAAAAAACAAATTTTGTAGACCAGATTAAAATATTCTGCCGCACTGGCCACGGTGGCGCCGGCAGCAAACATTATTTACGCAACAAACTTACTGCAAAAGGCGGGCCCGACGGTGGTGATGGTGGTCGTGGTGCTCATATTATTTTAAAAGGTAATTCACAATTGTGGACCCTATTGCACTTACGCTATTTTAAAAATGTACTTGCCGAAGATGGTGAAGATGGTAGTGGAAATAACTCCTCGGGCCGCAGTGGTAAAGATATTATCATTGAAGTACCTCTGGGTACTATCGCCAAAGATGACCTTACAGGGGAAACAGAAGCAGAAATATTAGATGATGGCCAGGAAATTATATGGCTTAAAGGTGGCCGCGGAGGATTGGGTAATAGTAATTTTAAAACATCCACCAACCAGGCGCCGGATTATGCACAGCCGGGAGAAGATGGTGTAGAAGGCATAAAAATGCTGGAATTAAAAGTGCTTGCTGACGTGGGCCTTGTTGGTTTTCCCAATGCCGGAAAATCAACTTTATTATCAAGCATTACTGCAGCTACACCAAAAATTGCTGACTATGCATTTACCACTATCGTTCCTCAACTCGGTATGGTGGAATACCGTGACGGAAAAAGTTTTTGTATCGCCGACCTTCCCGGAATCATAGAAGGCGCTGCTGAAGGCAAAGGCCTTGGTCACCGTTTCCTGCGGCATATAGAAAGAAATTCCATTTTACTTTTTATGATTCCTGCCGATAGTAAAGACCATAAAAAAGAATTTGAAATCCTGCGAAGTGAACTGGAACAATACAATCCTGATATGCTGCAGAAAGATTTTGTAATTGCCATAAGCAAATCTGATATGCTGGATGATGAACTAAAAGCCGATATCGAAAATGAACTACCTGAAAAAATACCGCATATATTTATTTCTTCCATAACCGGGCAGGGCCTTGTGCAATTGAAAGATTTATTGTGGCAAACATTGCAGGTATAATCAATAATTAATTTGTTGCCCGGCATAGAATTGCATTCCTTCATAAAACGCCTTTTAAATTTTAAGAGGCAAATCCAGTTTGATAACCCTTTCCACAATTTCAATAGCTTTAACGCATGAATACAGGGATTGGTACTATCAGCAAATACCTATTGTCGTACCTGTTTTTTAATAATCCATTGCGTTTATTATTGATGATGATATTTATGGCTGCGGTTATTTATGCTAACTATTACGAGCCGCATTTTTTTAATTCATTATTAAAAGGAAACCATAATTCATGGTTTCGGAGTTTTGCAGGATATTCCGGTTTATATGCTATTCCCTTTTTGCTGGCCTACACCATACAGGATAAAAAACTATCCCCCACTTTTTTTAAGAACAAATGGTTTATTGTATTGCTATTACTAGCGCCTGTTATTTTTGCTTTTAGGGTAAACTTCAATTTTCATCATAGCTTTTTACAAAATATGTTTGAGGCTGATGCATTGATTTTTTGGAGAAAATGTATTGATTGGGTTATAAGAGTATTTGTTGTTATGATTCCACTTTATTTTTTATGGAGATGGAAAGATAAACACGTTATGCCTTTTTATGGTAGTGCATGGATGCAAACTGTACGGCCTTATGTTATCATGCTATTGATTATGATTCCCCTCATTTGCTGGGCTGCAAGCCAGGAAAGCTTTTTGCACATGTATCCACGGGCAAGGGTAATACAAGAGCTTGATGTGCGCCATAATTTTTTTCATTACCTGGTTTATGAACTTAGTTATGGTTTTGATTTTATCAGTATCGAGTTTTTTTTCAGGGGGTTTCTCATACTAGCATTTATGCGGATAGCAGGTATGTATTGCATTTTGCCCGCTGCCTGTTTTTATTGTTGTATTCACCTGGGTAAACCAATGCCCGAAGCTATCAGTAGTTTTTTTGGCGGGCTCATTTTGGGAACCGTTTCATACCATACAAAATCAATCTGGGGTGGTTTTATAGTGCACCTTGGTATTGCATGGATGATGGAAATAGCGGGCTTCATTGCCTATGCAATGATTTAAAAAATCAAACAATTAATTACGTTTGCTAATTGCCAATTGTCCATTGTCCCTTGATTATTGCTTAATTTCACAGTCGCTAAAAAAACGATGCAATGCCACAAACCAAAATAGCCAGTATAGGATTTTATGTGCCCGAAAATGTAGTAACTAATAATGACCTTAAAAAGTATATGGATACTTCTGATGAATGGATACAGGAGCGAACAGGAATAAAAGAACGGCGTTATGCTCACCGCACTGAAGAAACTACCACAACTATGGGTGTTAAAGCTGCTGAAATTGCCTTAGAACGTGCAGGCATTTCTGCAAAGGATGTGGACTTTATCATCTTTGCAACAATCAGCCCCGATTATTATTTTCCGGGGTGCGGTGTGCTGCTCCAGCGTGCTATGAAGATGAATGAAATCGGGGCATTAGACATACGAAATCAATGTAGCGGTTTTATTTATTCGCTTTCTGTTGCAGACCAGTTCATTAAAACCGGCATGTACAAAAACATCCTGCTTGTGGCCAGCGAAAAACATTCTTTTGGTTTAGATTTTTCAACAAGAGGCAGAAACATTTCTGTAATATTTGGAGATGGCGCCGGCGCTGTTGTACTTCAGCCTACCGAAGGGCAGGGTATTCTAAGTACGCATTTGCACAGCGATGGTGAAAATGCAGAAATGCTGGCAATGTTTAATCCCGGCACCCACGCTAATCATTGGGCAAAAGAACCCGTAGCCGATTTTAATGATGGCGAAATAAGCGATATGTTTATGAGCCATGCTATGATTGATAAAGCACAAAATTTTCCTGTAATGGAAGGCCAGGCCGTATTTAAAAAAGCAATCGTTAAATTTCCTGAAGTAGTTAAAGAAGCCCTGGAAAAAAATGGGCTTACAACTGATGATTTAAATTTACTCATTCCACACCAGGCCAATCTTAGAATAGCACAATTCGTGCAGCATAGTCTTAAGTTGAAAGATGAACAAGTATATAATAATATTGATAAATATGGAAATACAACTGCCGCTTCAATACCTATTGCTTTATGTGAAGCCTGGGAGCAGGGAAAAATAAAAGAAGGCGACTTAATCTGTCTTGCTGCATTTGGAAGCGGCTATACCTGGGGCTCAGCGTTATTAAGATGGTAAATTTTTATTAAACAGGTATTATGGTGCTATTTTAGCAACAAGTATTATTAAATTCCTTTTTATGAAATCATTTTTGTTGTCTATTAGTTTTTATTTTATGCTAACGACTTTATATGCCCAGGACAAAGTAAATATTTTCGTTAATGAAAAAGCTGTATCGCATTTTATTATTGGCGAAGAACCGGTAACTATTTCACTGAAAAGATTTAATGTCTTAAAAACAAAAAATATTTCAGTAAATTACCAGGTAGTTAACCCTTCTCCATATAAACAAAGCCTCGAATTAACCGACCTTAAAGAACAGCACAATACGGTTATTCCTCTTCATGGAACTAAAAAAGAAAATATCTATGCCGCTTTAAAAAAATATAAATTTTTTAAATGCGAAAACATAAAAATATACCTGCTGCTCAATCCTGCTAATGACATGATGCTGATGCCATCTAGAAGAATTTACCTGGGTGAACTAACTATCAAATAATGCAACGAAATTTTATCTGTCTTATTAACCCCATCTCTGGTACAAAAAATAAAGCAGCCGCATTAAAAATCATTGAAAACAAACTTTTACTTGCCGGTTACAAGCTACAGGTTATACATACCAACAAGGAAGGCAATTACGATTTATTAAAAGAGAAAATAATAAATGAAAACATTACAGATATAATTGTCTGCGGTGGCGATGGTAGCGTAAACCAGGTTGCATCAGCACTATTGGACATGGATATTAATTTTGGCATAATACCCATGGGTTCTGGTAATGGACTTGCACGCACGGCCGGCATTTCATCAAAAGCAGGCAAAGCTATGGATATTATTCTCCTGGGAAAATCGCAACCCATTGATGCTTTTTACATCAACAACCGTTTTAGTTGCATGCTGGCAGGCCTTGGTATGGATGCACAGGTGGCACATGATTTTGCAAAACAATCCTCAAGGGGCCTCATCACATATATTACACAAACCCTCCGGAATTATTTTTCTGCAAAGGCTTTTCCCTTTACCATTTCTATGGAGCAGTCTTCGTTCCAGACACATGCATTTTTTATTAGTATTGCCAACAGTAACCAGTTTGGAAACAATGTTACCATTGCACCACAAGCCAGCCTTAGTGATGGTATGCTGGATATAGTGATAGTAAACAAAATGAATAAGATTAGGTTGGTTTACAAATTACTTAAGCAATTAAAGTTTGGCAAACCAATTTCTTTTAGGAATGTAGAAGATAGAAAAGCTGAAATAATTTATTTTCAATCGAACCACTTTTCAATAAAAAACCCTTCAAATGCAGCCTTGCATATAGATGGGGAACCTGTGAATACAGCTAGAGAATTTGAAATAAAAATTATTGAAAAAGCTTTTAGATTGTTGATGCCGTGAAGTAGGTTTAGAAGTTTATGGGTTTAGAGTTTAGTAGTCATCTAAAAATAATGTTACCCCGGGCTTATAGAAGGGATGTCATTTTGAGCTTGTAGAACGTAATGTCAGCCTGAGCCTGTTGAAGGCGTGTCGAAGCGCTTAATCTTTCAGCAGTTCTGATATTTGTTTCAATGCCTCTATATTATCCCGGTGATTAAAAGATTGCATCACGTCTCTTTTTTCTCTTGCAGATAAATGAAAATTTAGTGTTGCACCTTTCTCTTCTTTTTCAGGAATGTACATGATGGAAATTTTATAAAGACTGCTGTCCATTTTTTCTTTAAAATAACTGAACTGGTCCGTTTGAAAATAATCCTGCAGTTTGTACCAGTTGTGCTGCAGCATAGTAGCAGGGGTAATCATCGCGTCAGTTAGCGAATTGGTTTCAAAAGGATGCTGCCAGTTATCATTCAGCCGGTCACGAAGTTGCAAAACGATAACGCCCCTTGTATTTTGCAAAATCCAATCTTTAAAATTATCAATAAACCGAAGCGTTGTTTCCTGGCCATAATTATCCCGGAGACCTGCGTCCATTACATCAATTACCGGATTACTCGGCAGCCATACATTGGGCAGTATATAAGGAAAGGTAGCATTCATCCTCAGCGCTGTTTGCACACGAATATTCATAGGCTGCTGATGTTTAAACAATGCCGCAAAATCAACAGCATCCATGCTTGATGTGCTATCATTACGCATTGACCATGGCTTCATCATAAAGCTTAATGGCTGTGTCCCCATCACAAGTTTTCGTCCATCACTTTTAATAACTGCATTAAAAATAATTAAAGGCACCCTTGCCATTGCCTCATCATCCGCTACATCTTTTAACTGCATGTCAAGCAAACCCCGTGAATTTTGTACAAGCTTTCTTTCAAACGCATATCCCCTGTCTTTCACATATAAGTATGGCCCCACAGAAAATTTTTGGCCCGGTGCAAACAAATCCCTTGCAATCATTGAACTAAATACTGGATTTAGTAAATCTCCTGCAATGTCCTCTGTATAACTTTTATTGTGAAGATTTATACTGCTGTCTGTTAGTTTCCGGCGGTACAATTCCCTGTAGTATGTAGCAGCCAGCATTCCACCGCTTGCACCACTCATCAAAAAACATTGTTTCATCAGTCTTCCATTAGAAATACTATCTAATTGCTGCAGGGCATTCATCGTAAATGCAGCACTACGCAAACCCCCACCGCTTACATTTATAAAAACCATCAGGGGCTTATCGCTGCTTTGCTTTTTTTTCCATTGTTCCATTATACCCTTCATATTTTGCCTGTCCGCTTCCTGTTGCTGCGGGCTGCATAATTTTTGCAATGCCTTTTTATTATAATCGGGTCGCTGTTCCCTGTTGTTATAATTCAGGCCATAGGCTTTATTACGTGGATCAATAATTTCTTTCTCGTATAAAATATTTACGACAACAATTAGCAATATAGCGGCGGGTAAACTCCAGCTTTGCAGAAAATAAGTTAGCGCACCTATCAATGCAATCATCAAAGCAAAAAATATCAGGATGCTTGCTGCAGCAGGCATTTCAAAATATTTATTATCCAGAAAAAAACCCACGATCACCAAAAAAAAGAATGCCAGCATAATGCTTGCTATAGCTGCAATATGATGGCGTTTAAAAATAGTATCAATAAAATCCTGGCGGTAGTGACCCACCTGCCTTGGTTTTCGCAATTTGAATCTTGCAGTGAAATAGTATAAAACCTTCAGGCCAAATTCATCATTTATTTTTTCCCGACGGGAATAGGTTTTCCTGAATAATTCCGGGTTCATTATTATTGGCACCATAGTGCGATGAATCGTTTTTCCGGCACCAAAAAAATAAGCAAAAGAAACTGCTACCAATAAAATAATCCCGGTCAGTACTCCTGCCATAATGCTGATAATTTCCCTGGCTTCCATCAGCTCTTTGTACTCGTTAAACCGGTACATTTTTACAAAATAAAAAGTAAGAAAGATTAATGGCAGTATCGCATTATTAATACAGTATTTTAAAAAAGGGTTCAGGGTAGTTGCTAAAAATTTAAAGCGCCTGCTATGTAAAATAAAAGTGGTTATGTTCCAGCTCATGATGTAAATGCCTAATGCCACCCCAGTGATGAGTGAGCCCAGCAGGTTTACCTTTCCCAAATATTCTGGTGTAAAAAAAAGTGCATCAGCGCCATAAGTTTTCATGAAGCCACTGTTCACTAAGCTGAACATTATATACCAGAAAAATAACAGCACCTGGTACTTTCTAAAATGAAGAATAAATAGCTGTATAGGAAATGAATAAAAAATATTTCTTAGCAGCAAGCGCATGAGATAGTTTAAATTATATTGAGTAGCAACTTAATTAACTGTGTATGGCCTGTTATATTGTTTTACATCACTATTTACCAGGTATAAAATTACCGTAATACAAATTACCAGTAACATTGCAACAAACTGGTGCGCCACCCCAAAAAATACAAATGCCTTTGGATTTGTTGCATTTAATACTGCAAAAATGCCCAGCAAGGCCTGAATAAATATAAGCGCCAGAAAAATATTCCTGTAAAGGTTAAACTTTTTGTTGCCGGCAAAGACTTTTGATTTAAAATAAAACCAACTAACAAAAATGAGCAACAGGTATGCAATGCCGCGGTGAATAAAATGCACCGCAAGCGGATCGCTTATAATGCTACCGGAAAAAGACGGCACAAATTTGCCATTTATATCCGGCCATGTAGGTGCAATAGCTGCAGCTTTGAGGCCAGCCATAAACCCACCATAGATCAATTGAAGGAAAAATAAAATGCTGATAACCCCTAATAAATTTTTCAGCTTGCTGCTCATTATTTTCTCCTGGTAAGCTGGTAATAAACTTATGGCGAACCAGCATGTGTAAGAAAGTAATATTAATGCTGCTATTAAATGTGTAGTCAGCTCAACATGCCCCACAAAGAATTTTTCAGGTACCAGGCCGCTCTTTACCATCAGCCAGCCGATGGCACCCTGTAATCCTCCCAGCAAAAAAAGAAGGACCAGTGGAGCAATCATGCGGCGGGTAATTTTTTTGCGCACAACAAAATATATAAAGCCTATTAAGAAAACAACGCCAAGCAATCTTGCCCAAAGCCGGTGAAACCATTCCCAGAAAAAAATGTATTTAAACTCTTTAAGTGAAAAATACGGGTGTACATATTTAAACTGGTCAGTGCCGCGGTATTTTTCAAATTCTACCTGCCAGGCAGCATCGTTTAATGGTGGAAGAGCGCCAGTGATAGGTTTCCATTCTGTAATAGACAAGCCGGATTCAGTGAGCCGTGTTATTCCACCAATAAGCACCTGTATGATGATCATTAAAACACCAAGCATCAACCATGCTGCCACCTGCCTGTTATTTTTTTCTGTTGTAGATTCAATCATAGTATGCAAAGTTAATTGTCAAGAGAGTAAATAATTTTTTTTGAATTACACGGGCTTTTTTTTAGGCTGTCCTTTTATAAGATAAATTTTTAATGCTGTTGAATATTGCATTAATAATTATTATCGCACATTTGGTTTGCCCTTGCTCCTTGCCTATTGTCTATTGTCTATTACCCATTGCCTATTGACCTATATTTGTACCTATGCTGCAACCGTATTATTACAAATCCAAAACCGAAGCGGGACTAGATGAAGCGGGGCGTGGATGCTATGCAGGTCCGGTGTTTGCGGCAGCGGTAATTCTTCCAAAAGATTTTTTCCATCCTTTACTTAACGACAGCAAACAGCTAACGCATGAAGAAAGAGATTTGCTGCGGCCCATAATTGAAAGAGAAAGTATCTGTTGGGGAGTTGCTTCAGTAAGCAATGATGAAATAGACCAGGTGAATATTTTGCAGGCCTCTTTTATTGCAATGCATCTTGCTTTAGATAAATTAAATAAAACACCTAATCATTTATTGGTAGATGGCAACCGCTTTAAACCTTATAAAAACGTAAAACATACCTGCATAATAAAAGGCGATGGCTTGTATGCTTCCATTGCTGCGGCAAGTGTATTGGCCAAAACACATCGGGATGAATATATGCAAATGCTTCACAATGAGTTTTCTTATTATGCATGGAATACCAACAAAGGTTATGGTACCCGTGAACACCGCAAGGCAATAGATGAAAAAGGTATTTGCAAATACCATAGGAAAACGTTCAATATTTTTTCTCCACAAATTGAATTGTTTGAAGATGCTATTTGATTGTATAGTGTCTGCATAGAAAAATATTTTTAAAAAAACCTTCTAATCCCGTTTTATTTTTCTCCTTTTTTATTCTCTTCTTTAAACTTCTATAACGGTTGTCAGTCTTATAACCATAAGCCGGAATGGCTATCTCTAAACTCTAAATTAAATTTATGAAAGCAGTAAAAATTTTCGCAGCATGTATTATTATGCTTTT
>JBDSYV010000290.1:0-10114 GCA_040110925.1 Ferruginibacter sp. | reverse complement strand
CAGTATATCCAGATAAATAATGGTGTAATTGCAAATTTCAGTAATAACTCACCTAACTCCTGTGCAGCTCCCGTTACAATAAATTTTACCAACTTGTCCAGCGGCTCAGGCACACTTACCTATAACTGGAATTTTGGGGATGGCGCTACTTCCTCCCTTGTAAATCCTACACATACTTATTTAACTTCGGGCAGTTATACTATCACACTAATTGTAACTAATAGTACTGGCTGCAGAGATACTATTGTAAAACCCAATGCAATTACTATTGGAAACGTTCAGGCAAATTTTTCATACCCTGATACGCTTTGTGTCAATACCCTTTTCAGGTTTATAAATACATCAACTCCTCCGGCTTTAAGTGCAACCTGGTATTTTGGAGATGGTACACAATCCACAGCAACAAATCCTTTAAAGCAATATGCTATGCCTGGAACTTACACAGTAAAACTGGTAAGTAATTTTGGATCATGTATTGACTCTGTCAGTAAAACAATCACCATCTTAGCTAAACCAGTTGCTGCTTTCACAGCATCACCGCTTACTGCCTGTAAAGCACCACTCACAGTACAGTTTACCAGCAGTAGCAGCAATGGTATTAGTTATTCATGGCAGTTTGGGGATGGTAATAATTCTACCTTAAATAACCCAGTGCACACATATCTAACTCCCGGCTTGTATTCAGTAAGCCTTGTAGTGACCAATGCAGCGGGTTGCACAGATACAATCACAAAACAGCAATATATTAAAATAGTTTTACCCCAGGTAAGTATTAATAGTTTATTCCAGGAAGGTTGTGCTCCCTTGAGCTGGACGTTTACTTCTACCCTTAATAGTATAGAACCTGCTACAAGTTATTTCTGGGATTTTGGCGATGGGGGTACCTCAACATCTGCTACACCCACACATATTTTTGCTGCAGGTGTTTATGATATAACGCTCATCATTACAACAGCTAGCGGCTGTACTGATACTGTTATAGTTACATCGGGAATTAGGGCAGGTAATAAACCCGTTGTTAATTTTGGGGCAGATCCCAGAGATGCCTGTGCAAAAACGATTATAAATTTTACAGATTCTTCGCAAGGGAATATAACACAATGGTTCTGGCAATTTGGAGACGGGGGAACATCAACTCAGCAAAATCCCGCTCATGTATATAGCGACACAGGATATTTTACAGTTACATTAATTGTGTGGGATAATGGCTGTTCAGATACATTAACTTTTGTTGATTATGTTCACATCAATCCGCCCATTGCGGCTTTTGCACCCATATCTACCTGCAGTGACGCTCATACTATTAGTTTCCAGGATGCATCAATCGGTGCAGATACATGGAACTGGGATTTTGGAGATGGCAATACTTCAACACTGCAAAACCCTGTACATGTTTACAATGCCCAGGGTATTTACACAGTTACACTTACAGTCTTTAACATACGAACGGGTTGTGACTTTACTACATCACAACAAGTACAAATATTAGAAGCCATAGCCGATTTTTCAGCAAACGATACGGTTATTTGCAGGAATACGAGTGTAGATTTTACAGCAATAAATACTGTTGGTGTGGCGAGTTTTAACTGGGATTTTGGTGATGGCAGCACAGCCACTGGCATAAATGTGCAACATGTATATTTGAATTCAGGTAATTACACTGTTACACTTGTTATACAAAATTTAATAGGCTGTAGCGATACGCTGGTTAAGTTCCAGTATATCAGGGTAAATGGTCCAGTTGCAGCATTTAGTCCCGGCGCCATAGGAAGCTGTCTTTTAAGTGCTGTTAATTTTATTGATAGTTCTACAACAGATGGTATTCATCCAATTAACCAATGGATATGGAGTTATGGAGATGGCCAGGTGGATACTCTGTTTTCTCCACCCTTTCAGCATCTGTATGCCAATGCAGGTATTTACACTGTGTCCCTTACAGTAACTGATAGCGAAGGGTGTACTGATATAATATCTAAAAATAACCTCCTGACTATTTCAAGACCTTTGTCCATATTTAATAGTGTTGATACCATCACATGTCCAGGCAAAAATGTAAGATTCGTCAATAATTCTTCGGGCCCTTCTCTACAATACAAATGGTATTTTGGTGATGGTTTTACCAGTACCGTGGCTCAACCTGTTCATGTATATGCTGCAGATGGTGTTTATGATATAAAACTTGTAGTCACAGACCAGTTTGGCTGCATGGACTCTCTTATCAAACCGGCGTACATTAGAATAGTAACGCCAGTTGCTGCTTATACTGTAAGTGATAGCATAAGTTCTTGCCCGCCTTTGGTGGTTCAGTTTAGTAATCAGTCACAAAATGCTGTGGGAACATTGTGGGATTTTGGTGACGGCAGTACTTCTCAAATCGCAAATCCATCTCACTTTTATAATATCCCGGGTACCTACATCTCAAAACTTACAATTACCAGTCCTGGTGGATGTATATCTGTAAAACAAAAAACAATAATTGTGCGTGGGCCATACGGCAGTTTCAGTTATGGAGCACTTACGGGATGCAAACCTCTAACGGTAAATTTTAGGGCTACCACCACTTCAAGAAATTCATTTGTTTGGGATTTTAATGATGGCTCAACCATTTCTACGACTGATTCAATTATTTCACATACCTATAATTTGCCAGGAATATATGTACCAAAAATGATTCTTTTAGATGCTGGTGGCTGTATGGTCCCTATTACTGGTTTGGATACAATAGTTGTAAAAGGTGTGACAGTAAACTTTAGCCCCTCAGCTACTCTTTTTTGCGATAGGGGAGATGTGCAATTCACTAACACTACTGTAGTTACAAACGATTTAATTACAGGATATTCATGGGATTTTGGAGATGGAACAACATCAATCCAGCCAAATCCTTTTCATAGTTATAATGCAACAGGTAATTATTTCCCATCTTTGAAGGTAACCACTCAAAGTGGATGCACGGATAGTTTGCGTCTTGCGCTTCCAATAAAAATTATAAAAAAACCTGATCTCCAGGCCTTTAAAACTGCCGATGGATGTATACCACTGACCGTTACTTTTAATAGTTCACTGAACAACCCGGATACATCTGCAATGACTTACCAGTGGATATTTGGAAATGGGCAACTGTCGTCACAAGCCAACCCTACACCACAGGTTTACCCCGTTGCAGGAAATTTTCCTGTACAGTTAATTGCCATAAACAGCAGCGGTTGCAGGGATACCTCTACGCTATTGGTGAAAGCGTTTGCCATACCCGTTATCAAAGCCAGCCTTGATACCTTTATCTGTAAAGGAAATAGTGTGAGACTTAGTGTTTCCGGCGGTTCTATCTATACCTGGTCGCCGGCACAGGGATTAAGTTGCACCAACTGTTCTAGTCCTATGGCTAACCCGGATTCTTTACGCAAATACATTGTTATTGGTACATCTTCGGATGGTTGCATTAATAAAGACTCAGTTAATATTGCGATTGTATATCCTTTTAAAATGAAAATTAGCCGCCCGGATAGTATTTGTATTGGAGGCTCCGCACAATTATTTGCAACAGGGGCCAATAGCTATTCATGGACACCAACAGCGGGCATTACGGTTACTAATATTTCTATGATAACCGTTACCCCTCAGCAAACAACCACCTACAAGGTAATCGGAAAGGACGGTAAAAACTGTTTTGCTGATACTGCCTATATTCCGATTACAGTGTTTCCCATACCAACCGTGGATGGGGGCCCAGACAAGACTATCAACACAGGTCAGTCAGTTAACCTTGTTCCAATAATATCTGCAGATGTAACAAACGTTACCTGGTCACCTACCGGGAGCATTACACAAACTAATTATCCGGCAATAACGGTAAAACCAAAAGAAACAACCCAGTACCTGGTACAGGTGACCAATGCTGGTGGATGCCAGTCAAGGGATATCGTAACTGTTTTTGTAATCTGTAATGGAGCCAATGTTTTTATTCCCAATACTTTTTCTCCAAATGGGGATGGTGCAAATGATATATTTTATCCAAGGGGCTCCGGTTTGTTTAGTATTAGATCATTAAAGATATTTAACCGCTGGGGGGAAATAGTTTACCAGAAAAATGACTTTATGCCAAACGATGAAAGATCAGGATGGAATGGGATGTATAAAGGACAAAAACTTAATCCAGATGTATTTATTTACACCATGGAAATAATGTGTGATAATAGTACGGTATTAACGTATAAAGGAAATATTGCATTGATAAAATAATTTTATTTCAGAAGCTTTTTTACTGAAATTAACGTGGCCCTCCAAGAAGCGGCTTTTCATTTTAAAATGTTAATAATTAAGGCTTGCCAAAAACTGATAGATTATACTACAATCAATATTCTATCGTTTATTATCTTCGAACAGCATTCAGTTTTAAATTCAATTATTCGTGAAAACACCTCGATTCCTTTCCTTTTTAATTAGCGGTTTGCTGTTTACTGCGCCGTTAACTTATGGACAGGATATTCATTTCTCACAAATATTTGAAACCCCGCTTTTACGTAACCCTGCCCTGGCCGGAATATTTACCGGCGATGTTAGAATTCAATCGGTTTACCGCTCTCAATGGAATAGTGTAACAGATGCATATAAAACGGTTTCACTTAATGGAGAATATAAGTTACCTGTTGGTAATGGTGACGATTATCTTACAATAGGAGCACAGGTCTTATATGACAGAGCCGGTACTGTTGCTCTTACTTCTACTCATCTTTTGCCCGCTATCAATTACCATAAATCTTTAAGCGCAGAAAAAAACATGTACATCTCCATGGCCTTTATGGGAGGCCTTGTTCAGCGAAATATAGACAGGAGTAAAATGACTACAAACAACCAGTTTAATGGAACTGGGTATGATGGTGGTCTTAATAATGGAGAAACATTTAGCAACCCCAATTATAGTTATTTGGATGGAAGTGCCGGTATGAGTTTTAATACACAACTGGGAGAAAATGCGGACAACAATTTAATCCTGGGTGTAGCTTACCATCATTTTAACCAGGCCAAAAAAATATCTTTTTATAGCAGCAATGAATATGAAATGAAACCCAAATGGGTTGGTTCCGCTGGTGTAAGAATGGGCATTACAGACTATTCATTTTTAACTATACAGGCCGATTATTCTCAGCAGGGTACCTATACAGAAACTATTGCAGGGATGCTCTATTCATGGAAATTAGATGATTGGGAAAACCCAAGATACATCCTTCATGCGGGGGCATATTTCAGGCTTAAAGACGCCATGATACCTGTAGTAAAATTGGAATGTAAACCCATTGCCATAGCAGTAAGTTATGATGCCAATATTTCACCATTAAAATCTGCAAGCCAGGGCAGAGGTGGTTTTGAACTATCTCTTAGCTGGCAAAAATATTTAGACAAGTATAACAGCAGCAGAGATGCTGTGCGTTGCCCCAAATTTTAAATAAAGAAAAATCCAACAGGAGAAAGTGTTTTTGTTTTTATGGATTGTTTGGATAAAGAAGCCCTGCCCTAAGGTGGGGCTTTCTTGTAGCGTTTTTTTACCAACACCTACCTTTGCAGAAATAATTTTTATGGCCATTACAGTAGGAGACAAAGCGCCCCTTTTTACATTGTTTGAAACTCGCGATCATACTATAAGCCTACAGGATTATGCCGCAAAAAAGAATGTGCTGTTATTGTTTTTTCCACTCGCATTTACCAGCACCTGCACAAAAGAGCTTTGCTGCGTTAGGGATGATATTGGAAAATATAATAATGAATCTACAGAGGTAATTGGTATTTCTGTGGATTCCGTGTACACACTTAAAAAATATAAAGAAGAGCAACATTTCAATTATTCGTTGATTAGCGACTTTAACCGGGAAGTGTCAGAAAAATATGAAACGATTTATGACAGTTTTACCCCAATGGGAATGAAGGGCGTCAGCAAAAGGTCGGCTTTTATTATTGACAAAAAAGGTATTGTTCAGTATGCTGAAGTACTGGACAATGCAGGAGAGATACCTGATTTTGCTCAAATAGATAAAATATTGGCTGAACTGCAATAAATAACTGGATTAGGAGTTATAAATCTAACTAAATGTGACTTAAAATAAATTAGCACTTAATTTGTAATATTAAACTTGTACATTTCGGTTAATTAGTTATTTTTACAAGGTTGAAAAAAATCATTTTCATACTAACAATTATTATTGGAATAAATTTTACTTCTTTCGCTCAAAACAAATTACCTGCTGACAATGTAAGCAGTGCGCAAAAGCTGATAAATTTTTACCCCAATCCTGCCAGCTCGGTAATCAATTTCGATTTCCAGAGAGGATACGAAAAATCATTTACTATCGAGGTTTACAGTTCACTAGGCAAATTGATGTATGATAACAAGAGCCTTCCTTCCCGTCTCAACCTTAATCTTGACTCTTTTTACCGCGGTATTTATTATTTCCTGCTTAGGGATAAAAATGGCGTTATAGTAGAAACAGGCAAATTCCAGGTAGTTAAATAACATCCTTTTAAAAGTTTTCTATACATTATGCCATACCCGGCTTAGAGACTTCATTCAACTTTTTATAAGAATTCCACATATTTTAAAATTTAATTAAAATGTCAATTTGGCTTGCATTGTTGCTTGGCAAAACATTTGACTATAGTACCTTTGCCCACATTTTAAAGTACAGATATGGAAAAAACGAACAATTTAGCTGAAGAAAATATAGAAATGGACATCAATTCGGACGCGGATGTCCCTGGAAATACCCATTTAAGTAATCCTGGTGAAAATGCTGAAACAGAAAACAATCGGCTCGCAATTGAGCTGGAAGATCAAAAGGATAAATACCTGCGTCTTTTTGCAGAATTTGAAAATTATAAACGTCGTACTGCAAAAGAACGTATAGAATTGTTTCAAACTGCCGGAAAGGATATTATGACTTCTTTGCTGGATGTGGTGGATGACTGCGACAGGGCTGAAAAACAAATGAAGGAAAGTGCTGATCTTCAGCAAATTAAAGAAGGAAACCAATTAGTGTTTAATAAACTGCGAAGTACGCTGCAGCAAAAAGGACTTACTCCAATGGAAAGCATTGGGGCAGATTTTGATGTTGAAAAACATGAGGCAATAACTGAAATTGAAGCTGCGGGAAAAATGAAAGGTAAAGTAGTAGATGAAGTTCAGAAAGGATATTATTTAAATGATAAATTAATCCGCTTTGCAAAAGTGGTGGTGGGAAAATAATCAGGCAATTAGCTAATTCGATAATTTGCTAATGAAATGCTTACTTTCTTATATTACCAATTAGCATATTAGCACACGTCCAAACGGCGTTCAGCTGGGCGGGCATTAGCATATTAGCACATAAGTATATTATGAAAAGAGATTTTTACGAGGTTTTAGGTGTATCTAAAAATGCTACACAGGATGAAATTAAAAAGGCATACCGTAAGGTGGCAATGCAGCATCATCCTGACAGGAACCCAGGCGATAAAGCCTCAGAAGATAAATTTAAAGAAGCTGCATCTGCCTATGAAATATTGAATGATGCTGATAAAAAAGCACAATATGACCGTTTTGGCCATAGCGCTTTTTCAAATGGCCGTGGTGGTGGTGGAGGTTTTAGCGGTGGGAGCATGAACATGGATGATATTTTCAGCCAATTCGGGGATATTTTTGGAGAAGATGCTTTTGGAAGTTTTTTTGGTGGTGGGGGAAGAAGAAGTTCAACAGGGCGAGGCACCGGCACACGGGGCAGCAATCTCAGGGTTAAGCTTAAAATGAATTATGAGGAAATTGCAAAAGGGGCAAGTAAGACCATCAAAGTAAAAAAGCATGTAAAGTGTACAACCTGCCAGGGCTCTGGTGCAAAAGATAAAAACAGTATTCAAACTTGTGGCACTTGTGGGGGTAGCGGGCAGGTACGCAGGGTGCAGAATACATTCCTTGGGCAGATGCAAACTGTAACTACATGTCCAACTTGTAGTGGAGAAGGCAGCACTATTACCAGTAAGTGTACGGCATGTAAAGGCGATGGCAGGGTTTACGGTGAAGAAACTGTAACCATTGACATACCAGCAGGTGTACAGGAAGGTATGCAGCTAAGCATTCAGGGCAAGGGTAATGCAGGCGAACGAGGTGGCAGCAATGGCGATTTAATTGTATTGATTGAGGAAGAAGCACATCCACAGCTTCACAGGGATGGATTAAATGTTGCTTTTGATTTACACATCGCCTTTCCTGATGCCGTATTTGGCACGCAGGTAGAAGTGCCCACTATTGATGGCAGGGCAAAAATTAAAATACCGGCAGGTACACAAAGTGGAAAAATATTCCGGCTAAAGGGAAAAGGATTTCCTCATGTAAACAGTTATGAAAAAGGCGACCAGCTAATACAGGTGAATATCTGGACGCCACAACATATAAGTAGCGATGAAAAAGAAATGCTGGAAAAAATGCAGGCTTCCCAAAACTTTGCACCTAATCCCGAGAAAAATGAAAAATCATTTTTTGATAAAGTGAGAGAGATGTTTAGTTAGTAACCATCATTCATTTTTTTTCAACAACAGATAATCTTTTTTCTAAATCATCAATTTTATTTTGCTGGTTGTTGATGATAGTTTGTTGATCTTTTACAGCAGCAATAAGAATGGGAATCATCGCTATATAATTAACCGCATTAAACTCCACCGCATCTCGTATTTTTTTACCTTTCTCATTTTGGCCTTCATATTCAGCAGGCTGAATGGCTTTGGTAACAGCGCCGGGGATAACTTCCTGCACTTCATCTGCAATTAATCCATATTGTTTTCCATCGGGTAAATGCATTTGTTGATATTCATTTGTTTTATAACTGTAAGCAGCGGGGATTAATTTTTGAATGATGGATAAAGCATTATTCAATGGCTCAATATCATTTTTCAATTTCCTGTCTGATGGTAAATAAACGCCGGTTGTATAAACGTTGCCATCAAAATATCCTGCATAATTAGTTGCTGCACTAAAGGCTGAAGCGTAGACGCCATAAGATAATCCCCCCCCTGTTGCGGTTGTTTTAATTCCAAAATTTGAAGAAGCGCCACCGGAAGCGGAAGAAGTTATACCAAATCTGCTCCCCGTGCCCGCCAAATCTGCATTTACCTGTATACCTATATATCCACCAGATGCAGTTATTCCAATTCCATAAAAAGGAGTATTGTAGCAACTGCTTTTCAGGCCAAAATAATCTGCAGAAGTAACTGTATTAGTAAAATTTGCATTGTATTGAGCGCTTCCGTTTGCAAGTATAGAGGAACCACCTCCTGTATTTATAAACTCTCCTGCAGCGCCACTGCCGCTACAAAATCCTTTAAGAGAAGAATTTGAGGAGGATGCACCAAACACACCAACCCCACTGGTTGAATAACCATAAATACCTGTGCCGGTTGTAGCCGTGCCTGATACACCATTGCCCGATATGGCATCTCCTACAATGGCTGAAGGATTACCCAGGGAAGCACCTGCGGCTGATTGTATGTTTGCACGGATACCATGCCCCGTGGAGGTTTGGGTAAGTTTAAGAACTGCATTCTGCCCAGTTGAAGCACCGGAAATATCTAATTTTGTAGTGGGTATAAATACTCCAATACCCAGATTATTTTGCATATACACATCTCCCTGTTGAAAATATCCGGCATAGTTTGTAGTGGCTCCATAAGCAGCCCCAAAAATACCATAATTGTTAAAAGCGCCTGTGCCGACAGCCCAACCTCTGGTCCCATAATTATCCCCTGAAGTTCCCATGGCTACACCTTCTGTACCTACTCTATAACCGCTGCCGCTTCCAGATACTTGTCCATAAACACCATAAGTTGAACCAGTTCCATCATTACCGGCTGAGCCATATAGGGAATAATAAGTTCCAGCGCCGTTGCCGTTTAAATCCGACTTTAACGCATAGGAAATACCTGTAGGTGCTGTGGTAATTAAATTAAAATACCCTAAAGTAGAAGCTGATGCTGTATTATTGAAAACATGCAATTTACTTGTAGGGGATACAGTGCCAATGCCAACATTTTGAGCATAAATAAAATTTACTGAAACAAATAGGATCATTAAAATATTCCGGGTAAATCCGGCAGCAAATAA
>JBDSYV010000289.1:0-8151 GCA_040110925.1 Ferruginibacter sp. | reverse complement strand
TACATATAAAAATGAAGATATTAAAGCTGCGCTTATACTTAGTGGCGCTTTAGCCATGGGTGGAAGTATTCCATTATTTATTGCCTCTGGCAGAAATAAAAGAAAAGCTCTTAGCGCATCTGCTTTTTTTGATGTTGAAAAAGTTCCCTTACTAAATCAAATGCAAATAACCAATCAAAGATTCGCTGTTGCAGGAATTAGAATCATGTTATAACTATTTTATTACGTTCATTTCTGTTATCATTAATTTTTTAACAATCAAATATACAATTATGAAAAAAGTATTCTTCATCCTTTTATCAGTTTTCACCCTTGTTTCCTGTAAAAAGGATAAAGGTGAGACAGCATGTATGGCAACAGCAGCATCAATTGCGGGCTCTTATAGAATTACCGCCATAACCTACAAAGCCAGTGCAACTTCAGCCGAAATGAATTATTACAATTTAGTATTCCCTGATGCCTGTGAAAGGGATGATATTCTGTCATTAAATATAAATGGCACTTATATAATGATTGATGCAGGTATAGTTTGCTCTCCTCCAAATACGGATAATGGAAACTGGTCAATATCTGGTAATACTTTAATTATAGATGGAGATCCTTCTACGATTGAAAGTTATAATTGTCAAACCTTGATACTGATACAAACTGGTGTACAGGTGGCAGGTGACAAGTATAAAATTACACTGACCCGGCAATAAATTTGCTTCCTGGTAAATCAGGTGCAACCAGTAAAACTTAAGGCTCAAATTACTGTTACTTTTTTTAAAATTTTAAACCAACATATCATGTCACTTTTATCAAGATACTCCAAGATAATATTTATTCTTGCCAGCACCTTAATGGTGGCATGTAAAAAAGACGAGGGACCTGCACAGCCTACCAACGAATCTGCAAATTACCTGGTATCCACTTTTGCAGGTTCTGGGCAGGGCGGACTTTTTGATGCACTTGGTACTTCAGCACGGTTTACGGGCCCCACGGCAATAACTTCAGACGCACAGAATAACATTTATGTTGTGGATGCAGGAAACTTCGCCATAAGAAAAATAACATCAGCAGGAATGGTAACTACACTTGCCGGTGGGCAACAAGGATACGCAAATGGTACCGGCCCGGCAGCACAATTTTATAATCCTATTGGCATTACGGCAGATGCTTCAGGTAATATTTATGTAGCCGAAGAAACAAGAATTCGTAAAATAACTGCAGCTGGCGTGGTTACTAGCCTTGCCGGAAATACAACTCCCGGCTATGTAGATGGAACGGGCACGGCAGCATTATTTAGTGCTATCCGAAGCATTACTATAGATGGCCAGGGAAATATTTATGTACTTGATTTTGAACTCCCGGCTTGTAGAATCAGGGTAATAAGTCCGGTGGGAAATGTGACTACATTTATGACAGTAAGCCTATTCTCCACTGCCATTGCCATGAATGCCCAGGGAAATCTATATCTAGTAGAGTCAGGAATTCTTGACTATAATATTCAGCAAATAACCCCTGCAAAAGTGGTAACCCGCATTTCCAATACGCCACAGCCAATAGGAATAACTATTTCTCAGGGTACCATTTTTTTAACTGGTTATAAAACCGATTTAAGCAACGGCAATAGCTATTTAGGTGTTTACAGGATAAATGTAAATAACCCTTTTACCCTCATAGCGGGAGAAACCCGGGTAGGGTATTTAGATGGAAATGGAAATACTGCACAGTTTGCCACACTCGCAGGAATAACAGCAGATAGTAATGGGAATTTATACATTGCTGATAAGGATAACAATCGCATAAGAAAAGTGACCAGAAAATAATAGCTAATACTATTTATTATTATTATGTTATGGAATACCATGGTAAGGGTTGCATGAAAAATTTAAAAACTCAAAAGATAGTTATTCTAAATAATCATGTATAACTTAATGTGATATTAAATCCCCGCAAACTTCTTAACACAGAAATATTTAAAAGCTAAAAAGATTTATTATGGAGAACGTAATCCTGCCGGACTTGAATCAGGTGCCGGTTTTTCTAGAAAGCCTTCCACAAAAGCTAATAAAACCCATAGAAAAAGTACAAGGTCCCACTCCTATATGGGCCTGGCAAAAAAGTTTTGTAAAAACAGCTATTTGGTTAAATATTTTATGGGTTGCTCTTACGGTGTATAAAAACCCTGTTACTGTTTTAAAAAAACTAAAGACCTTATTAAAAATGCGGAATCAATACCGCAATGATGGGAAGTTGCAAAAATATTTTTATGCTAATAATAAGTACTATTATAATTACAATGCTCCAGGATGGCCTTCTTTAGCATTCAACAGGTATGTTACTCATCTTTTTAAAAAAACAGATGTTGCGGAATCAACTTCTTTACATACACTCATATTTGCCATCACTAAAAAATGTGGTTTCAAGTGCGAGCATTGCTGTGAGTGGGAAGCCCTTAATAAACCAGAAGTATTAAGCCGTGAAGATTTATTAAAAGTGATTAATAATTTTTACGCTAAAGGAATATCACAAGTTCAATTAAGTGGCGGAGAACCTTTGAATCGTTTGGAAGACATCTTTTACCTGTTAACCAATTCACCCAAACCATTAAACTTCTGGATATATACAACAGGTTATAACTTAAGTTTTCAAAAAGCAAAACTGCTTAAAGAAAATGGGCTCACCGGTATTACCATCAGCCTTGATCATTGGGATGCAACAATGCATGACAGCTTCAGGGGGAAGCCGGGATCTTATCAGCGGGCATTGAATGCGATCAGGTGTGCTGTAGAAAATAGTCTTGCTGTAACCTTATCTATATGTGCTACAAAAAGTTTTATAAATGAAGAGAATCTTTATCGCTATGCGCAACTGGCTAAAGATAATCATGTAACATTTATACAAGTGCTTGAACCAAAAGCTGTAGGCCATTACCAGGGCCAGGATGTTATTTTACAAAAACAACATACAGATGTACTGGAAAAATTTTACGAGAACATGAACTATAATAAGGATTACAAAGCTTATCCTATTGTAGCATATCATGGTTATTACAGCAGGCGTGTAGGCTGTTCTGGTTCTGGTAAAGATTACCTGTATGTAGATACAGATGGCGATGTACACAACTGCCCGTTTTGCCAGCGAAAAATATTTTCTGCAATACATGGCAATATAGATGATGAATTGATAAAAATGAAGGAGGGCGGTTGCGGCGTTTTTAATTCCAATGCAATTAAAAATTAATCTTAATATGAATCCATTAAACTTTAGTCGTTTGCTTTTGCTGCCTTTATTGGTTTTGCTAAGCGCCCTTGCTGGTGGTTGGTGGATTTTTATTACACCTGCAATTTGTTTTGTAATTCATCCTTTGGCAAATCTTATTATTAAAAGAAAACAACATCCTATAGATGACCACGCATCCATCGTAAAAACAAATAAATATTTCCGATGGGTAGCCATGTTGTATGTGCCGGTTTTGATTGCTTTAACTTTTTGGGCGATATATTTTGTTTCTTATAAACCAGGGTTCGTGTTATTTGCAGGCCTGGCTTTATCTGTCGGGATTATCAATGGCGTTCTGGGTTTTACATTAGCGCACGAGTTTATTCATGCTCGTAATACATTTACAAAATCATGTGGTTACATATTACTGCTACAAAATTTTTATATGCATTATGGCATTGAGCATATCGGTGGGCATCATGTATATGCCTGCACGCCAGCCGACCCTCATACTGCCCGTATTGGGGAATCATTTTTTAGGTTTTTACCAAGGGCAATTGCCAAAACATTTGTAAATGCAATGGTGATTGAAAAGAGATACCGGATAAAAAACTATACTTACTTAAATCGTGTTTTTATATTCCTCGCATTACAAATACTGTTGCTTGCTATTATATTTTTGACCAGCGGATGGTTAGGGGCAGCATTTTTTCTCCTTCAAAGTTTTATAGCCATCGTTATGCTCCACAATATTAATTACCTCCAGCATTATGGCCTGTTGCGAAAGGAAGTTATAACTGGCCAGCGTGAACGTATATCTGCACATCATGCCTGGAATACTAATAACCAACTTTCCGGTTTTAACCTTTTTCAGTTAGAAAATCATGCTGATCACCACATGCATCCATCCCATAAATATGAAGAATTACAGGCCCTTGAATCGTCACCGCAATATCCTACTGGCTATTCCGGAATGATGCTCCTCACCCTTATTCCGCCATTATGGTTTAAAATAATTCATCCAAAAATTTCCCTCAACACTAAAAACAATTGTTTATGAAATCAATTACCGGTAGGTTAGCAGGCTCTGGCAGTTTGTTCCTGTTTCCAATGTTATTTCTTTATCAGAAAAAGAAAAAATATTTGTTGTTGCTGATATTTCCAGTACTGGCTATCAGCAGTTGCTATTTACAGTATTTTAAAACAGATACCCGCAAGCAGGTTGACCAGGATCTTTTACAAAACCTTCAATCTATGAATAAATATTTTATTGTTCATTATAAAGACGGGGTGTATGCATTAAGTAATGTGACTGTTAAAGAAAATATTATCAGCGCCGATAAATCTGCAATTGCTCCCGAACATATTTTATTTATGAATCCTGATACCCTTAAAACAAACAGGGTAGATAAATCGGATAAAAAGAATGTACTAATGGAAGTGCATCTCTACACAGATAAAAATAAAACTGAAGAGACACATTTAAGTTTGCCATTGGGGGATATTAAACGAGCTGATATATATACTGTAGATAAAAAAGCAACATCACGTAGTGCAGTATTAAGTACAGTTGCCATTTCGGTAATAGGAACATTTGCATTGCTGGCTATTGTTACTGCAATTGCCTGTAACTGTCCGCAGGTATATATAGAAAATAATGGAGCTTCACACTTTAATGGAGGCATGTATAGTGGCGCAGTATATGCATCCCTGGAGCGTACAGATTATATGCCTCTTGGTAATTTAATAGCGGAAAACAATAAGCTGAAGTTTACCATAAACAATGCCCCGGAAGAAGAGCAATTCATAAATAAAGTTTTTGTGATAAAAGCAGATCATGCTAAAGGCACAGAGGTATTAGCTGACAGGCATGGTCAATTATATTCCTATACCAATGTTCAGTCTCCACTAGTAGCTAAAAACAATAATGGAAAAGACATAAAATATTTCATCAGTGAAAAAGATGGCGACCACTATGGGTTTAATGATGATACCCAGGAAACATTCAGCAATGTGATACTTAGCTTTAAGAAACCTACCGGTGCAAAAAATGCCAAGTTCGTCATTAGCGGGAAAAACAGTATGTGGTCCGGGTATATCTATAAAAATTTCAATAGCTTATTTGGTGAGGGAATGGAAGCCTGGAGAAAACGGCAGGATAATGCCAATCCAAAAGATATGGAAGACTGGCAGCAAAAACAGGCATTACCCTTAATGGTTTATATAAAAAAAGAAGGGCAATGGGTTGCAGTTGATTATTTTTCTACCCCCGGCAATACAGCACAACGGGATATGATTATGAATATTGATATTTCTTCTATCAAAACAGATAATATAGAATTGAAACTGGAAACAGCATATCGCTTTTGGGACATTGATTATGCTGCAATGGATTTTTCTGAAAGCAATATTCTTAAAACCGAGTTAATAAATCCTTCCATGGCATCCAAATTAACTTCCCTAAATGAAAAAGATAATCTGCTTGCAAATGATAAGCAGTATTGCAAGTTAACCGGTGATGAATTTTTAAATTTAGAATTTAATGTAGATGCTGTAGATACTGAAATACAGCATTCCTATTTTCTATCCTGTAGTGGTTATTATCATAGCCTTGTTAATTATACAGGTAAACCCAATACACTGTTATTGATGAATTTTAAAAAATCAGGAGCATTTAGTAACTATTCAAGAGCAAGGTATGTTGAGCTTAATAATGAATTAAAGAAAAATATGGTAGTTAAATAATTTTTAACTGTATAAAAAAAGCAGCAGAATAGAAACTGCTGCTTTTTTATTTTCTTAAATAAATTAATCAATACCATTTCTGCCCAAAAACTTTTCTCAGGATATCTGATGTCCTTGCAGCAAAATTTGTCCTGATGTTCAGTTCTTCTTTAGCAATCAAATCAAACAATGCCTGTGTAGCACGGTCAGTAACAAAACTGGCCAGGTCAGGATTTATTTTGTTAAAGGTGGTAGGCAGGTTATTATAAGTATTAACGAGGTCGCCATAATATTTTGTAGCATCCACCTTATCCAATGAGGATTTTATAACAGGAATAAAGGCGTTGTATAATTGAGCATTTGTTTTCACCCTGAAAAAATGTGTGGCGCTGGTATCCCCGTTTCTTACAAGACCAATCGCATCCTGTAGCGTCATATTTTTTATGGCATTTATAAAAATAGGTTTGGCATATCCAACAGCATCTTCTGCACCGCGATTGATCTGGAGAATGGCTTTGTCTGCAAGTGAATTGAATCCAAGACTCCTGAGTGTATTCTCTATCTTTTTCGCATCTGGTGGTAACAGTATTTTATAAGCTGCATTTCTAAAAAATCCATCCACTACATTTAAGTTCAAAACTGACTTATCCAGTCCCTGGCCAAGGGCTTCCTTTATACCAAGCGCTGCCTCATTTTCTGAGATGCCGCCAATGCCAGTACTTGCAGGCAGATTACTTAACACATCGCAGGAAGAAAGGGCAATTAGGGAGCAAAAACCCACAGAGGTAAATATCTTTTTCATAATCATGATTTTAGTTATAGATGCAAGATTGCTGCCATAAAGTAAATAGGGATGTTAAAAGCTCCCCGGCAGCGGCTATAAGCCCTGTCGGCGGATGTTGTGGGCCAGATTAAAAATGTAAATATATCCACTGTAAACGTTTAGCCCACCCGCCCACAGGGTTTGTTTGCCTGCTATACTTCATTTACCTTCGCAGCCGTAAAACAGCACAGATACTACATTATGAGCACACATCATTTGTCAGAACAGGAATTAATCCGTAGGGAAAAATTATCAGAATTAAATAACCTGGGTATTGATGCATACCCTGCTGCACTTTATCCTGTTAACAGCAGTGCCGCATATATTAAGGAAAATTATAAGGGAGAGGAGAATAAAGCTGATTTTGCAGACGTGTGTCTTGCAGGGAGAATCATGAGTGTTCGTGACATGGGCAAGGCCAATTTTGCTGTGTTACAGGATGGTTCCGGCAAAATACAATTTTACATTAAGCAGGATGATATATGTCCTGGTGAGGATAAAACTTTGTACCAGCAAGTTTGGAAAAAATTGATTGACATTGGCGATATTATCGGTATCAGAGGTTATGTTTTTACCACCAAGACTGGCGAAACATCTGTGCATGTAAGAGAATTTACAATACTTACCAAGTCCCTTCGCCCATTACCTATTGTAAAAGAAAAAGATGGAGAAGCATTTGATGAAGTTACCGATCCTGAGTTTCGTTACAGGCAGCGCTATGCAGATTTAATTGTTAATCCGGGTGTGAAGGAAGTATTTATCAAGCGCACAAAAATGATAAATGCCATTCGCGAATTCCTGAATGAACGTGGTGCATTGGAGGTGGATACTCCCGTATTGCAAAGCATCCCCGGTGGTGCTGCAGCAAGGCCATTCACCACACATCACAACGCATTGGATATGCCGATGTATATGCGTATTGCAAACGAATTGTATTTAAAAAGACTGATCGTTGGTGGCTTTGAATGGGTGTATGAATTCAGCCGCAATTTCAGAAACGAAGGCATGGACCGCACTCATAATCCCGAGTTCACTGTCCTGGAATTTTACACTGCATATAAAGATTACGATTGGATGATGGATATTACTGAGCAGATGCTGGAGAAAACCGCAATGGCAACTAACGGCATAGAAAAAGTAAAAGTGGGCGAAACGGAGATAAGTTTTAAAGCGCCTTATCGCAGGGTAACTATGTACGATGCCATAAAAGAACATACCGGTTTTGACATAAGTGAAATGGACGAAGAAGGTATTCGTGAGGTATGCCATCAATTAAAAATACATGCAGATGTAAAATGGGGTAAAGGAAAATTGATAGATGAAATTTTTGGAGGGAAGTGCGAACATCATTTTATACAACCAACATTCATTACTGATTATCCCGTAGAGATGAGCCC
>JBDSYV010000288.1:0-5882 GCA_040110925.1 Ferruginibacter sp. | reverse complement strand
TTTCCATATCAGGTATTAAAAGTTTTATTGATGAAGATGAATTCAGGAAGATTGTTTATTCCCTGGAAAAGTTTTCTAATCATCCATTGGCAAAACCTATTGCTGCTGAATGGAAAACAGAACCGCTTACCTGGAAAAAAGTGGAAGAAATAAAAGGAATGGGCATAAAGGCCATTGATGCTAATGATAATATTTTTATTGCAGGCTCATTTAAAACCCTTGCAAATAACAACATTGATGAAAACCACAATATTTATGTTACAAAAAATGACGAACTGCTGGGATGGATTGATGTAACGGACGAAATAAGACCCGATGCTGCAGAAGTAATAAAGTGGCTGCATAAGAAAAATATAAAAACCATTTTGCTTAGCGGAGATAAAAGAGAGAAATGTGAAGTAGTAGCTAAACAATTAAATATTGATACTATAATTGTTGAGCAAACCCCTGAACAAAAGCTGCAGGTCATTGAAAAATTGAACAATGAAAGGCCAACTGCAATGGTTGGTGATGGCATTAATGATGCACCCGCACTGGCAAAGGCAAGCTTAGGTATTTCGTTAAGTAAAGCCTCAGACCTTGCCATGCAAAGTGCAGATGTAATATTGCTAAACAATGGCCTGAAACATTTACCAGAAGCCCTTGGGCTTGGTAAGCATACCTATATCACCATTAAACAAAATCTCTTCTGGGCATTTGCCTATAACATTATTGCTATTCCTATTGCAGCTATCGGTTTTCTTACTCCTACGGTAGCTGCACTGGCTATGGGTTTCAGCGATGTGGTGCTGGCCGCAAACTCGGTAAGGTTATTTGTAAAAAAGGTTAATTAACTTCATCGCTTACCAGTGCGATGAACGACAAACATTACATATTAAAACAGTACTGGGGCTTCGATGCATTCCGGCCAATGCAGGAAGACATTATTGATGCCGTATTACAAAAGAAAGATTGCCTTGCCCTTTTACCCACGGGTGGAGGCAAAAGTATTTGTTTCCAGGTGCCGGCTATGATTATGGATGGCATTTGCCTGGTGATAAGCCCGCTGATTGCCTTGATGAAGGACCAGGTAAGTAACCTTCAAAAAAAAGGAATTCCTGCATTGGCCATACATACAGGTATGAGCTTTTTTGAAGTAAAAAAAACATTGCAGAACGCAGCATTTGGCAATTATAAATTTCTTTATGTTTCCCCGGAAAGGTTGGAGACAAATCTTTTTCTTGAATTTTTACCAGCCATAAAACCATGCCTTATTGCCGTGGATGAGGCACATTGTATATCGCAATGGGGTTACGATTTCAGACCGCCATACCTGCGTATTGCCAACTTAAGAAAAGAATTGCCAAGCGTACCTGTAATTGCCTTAACTGCCTCTGCTACCGAAGTGGTACAAAAGGATATTTGCGAAAAATTAAATTTTGATATTGAGAGCCGCATCTTCAGGCAATCATTTGAAAGGGCAAATCTTTCTTACAGTGCCTTCTCACCTGAATCAAAAGAAAGCAAGCTGCTGGAAATAGTGAAGAATGTGCCAGGTTCATCTATCGTGTATTGCAAAAGCCGTAAACATACACAACAGGTAAGTGATTTATTGAAACTCCATGGCATTGCATCCGATTTTTACCATGCAGGTTTACATAATGATATCCGTTCGCAAAAACAACAGGACTGGGTGAATAATAAAATAAAATGTATTGCCTGTACCAATGCATTTGGTATGGGTATAGATAAACCAGATGTAAGACTGGTAGTGCATTTTGATGCACCAGATTGCCTGGAAAATTATTACCAGGAAGCTGGGCGTGCAGGGCGGGATGGCAAAAGAGCT
Source organism: Ferruginibacter sp. (assembly GCA_040110925.1). Lineage (GTDB taxonomy): Bacteria > Bacteroidota > Bacteroidia > Chitinophagales > Chitinophagaceae > Ferruginibacter. The sequence goes on along the minus strand of JBDSYV010000288.1, from coordinate 4,054 downwards.
TATGCAGTTTTGCTTTTTGAAAAAGACGAATTGAAAGATGCAATTAAACTACTTAACATTCGGTACCCGGGAGTTGAAGAGATAAAAAAAATATATACACAACTAATGAATTACCTGCAGGTCGCAGCTGGTGCTGGCGAAGGACAAAATTATGATATTGACCTGGCTGAATTCACACAACGTTTTAAATTAAATATCCTGCTGGCCACCTATGGCTTACAAGCGTTAAGCACCGAGGGGTTACTTTCCTATAATGAAGTAATGTTCAGGCCTTCTTCTGTATTATTTACAGCAACTAAAGATGACTTGAATGAATTTGAACAAACGCATGAACAATATGAACCATTGATAAAAGGCCTGCTGCGTTCTTATGAAGGCATTTTTGATTTCCCTTCTACTATATATGAAAGCCTGCTGGCAAGGTTTATTAAACAACCTATACAGAAAATTAAGGAAGATTTGCAGCAACTTCATAACTATAAAATAATAGAATACCGCCCCGCGTCAGAAAAGCCTCAGGTATTTCTTTTGCTTAATAGAATGTATAATGATGATTTTAAAATTAATGTAACCCTTATTGAAGAAAGAAAAACTGTAGCTGCAAAAAGATTAGCAGTAATGCATGCATTTGCGGAAGAAGATAATAAATGCAGGAGCCGTTTTATATCCTATTATTTTGGCGATAATAAAGCCAGTGATTGCGGAATTTGTGATAATTGTATTAATAATAAGCGTGAAAAAATTACAGCCCATTTATTTGAAACTATTTCTACAGCATTATTTTCCTTCCTGGATATTTCAGAAAAAAGCTATGTATCGGTGATAAAAGATTTATCAGATTTTAAACCGGCTAACGTAACCCAGGTTATCAATTACCTTGTAGATGAAGAAAAGCTTTTATACAGCAGCAAGGGTAATATTAAAAAAAAAGCATAAAAAAAGGGACCAAGATAGAAATCTAGTCCCGCTTTAAAATCCAATATCCTATGAAAAACCAGAGCGAAGATAAGCGGCATTATTTCATTATCCAAGCTTTTTGGAAAAAAAATGTAGAATATTTACTACAAATTATATTTTCAAGCATAATGAAGTGTTTTTATATATTTTCAAATATCATTGATTAACAACACTTTACGAAAACCATTAAATTATTTTTTTTCTTTATACAGATATTGACCTGCCTTTATCAGGTATGAAGTGCCATTATACCAGGCAATGGCTTCATTTAGCATTCTTGCTGAGAGAGGCTGCTTTGTTGCCAAGCCGGATTTATAGTCTATAGCGTACATTGAGGCAGCTTTTTTAGGACCCAGAATAACGAGGCTGTCCTTTTTTACATATCCTAAATCTTCATACGTACTTATAAATACCCTGTCAGTGGTGGAATCTGTTTTATAAATATCTTTTCCTAAAAACCTGCTGTTATATGTGGTATTGAGCATTCCTAAAATTACAGGCGCCAGGTCAACCTGGCTAACAAGTCTTTCTTCAATTTTGGCATTTACCAGCAAAGGATTATAAATCATGCAGGGAATATGATAACGATTTACGGGTAAATCTGTTTTGCCTGCACTTTTAGAACAATGGTCTGCGACGATAATAAAAATTGTACTATCAAACCATGGCTTTTGCTTTGCTCTTAAAATAAAATCATTAATGGCCCAGTCAGTATATTTCACAGCGCCTTCTGTTAAGTGATGTTTGGGTTCAATATCAATTCTTCCTTCTGGATAAGTATATGGCCGGTGATTACTCACTGTCATCAGGTGCGAAAAAAATAATTCTCCTTTTTTATAATTTTTATCTGCCTCATTTAGCAGAATAGTAAATGCATCTTCATCTGCCACACCCCAAACGGTTTCATGATGTATCATTTGTTTGGGAATATCTGCCTTGTCTAAAACCTTATAACCATTGTTTGCAAAAAAATACCCCATATTATCAAAGAAGCTATTACCCCCATAAATGAATTTCACATCATAACCCTGTTCCTTAAGCACACTACCCATAGTAAACATATTTTCATTATGGGGACGCCGCACAATAGATTGTCCAGGGGTGGGCGGTATAGCTAATGCGAGAGCTTCAAGCCCTCTTACGGTACGGGTGCCAGTTGCATAAAAATTTTTAAAAAATAGTGAATGTGGAATCAACGAATCCAGGTATGGGGTAATGGATTGATTATTGCCAAAATATTTCAGATAATCGGCACTAAGGCTTTCCACGCTTATCAGTACTACGTTCCATTTATGTGCAGGGGCTTGTGGGATTAATTTTCTTTCTACGTTCAGCCCGCTATCAACATATACAGCATTTGTTTGTTGCAGCATATCACGTAATATGGCTATGTTATTCTTATCATCATTTACCCTGTAAAAATCACGGTAATTAATTTCGTTATGCCAGAATGCTGCACCAAATTCATACATGCCGTTACCAGCCAATTCTTTCACATAATTATTCCTGCTGATGTTTTTATAATTATTGGATACAAAAAAATATCCCATTGCAGTAATCAACATTATCCCAAAAAAATAAAGTGTACGAGGGCCAAAACGCAAATTGCTTTGCTGTGAAGCCCGTATTTTTTTTCGAATAAAAAAAACAATGCTCATTACCAGAATTACTACGGCTGCGCCAATTAATGGGATATTATAAGATTCCCAGATATTGCCCAATACTTCTGTTGTGTAAACAAGATAATCAACGGCAATAAAATTATAGCGAACATTAAACTCGTTCCAGAATAACACTTCTCCTGCGGCATTTACAACCAGTATAAAAATTATTAAGAAGAACAATATCAATAAAGGAATGCGGCCCAGCCTGGTTTTGTACCAGCTATTTTTCATGAGCCAGCAATAAATGCTAACGGGAATAGACGTAAACAATCCCACAACAACATCGAAAAATAAACCTACCAAAAAAATCCCCAGCAGGTAAATAGGATTTTTATCAACAGCGTTCCATGAGATAATCAATAATACCAGGCGGGTAAAAAAACTAATAGCCGCTACTAACAATAACACCAATGCTACCGGTCCAAAGCGTTTTTGAAAAATATTATCCAGGAATTTCATGCTGCGAAATTAGGCTATGCATAACGCAGTATATTATTAGGCAAAGCAAATTTTTTTGGAACTGTTACCTGCCGTTTAAAACCAGCTTTTTCTTGATGTTCTTCCGCCCAGGCCTAATGATCCCAGTAATGAACGGACTATAGTATTACCTGCTGTACGCATCATGCTCTTCACCACGGTATTATTTGCCATTTGTTCAAGGGCAGAAGGCTCAGGTTTTGCGGATGATGTTGTTGAAGTTTGCTGCGTTTGCTGTGCAGCAGCTGCCAGTTTTGCATTCAATATTTCGTATGCACTTTGAGAATCAATATCCTCCTTATATTTTGCCACCAGCCTGCTCTTGCTATTTATGGCATTTACTTCTTCAGTAGTAAGTACATCCATACGGGTGCGGGGGCTGCACAGCATGGTATGTGCAAGCGTTGTTGGAATCCCTTTTTCGTTAAGCATGGTTATTAGTGCTTCCCCAATCCCCAATTGCGTTATTAAATCTTCAGTTTTATAAAAAGCTGTTTCAGGATAATTTTCTGCGGTTTGCTTTATTACTTTCCTGTCGGCCGCAGTAAATGCTCTAAGCGCATGCTGAATTTTAAGGCCGAGTTGTCCCAGCACAGATGCTGGAATATCCATTGGATTCTGAGTGCAAAAGAAAATGCCGATACCCTTTGAACGGATAAGCTTTATAATGGTTTCAATTTGCTGCACCAGGGCAGTACTTGCTTCCTGGAAAATAAGATGTGCTTCATCAATAAAAATGACAAGTTTTGGTTTATCCAGGTCGCCTTCCTCGGGACTTATTGCATACAATTCTGCAAGCATCTGCAACATAAAAGAAGAAAAAAGTTTAGGCTTATCCTGCAAATCATTTACTCTTAAAATATTTATCATTCCCCTGCCATCATTGTTTATCCTCATAAGATCTTCAACTTCAAAACTTTTTTCACCAAAGAAAATATCTGCGCCCTGTTGTTGCA
>JBDSYV010000287.1:0-5698 GCA_040110925.1 Ferruginibacter sp. | reverse complement strand
CTTCAGGCCATTGCAACAAAAGTTAACAATGATGCTATTGCACTTGCTTTACCTAATCCTAATTACCAGCCATACCTTACAGAAGGATATGATATTAATGGCATTGATGTTGGCTTTCTTGTGAAAGCAGGAAAAATTAATGTAACCAGTGTAATTCAATACGGAAAGACTGCTATATATATTAACCCTAATACCAGTTTATCTGAAACCCTGTTTGACCGGCCCCCTCTTGCTGTGATGGCTACATTTACAAAACCAGGTTGTGCTACACCCATTCCATTTACCATTATAATAAATCACCTGCAATCATTAGGAGGTATTGGAGATGTTACTGATGGCGCAAGAGTAAGAGCCAAACGCAAAGCCCAGGCAGAGTTCCTGGCAAACCTTATTCAAGGCAGGCAAGTTGCTGATGCTGCTGAAAAAATTATTAGCTTAGGTGATTACAATGCTTACCAGTTCAATGATGGTTATGTTGATGTGATGGGAACAATAAAAGGAACGCCAACGCCAGCTAACCAGGTGGTAGCTTCATCTTCAGATCTTGTAAATCCTGATCTTATTAATCTTAATGATACTTATAATTCCGCTCAAAGATATAGTTACGTTTTTTCCGGCAGTGCTTTGGCACTGGATCATGTATTAATAACCCAAAATATTTCAGGACAGGTTGCAAACTTTGGTATTGCAAGATTGGGTTCTGATTTTCCTGAAATATTTTACGGAGATAATTTACGCCCGGAAGGATTAACTGATCATGATGTACCAGTAGTGTATTTTAATTTCACTTGCCCTGCACCATCATTTGCATCTGACTATTTCCGGACAAAAGCATCCGGAAACTGGAATAGCCTGGCAACATGGGAAAGTTCAACAGATAATGTTAGTTGGCATGCAGCAACACTTACACCCAACTTTAATGCAAATACAATTAATATTTTAAGCGGGCATGTAGTAACTGTTACTGCTAATGTTACCGTTGATCAACTCTTTGTTAACCCGGGAAGTTCTGTAATAGTTAATACTGCTGTTGTGTTTACTGTGCTATAAAAAAATGAAATAATAACAATAGTTATTTTTATTTATTTGCCATCTTTATTAATGCTGCAGAAACTTTTTGCTGTTACTTACCTGGGCTTCGAAAAAATATTCTGGTCAAGTTTGTTTGAAGATTTATAGAAAATTGAAATTTAATTTGATGAATTTTATATTAAATACTCTACAATGAAAAATCCCGCTCATGTCAATGGCGGGATTTTTATAATGCATTCCTATAATTTAATTAATATAAGTATTGCAGGGCAGTTCTGTCATTTGCATTAAATGGTCGGTTTTGATCTCTTGATACACAAGCCAGCATCCAGCTTTCTGCATCAGGACCGGAGGGAGTACCAGGTATCTGGATAGCACCAACCGAAGAAGCGCCTTCGTTAGAATAAGAACCACCACAGCTATAACTCCTGTCCATATAATCTGTATGGCGGAAACCAATGCAATGCCCACCTTCATGAGCAAGAATTGATGCTAAAAAGTTAACAAATGTTGAAGAGGTTCCTGTTCCTATGCTTTGTGAATTTACTTTCACGGTACCGTAAGGATTGCCACCAGTTGGAAATCCTGCAGAAGCAAGATATTGTCCATGGCCATCAACATAAGTAATGTTCGCACCAGAAGAAACTACCTGGAAATTTAATGTCAGGTTTAATGCATTATACCTGTTGGCTACTTCTGCCAAAGCAGCAGGATAACCTGCTTTTCCGGCTAATTTTGAATCCAGTGCAATGGTGATAGTACGATTCTGGTTTACCAGGTTAGTAGTTCTGTATTGCTCATTATTGGCAATTCGTAACAAACTTCCGCCCGGGGTCTGATTAAGAAATTCTTCAGTGAGAACGATATCACCTTCTACAAGATATCCTTCTTCAATTTTCTGAACATTGCTGGTGCCAAAGCCATTGTTTGAAATTTTCAATAAAGTAGCCTGTGAAATTTCTTCCTGGCCCATACTGTTGTCTTTTTTGCAACTGGTAAGTGCTATGCCAGAAACCAAAAAGAAAGCGAGGAATTTGAACATGTTTTTTTTCATGTAAGATTTTTTTGAGTGGTTTTAAAAATGATTTGAGGCAAAAGATAAACTTCTTTTCAGATATTTTTATGTGTTTGTTTTCCACAGTAAAAATACTCGAGATATTTACGAATTTGGTTTTGTTTTTATAAGAAGTGGGTTATCTCTAAAACCTATAATTTTATTGCATGAAAAACGGCAGCAGGCCCCGTGGAAGGATAATGATTTTCATTACCCTGGGATTAATTTGTTTTATGCATCCTGTCCAGGGGCAGTCAAAACAATTTACCAATAAATTATCTCCACAACTCGCATTAAAATTAAAGTCTGATGACGATGAGAGTCAGCAATTTTTGATAATGGTTTCAGGCAATGCACTTCCTGCATCACTTAGCCCCAAAAACTATAAGGCCCAAAAAATTGTTGCTTATACGGGCTTGAGCTTTTATACAATCCAGGCTTCACTAAAGGTATTGATGGATTCGGTGTTAACCTTGCCGGCCGTTTTATTTGCTGAAGATGCCACCCGTAAGGCAATGGAAGAAACGCTGGTAAATAATCTTGACCTGGGTACCAATAAAATAAATGTGGTCCACAGCAAATTTCCTCAGTGGAATGGGGAAGGATTAACAGTGTCTGTAAAAGAAGACAGGCCCGATACTACGGATATAGATTTTGCCGGGCGGTACTTACCTACCACCCTTAGTTCTGCTATCCGTAGTTCACATGCAAATAATATGGCAACGATGATTGCAGGTGCAGGCAACTCCTGGTATTGGGGTAAGGGTGCCGCATGGGGTTCCATCATATCTTCCTCCAATTTTGCCAACCTGTTACCGGATCCATTACCAGTATTGCAGCAATATAATATCACGGTTCAAAATCATTCCTATGGTGTAGGCATAGAAAATTTTTATGGCGCCGATGCATCTGTCTATGATGCCAATATGATTACCAATCCTGTATTGATGAATGTGTTTTCTTCTGGCAATAGCGGTACGCTAGCAAGTACTACCGGCCGCTATTCGGGTATTGCCGGGTTTGCTAATCTTACCGGTAGTTTTAAAATGGCTAAAAATATTATTACTGTTGGTGCCACAGATTCCTTTAGTAATGTTGCTTCGCTTAGTTCAAAAGGGCCTGCATTTGATGGTAGGGTAAAACCAGAACTCACTGCCTTTGGCATTGATGGCAGTTCCGGCGCTGCTGCATTGGTATCGGGTGTGTCGCTAATACTTCAGCAGGCATATAAACAACTGAATGGTACATTACCTCCCAGTGCATTGCTGAAGGCCATATTATTAAACAGTGCTGATGACAGGGGCAATCCAGGTGTAGATTATTCCAATGGGTATGGCAGCCTGAATGCTTTAAATGCAATAAGAACAATTCAATCGTCGCGGTTTTTTATTGGATCAGTGGCTAATAACACAGCACAAAATTTCACCTTAACCATTCCGCCAGGCATAAGAAAAATAAAGTTAACACTCGTGTGGAACGACCCTGCTGCTGCAGTTAATGCAACCAAAGCCCTGGTGAATGACCTGGATCTGGAACTGCAAAATAATAGTACCAGTCAAACCTGGAAGCCCTGGGTTTTAAATTCATATCCTCATAAAGATTCTCTTATGCAACTGGCTTCCCGTAAAAGAGACAGCCTGAATAATACAGAACAAATAACCCTCGACAATCCGCTTGCAGGCAATTATACTATTTCCGTAAAAGGGTTTTCCATACCTGCAGGCACACAAACATTTTACATTGCCTACCAGCTAGATTCAACAGGTGTTTTTGAATGGCATTATCCAATGGCAGCAGATCCTGTTTTTACTGCATCGGCAAATACATTGCGGTGGCAGTCGTCTTACCCTTCAGCAACAGGTGGCCTGGAGTATAGTGTTGACAATGGTGCTACATGGCAACTCATAAATCCTGCCGTTGATCTTGCAGCAGGTTATTATAACTGGAATGCACCGCCGGTTATTAAAACATCTATATTAAAAATGACGATTGGGGCCAGCCAGTTTAGCAGCGATACCTTTGTTATTGCCGCAAGAACTGTAACGGGCGTTGGGTTCAACTGCCCGGATTCCTTTCTTTTTTATTGGAAAAAGTTACCAGCAGTAAACAACTACAGGTTTTACAAATTAGGCAGCCGTTATATGGAACCCATGCTGACTACGACCGATAGTTTTGTAGTATTGCAGAAAGCTGCAAACCCTTCATTGTATTATGCTGTAGCACCAATGGTGAATGGGAAAGAAGGGCTAAGAAGTTATACGATCAATTATACTATCCAGGGTGTGGGATGTTATTTCCGTTCGTTTTTTGCTACGCTGGTTAATGATGCGGCCGTACTCCCTGTGTCACTGGGTTCGTTATATAACGTCAATAAAATAGTGCTGGAAAAGTGGGATGGGATAAATTTCAGGCCTATCCAGCAGTTGACAAATAACAACAGCCTGATGTTTGATTTTACGGATAATGCCCTTAGCAGGGGATTAAATATTTACCGTATTAAACTGGAATTTGCAGGAGGAGGTTTTGTGTATTCTTTAATTGAAAGCGTATTTTATTTTGGGGGAAGTAGTTACGTTGTATATCCAAATCCTGCAGCACAATACCGGGACATTCATATTGCACAGGAGCATATTGACATCGCTATCATGCAGGTATTTAATGTAATGGGTTCAAAAGTTTTTGAAATGCAACTGGATGACAGGATAAATACAATTCCAGCAGGCAAGCTTAGTAAAGGCGTTTATTTTATCCGCATTATAAATAATGGAAAACGACAGGAAACTTTGAAGTTGCTGGTTATTTAAACAGTTTTAATTGCGCCATTTTCGAGGTGAAGTTTTTACTCATTCTTAGTTTCTTCCGGGAGATACTAATTCATTTTTTATTTTTCAAAATGGAAAATGGAAAGAATTTAAGTAGTAGTTTGGTTGTGCTGTTGCAGCATTATTTTTATTTGCTTCTATATTCATAAAAAATATTCCATGTTAATCAGGCAGGCTTTAATATCAGACATTCCCGGTATGCAAATAGTGCGTCACCTGGTAAAAGAAAATGTACTCAGCAATCCAGCATTGGTTACCGATGCAGACTGTGAAGAATATATCTGCAACCGTGGCAGGGGATGGGTTTGCGAAATCGAAGGGAAAATTGCAGGCTTTGCGATAGCAGATTTATTAGATGATAATATTTGGGCCTTATTTGTTGATCCAGCTTTTGAAAAGCAAGGTATAGGCCGGGAACTTCATGATAATATGTTGGAATGGTATTTTGCACAAGGGAAAAAAAGCGTCTGGCTAAGTACTGCACCCAATACACGTGCTGCCCATTTTTATGACAAGGCAGGTTGGAAAAATGTGGGAATGACAAAAAGAGGAGAAATAAAATTTGAGATGTACAACAATCTATAAGGTTTCCCCCTCTGCTATGTTTGAAGAAAGACCACAAAGGTTTTTAGAAAAGCTTAAGGATTAAATCCCATGTGCCTTTGTTCCTTGCCCAGTAATTTTACGGATAAAATCAGTTGTTTTACTAAGCTATTTTTTATAATAGAACATATCGTTTTACGTTTACTTGTTGGCATAAATGATTAAATTAATCCTTTTGCAGTTTAAA
>JBDSYV010000286.1:0-3163 GCA_040110925.1 Ferruginibacter sp. | reverse complement strand
ACAATCACCTTGATTTACTGCTTGACCTGCCATGGGATGATATTACGCAGGATCAATATGATTTAAAGAAAGCAAAAAAAATTCTTGATCATGACCATTACGGCATGAACAAAATAAAAGAACGCATCCTGGAATACCTGGCCGTACTGAAACTGAAAGGTGATATGAAAAGCCCGATACTTTGTTTCATCGGCCCTCCGGGGATAGGTAAAACAAGTCTTGGAAAAAGTATTGCTGCTGCCATCAGCCGCAAGTATGTTCGTGTGAGCCTTGGCGGCCTGCACGATGAAAGTGAAATAAGGGGGCACCGCAAAACTTACATAGGCGCAATGCCCGGCAGGATCATTCAATCTATCCGCAAAATAAAATCGAGCAACCCGGTTATGATACTGGATGAAATAGATAAAGTGGGCAGCGATAGCCGTACCGATCCCTCATCTGCATTGCTGGAAGTTTTGGATCCTGAACAAAACAATTCCTTTTACGACAATTATCTGGAACTCGAGTATGACCTTAGTAAAGTATTGTTCATTGCAACAGCAAATAATATCAATACCATTCAGCCTGCCTTGCGTGACAGGCTGGAAATAATTGACCTGAGCGGATATGCCGTAGAAGAAAAAATTGAAATTGCAAAAAGGCACCTGATACCCAAGCAGAAGGATATGCATGGATTAAAGGATTCAAACTTTAAAATGAGTGATGCCGTACTTGAAAAAGTTATTGGTGAATATACACGGGAAAGCGGGGTGAGAGAGCTGGATAGGCAACTGGCAAGTATTATGCGCAATCAGGCCAAGGAACTTGTACTTAAAGGAAAACTTAAGCCAACGATTACCGGTAATGATGTGGAAAGAATACTGGGCAGAACAAGGTACAGCAATGAGATTTATAAAATGGCTAATATGCCAGGTGTGGCTATTGGCCTTGCATGGACCTATGTAGGCGGAGATATACTTTTTATTGAAGCCCAGCTTAGTGATGGCAAAGGGGAACTTAAGCTAACCGGTAACCTTGGAAATGTGATGAAGGAAAGCGCAACAACTGCTTACACCTGGCTGCAGGCAAACACTAAAAAATTAGGTATAAGTAATGAGGTATTTAACAAGAAGAATGCCCATATACATATTCCAGAAGGTGCTACGCCAAAGGATGGCCCAAGCGCAGGAGTAACCATGATGACAGCGCTTGCAAGTGCATTTACTGGTCGTAAAATTAAACCTTACCTCGCCATGACCGGTGAAATAACTTTAAGGGGGCTTGTTCTTCCTGTAGGTGGCATTAAAGAAAAAGTTCTGGCGGCCAAACGCAGCGGTATAAAAGAAATAATTATGTGTTGGCAAAATGAAAAAGACGTGGTGGAAATAAACCAGCAATACATTAAAGGCATTAGTTTTCATTACGTCAAAAACATGCAGCAGGTACTTGATCTTGCTTTAACATAAATTTTTATTAATCTAAAAAACCCTTTTAAACTTATTTGCGTTTATATAGTTTATACTACAACTGATTTTCATGTTGGTTGTTTTTAAGGGTTAAAAAAAATTCCCTCCTGTTCTCGGGAGGGAATTTCCTTTTATTAAGTTTAGGGGCTTACCCTGTCATGCCAGTCTTTCTCTTTTTCACCAGTAAGTGCTTGAAGCACGCCAACAAAAAATATACAAGCTACATTGCTGAATAAAAACAACAAGTTAAAACTGTAATATTTTTCAATTTCCGGGTAACCATATTTGGCAAAGCTGATAATATCCAATACATAAAATGCCAGCCAGAACATGAGCGCAATAATGAAAAAAAATCTTGATATTATTCTTACCGTCCTGGACGGATGCGATGCTGTACGTTTGTAAAAAACAAGGTAAGCAGTTACAAAAATTGCCGCTGGTACACTTATAATAAAAAGCAGGTAAATAAAAACAACCCAGGGCAGGTTGCCCAGCAAACCAAAGAAAAACCGCAGGCTTATCATGAGTATTGCCAGTGAAACAATAAATAAAAGAAAGCTAAGCAATATGCTACCACTTAGTTTCAGGTATTTACTTAAATTATCTTCCATTAATATTTTTTAAAAATAGCTCAGGTTGGTTTTTGGTGTAAGAGACATTAAACATTCATACATAAGTTTTACTGTGTTTTCAATATCTGACTTATGCAGCATTTCTACAGTAGTGTGCATGTAACGAAGCGGTATAGAAATTAAAACCGATGGGCATCCGTCATTGGCATATGCAAAGGATTCAGTATCGGTTCCAGTGCTGCGGCTCACTGTTCTTAACTGCACCGGGATCTTATTTTTTTCTGCCGTGGCTAATACCAGGTCAAGCAACTTATTGTGTACTGCCGGACCATAACATAATGATGGACCTTTACCACATGCACATTCACCTTCAATAATTTTATTAATCATCGGTGTGGTACTGTCGTGGGTTACATCCGTTATGAAAGCAACATTGGGTTTTATTCTCCTGGCAATCATTTCTGCTCCACGCAATCCAATTTCTTCCTGCACAGCATTTACAACATATAAACCAAAGGGCAACTTTTTATTGTTCTGTTTAATAAGCCTTGCCACTTCTGCAATCATAAATCCCCCTATGCGGTTGTCAAATGCCCGGCCAATCAGGTAATCGTGTGCCAGTTCTTCATAGCCATCTTCGTAGGTAGCAACAGCACCTATGTGAATACCGAGAGCTTCCACTTCTTTTTTGTTGCGTGCACCACAGTCTAAAAAAAGGTTCTCTACTTTAGGCTGGGTTTCTTTATTGTCTGGGTTGCTCATGCGGGTATGTATGGCTGGCCATCCAAACACGGCTCTCACCACGCCTTTTTTGCCATGTATAAGTACTCGCATGCTGGGAGCAATCTGGTGATCTACACCGCCATTACGTTTTAGGTAAATAAGCCCTTCAGGACTTATATAATTTACAAACCAGCTTATCTCATCGGCATGGGCTTCTATGACTACTTTAAAGGCAGCTGAAGGATTGATAACCCCAACCGCTGTACCATAAGGATCAGTAAAAAAATCATCAGCATATTTACGCATGTAGTTCATCCATAATTTCTGGCCACTGGTTTCAAAGCCGGTTGGAGAAGCATTGTTTATATAATCCCTTAAAAATCCATAAGCCTCATCCGTAATAAATGATTTCTTTTTTGTAGT
>JBDSYV010000285.1:0-15173 GCA_040110925.1 Ferruginibacter sp. | reverse complement strand
CAAAGATGTATGGAGATTAGGCAATGGTCAATAGGCAATATGCAATAGACGATATTCAATTTCCAATATTCAATTTCCAATAATCAATATCAAATAACCAATAGCTTTGTAAAAAAAGCTTATGCCTCATAGATTTTTAGAATTGGTGACCCATCCATTTAAACTAAGGTTATTCTTATTAAAAAATCTGCCCAGTGCATTTTTTAGTGGGGTAAGGGTACAATATGCCGATGAACAAAAATCGATAGTTACCGTACGATACAAATGGTTTACTACCAATCCCTTCAGGAGTACATATTTTGCCTGTCTTAGTATGGCAGCAGAAATGAGTACTGGTGTGCTTGCAATGGCACATGTGTATAAACATAACCCTCCTATAAGCATGCTTGTACTAAAGGTGAATGGCAATTATCTAAAAAAAGCCACGGGCACAACTACTTTTACCTGCGAAGATGGAGAACAAATTAGGCAGGTGATAAGAGAAGCTGCATCTTCAGGTAAAAGTACCAGCATAACGGCCCGGTCTGTGGGTACGGATAAAGAAGACAATATCGTGGCTGAGTTTGCAATAACCTGGTCGTTTAAATTAAAATCTTCTTAAAAACAGAATGGGGCTGTTGAGTATCAAATGTTGTAAATTGCAGGCTCATTAAAAACAAGCTGCATAGCGTGGTAACTGTACAAGAGCCTGCCTGCCGGTAGGCAGGTGCGACGCAAGAATGCTTAACAGCAGCAGCATGCTGGTTTCCAAAAAAACAGCATCCAATATTTGATTATGGCAACAGAACTTAGTAAACAGCAAGCCCTTGAATATCACTCCAAAGGGCGCCCCGGAAAAATAGAAGTAATACCAACCAAAGAAGCAAAAACACAAAGAGATTTATCGCTAGCCTATTCACCAGGTGTGGCAGTGCCTTGCCTGGAAATAGCGGCAAACCCCGATGATGTGTATAAGTACACAGCTAAAGGTAACCTGGTGGCTGTTATATCAAATGGTACTGCAGTATTGGGGCTGGGCAATATTGGTCCCGCAGCAGGTAAACCTGTGATGGAAGGAAAAGGTGTGTTGTTTAAAATTTTTGCTGATATTGATGTATTTGACATAGAAATTGATGAAACTGATCCTGAAAAATTTGTTCAGATAGTAAAAGCGCTGGAACCAACTTTTGGCGGTATTAACCTGGAAGACATCAAAGCACCAGAATGTTTTTATATAGAACAGGAACTTAAGGCACGATGTAATATTCCTGTAATGCATGACGACCAGCATGGCACCGCAATCATAAGTTCTGCAGCCTTGCTGAATGCGCTTGAAATACAAAAGAAAAAAATAGATAAGGTTCGCTTTGTGGTAAATGGTGCAGGTGCTGCAGCCATGGCTTGTATGAAATTATATGAATCATTGGGCGCAAAGCATAGCAACTTTATGGTGTTTGATAAAAAGGGTATCTTATATACGGGAAGGCCTGATGTAGAACCACTTAAAGAAAAGTTTTGCGTAGATGCAAAATATAAAGACTATGACCTGGCAAAGGCGCTTGAGAATGCAGATGTTTTTGTTGGGTTGAGTGTAGGCAACGTGGTATCAGCAGATATGGTTAAGAGTATGGCTAAAAACCCCATTGTTTTTGCTATGGCCAATCCTGATCCTGAAATAACTTATGAAGCCGCCAAAGCAGCACGTAAGGATGTGATCATGGCCACCGGCAGAAGCGATTATCCTAACCAGGTAAATAATGTATTAGGTTTCCCTTATATTTTTCGTGGTGCGCTTGATGTAAGGGCACGACAGATTAATGAAGCCATGAAACTGGCTGCAGTAAAGGCACTGGCGGAATTAGCAAAGTCTCCCGTACCGGATATGGTAAACCTGGCTTATAATGAAAAAACAATTGCTTTTGGCCCGGATTATATTATTCCAAAACCCGTGGATCCAAGGCTTCTTTCTACAGTGGCACCTGCTGTAGCAAAAGCGGCCATTGAAAGCGGTGTATCCCGTATACTGATTACAGACTGGGATGCCTATGTGATAGAATTGAATAAACGACTTGGCCTGGATAACCAACTTAGCCGTGCAATTGGTAACAAAGCAAGACAAAATCCGAAAAGGGTTGTGTTTGCAGATGCAGAGAATATTAAGGTACTGAAAGCGGCTCAACTTACCCTCGATGAAAAAGTAGGTTACCCTATTTTACTGGGTGATGAAATTAAAATAAAAACCCTTGCTGTTGCTAATAGCATAGACCTGGAAGGGATGGCTATAATAAATCCTAAAGGAGCCGATACCGAAGAATTGCGCAAACAGTTTGGTGAATTGTTTTTTGCCAAAAGACAGCGTAAAGGCATGAACAAATATGAAGCGTATAAAGCTATGAAAGAACGCAATCATTTTGGCTGTATGCTGGTAGAAACCGGCGTAGCAGATTGTATGATTAGTGGCCTTAGCCGCAATTATCCTGATACCATTAGGCCGGCAATTGAAATTATTGGCACGGATGAAGGGGTTAAAAAAATTGCGGGCATGTATTTATTGTTTACCAAAAGAGGGCCCTTGTTCCTGGCTGATACTACAGTAAACTTTAACCCCACAGCAGAAGAGCTTGCAGAAATTACTTTATTGGTTGCAAAGGAGGTAAGGCAGTTCAATATTATTCCCAAGGTGGCAATGTTATCCTATTCCAATTTTGGTAGCAGCAATTCTCCCGAGGCAAACCTGGTACGCAGGGCAAGGGCACTGGTAAAGCAAAAAGAACCAAGCCTTATTTGCGACGGTGAAATACAAGGTATAATGGCATTTAACAAAGAGATACTTAAGGATAATTACCCTTTCACCGAACTGGTAAACGGGGAAGTGAATACACTTATTTTCCCCAATCTTTCTGCAGGTAATATCGCTTATAACCTGTTGCAGGAAGTTGGTGGCGCTGATAGTATTGGCCCTATCTTGCTTGGACTGAAAAAACCAGTTCATGTTCTGCAATTAGGTAGCAGTATTAGGAGTATCTTTAATATGGTGGTAATAGCTGTTGTGGATGCTCAGGCAAAAAGTAAATCGAATGCTGAAGAAGAAATGCGTAAAAGTAAATGGTGGAAAAGGGGAACTAAAACCGTGGCATAATTACTGGATAGTGAGTACATCAATATAAGCCTTGTAAAAAACTGCAATGAATTTTTTCAACCATTTCGGAAAGTATATACTAATGCTTAAGGGCATGTTCAGCCGTCCTGAAAATGCTAAACTTTACTGGAAGGAGTTTATGCATCAATGTTCAGATATAGGTATAGGGTCATTGGGAATTGTAAGCATCATTTCAGTTTTTATGGGAGCGGTGAGTGCCGTACAAACAGCCTACCAGCTTGTAAGCCCGCTAATTTCCAAGAGTACCATTGCACAGATTGTTAGGGATACTGTAATACTTGAATTTGCACCTACCCTTGTTTGTATTGTACTTGCAGGTGTTGTTGGCAGCAAGATTGCAAGTGAACTTGGTAATATGAGGGTAAGTGAGCAAATAGATGCATTGGAAATTATGGGTATTAATACAAAAACTTACCTGATAATGCCAAAAATTGTTGCAGCTATTTTAATGATTCCTTTAATGGTAGTTTTGGCTATGGTGCTGGGTATATGGGGTGGAAGACTTGCTGGTGCTGCATCCGGCATATTATCTACCGATACTTATGACCGAGGTTTAATGGAAAATTTTATGCCTTACAATGTTACATTTGCGTTGATTAAAGCATACACCTTTGCCTTTATCATCAGTTCAATACCTGCCTATTTTGGATATTATGTAAAGGGAGGTTCGTTGGAAATAGGCCGGAGCAGTACACGTTCTGTGGTAGTAAGTTGTATAATGATTTTACTGGCAGATTATGCACTTGCAGCATTGTTATTATAAAAATCTCAATCGTTCAAATAGTTCAAAAAGTTCATTATTCAAACCTCTTGAACCTTTTAAACCTCTTGAACACCTGGAACCTTTTGAACATTAAATTATGATTGAATTTAAAAATATACATAAGAGCTTTGGAGATAAAGTTGTCCTTGACGGAGTGACTCATGTAATGGAAACGGGTAAAACCAATCTTATAATTGGTACAAGCGGCAGCGGCAAAACTGTTTTACAAAAATGTCTTGTGGGGCTTTTTGAGCCAGATGAGGGAGAAATTATTTATGATGGTATAAGTTTTACAGATATGACACAGGAAGACCGTAAATTATTGCGGCAGCAGATCGGTATGCTATTCCAGGGCTCAGCATTATTTGATAGTATGACAGTGCAGGAAAACATTAAGTTCCCCCTTGATATGTTTACTCATGACTCTCACAGCAAAAAAATACAAAGGGTTAATGAAGTATTGGAAAGGGTAAACCTTGTAGGCAGCAATAAAAAATTTCCTTCAGAAATAAGTGGGGGAATGAAAAAAAGGGTTGGCATTGCCCGGGCCATTGTATTAAATCCAAAATACCTTTTTTGCGATGAGCCAAACTCTGGCCTCGATCCACAAACATCTATGGTGATTGATAAACTTATAAAGGAGCTTACAGTAGAATACAATATTACAACCATCATCAACACCCATGATATGAATAGTGTAATGGAAATTGGGGACAATATTCTTTATATGGCTGATGGCAAAAAAGAATGGACAGGTAATAGCGAGGAAATTATTTTTTCCAAAAACAAAAACCTTAATGAATTTATTTTTGCTTCACAGTTTTTACAGGATGCCAAAAACATGCGGATGATGCAGGCCAATGGCGAGGTAGAATAGTATAATTAAAAAATTCAAAAAGCCATAATGAGCAATCATTGTGGCTTTTTCATTTGTGATAAAGCAGGTATATAATATTACCAGATATGAACCCTGAGGCTATCTGGCCTGTACATTTTATCTCCCGGCTTTATATTGAATGCTTCATAAAACTCTGGGATATTAACCACCGGTCCATTCACACGTTCTTTTGCAGGTGCATGCACATCAGTCATTACCCTGTTTGCTAATTTTTCTTTTTTAATACTGTACTGCCATCCAAGAGCATAGCCTAAAAAATATCTTTGCAATGGCATAAGCCCGGCAATTTTTTCATTTTTTTTAAATGCCTCAGTTTTCTTAAATGCATCCAGTCCCAGTAACATTCCTCCCAGGTCGGCTATGTTTTCGCCTTGAGTGGCCTCGCCATTAATATGTAAAGTATCTACCGGGTTAAATTCATTGAACTGGGTTATGATAAATTTTGCCCTGTTGCCAAATTCAACTGCATCATTTTTTGTCCACCAGTCTTTCAGGTTTCCTGATGCATCGTATTGCCGCCCCTGGTCATCAAAACCATGTGTGATCTCGTGCCCTACGGTAGATGCGGCGGCATAACCATATACTACTGCATCATCCACTTCTTCATCCCTGAACCCGGGAATTGCAAAAATGCCGGCAGGCAATACTATTTCATTGTTGCTTGGATTATAATAAGCATTATAGGTTTGTGGGGTCATATCCCATTCTGTGCGATCAACTGGTTTACCTAGTTTATTAATACTGTAATTATGCCACCACTCATTAGCCCTTTGCACATTTAAAACCCACGGGCCTTTATCTATTTTAAGATTGCTAAAATCTTTCCATTTATCAGGATAGCCTACTTTTTTATGTATAGTTGCCAGTTTATCATACGCTTTTTGCTTAGTACTGTCACTCATCCAGGACAGTTTCGAAATGCGTTCTTTGTATGCATTACGGATGTTTTCGACTATATCATTATATCTTTTCTTTGCTGTTTCACTAAAATATTCTTTTACAAAAAGTTGCCCTAGTGCTTCGCCTATGGCGGCCTCTTCTGCATCTAATACTCTTTTCCATCTTGCTCTTGGTTCAGTGGCGCCTGATAATGACTTGTTGTATTCAAATTTGTTCATGAATGTTTCCTGGTCGAGGTAATCTGCAAAACTTTGAATCAATCTCAGTTGCATATATTGTTTCCAGGTAGCAATAGATGTATTTTTTATTTCATTGCTTAGAGTACTGTAAAATTCCGGCTGGCCAACAATCACAGAATCAACTTTTCCTTTAATACCGGTTGTTTCAAAATAAACTTCCCAATTGATTGCGGGTGCTTTTTGTCGCAGACCGGCCAGGCTCATTTTATTGTAATTTTTGTAAGGGTCTCTCAATGCTGCCAGTTTCCTGCTTGAATTTGCAAGCTTTGTTTCCAGTTCATAAACATCTTTCACAGCTTTAACTGCTACATTGCTATCGGTATAAATTTTTGAAAATGTTTTACGCATGTAATTCTTATAGGCTGTTTTCACATTAAGGGTGCGTTCATCTGTATTAAAATAATAATCACGATTCGGCATTCCCAGTCCGCCCTGGTCCATTCTAAATGACATCACTTCACTATTCTTATCATCTTGTTGCACATAATCAGAAAAAAGACAGTGCGTGCCGATCCTTTTTAAACTACTGGCAACTTTCAATAGGTCATCAGCATTTTTGATCATGTTAATTTGATCTAATTCACTTTGCAGTGGAGATAATCCGGCTTTATCAATGGCCGCTGAATCCATGCCAGCATTCCAGAAATCACCTATTTTCTGTGAGATACTACCACTTGCTGCATTTTCTTTTACAGCATCCTCATTTATTTTTTTTAGCTTATTATAGATATCATCCTGCACCATATAGCCTATTCCCCACCCGCTTTCAGATGCAGGAATGGGCGTTCTCTTCATCCAACCCCCATTTGCATACATAAAAAAATCTTCTCCGGGGCTTACTGTAGAGTCAATGTTCTGTGCTACAACATCAGGTTTTATTTGGTCAGTTTTTTTTTGGTCACAGGAAAAAAAGCAGGCGCCAGCGATAAATAAAATGAGCAGTTTGTTCATATTTAAAATTTAGGCACTAAATGTAGTTAAAATGGGGAAGTAAATAATTTGTAATTGATGAAGGGTGATGATATGGCTTTTCTAATGGTTAACTTTTACTGCTCTGCCTTATCTTTGCGGCATTCCCGGAAATTCATAAGTCCTGGAATATTTTACAAGTTTATAATTCAACATTTATAATTCATTATTCCCATGTCAGTTTTAGTTAATAAAAATTCAAAGATTATTGTACAGGGTTTCACGGGTACCGAGGGTAGTTTTCATTCTACACAAATGATTGAATACGGCACTCTGCTGGTGGGTGGTGTAACTCCTGGAAAAGGGGGTTCTACTCATCTGGAAAAACCTGTATTTAATACTGTATCCGATGCTGTAAAAGCAACTGGGGCAGATGTAAGTATAATCTTTGTACCACCCGCATTTGCTGCCGATGCAATCATGGAAGCCGCCGAAGCAGGCATAGGCCTGGTAGTATGTATCACGGAAGGTATTCCAGTGCAGGATATGGTGAAAGTAAAAAATTATTTACAGGGTTCTTCCACAAGATTAATAGGTCCAAACTGCCCTGGCGTTATAACTGCCGATGAATGCAAAGTGGGTATCATGCCGGGTTTTATTTTTAAAAAAGGTAGAATAGGGATCGTTTCAAAAAGCGGTACACTTACTTACGAAGCAGCAGACCAGGTAGCTAAGGCTGGTCTTGGTATATCTACCGCAATAGGTATTGGAGGCGACCCTATCATTGGAACCACTACCAAAGAAGCAGTAGAGTTATTCATGAATGATGATGAAACAGATGCTATTGTAATGATTGGTGAAATTGGTGGAGGCATGGAAGCAGAAGCAGCAGAATATGTAAAATCAACTGGTAATAAAAAACCAGTGGTAGGCTTTATAGCAGGACAAACTGCACCTCCGGGACGTCGCATGGGACATGCGGGTGCGATAGTAGGAGGAGATGATGATACGGCCGCAGCTAAAATGAAAATTATGGCAGCTTGTGGCATTCATGTGGTGGATAGCCCCGCAGATATTGGGAAGACCATGGCTGAAGTCTTAGGCTAATTATTTATTATTATTTCTTATCTTAATTCTAAATTTATATTCAAAAGTATAAATTATGAATCTCGTACTGATTATTTTACTACTATTACTTGGTGCGTTTGTATTACTTTTCATCGTTCCTAAATTGGCTAATCCTACCAGGATTTATTTGTCGGCATGCCTTGCCTTAGGATATCTTTTTATTTTTTGGTTTAATAATTTAGATGAATACATCGTCATAAAAATTCTATTAACTATTATGATTATTAGCCCTATAATTAATCAATATTTTAAATGGAAAAAATCAGCAACCAATGAAGAACATAATTGACCTTTTCTTTTTAAATAAAAGCCTAGTAACAGAAAAGACGGGGCCGATTGCTGACCAATGTCTATAACAGGACTATACATAAAATCTTATCGTGATATTCGGCAAAACAATGGTTGATAAAAATTATGATTCTTTTTAAGATGAATGATATTTTACTGATAGTGTTAGTTTTAGTATTTATCGTAGGATACACTTATTTGCTTGCAAAATTGAAATACCCCGGGAAATTTTATTTAAGAATATTGATATCAATTAGCTTTCTAATTTATTTATGGTTTTTTAGTGGCAATGATGATATAGTAATTAAAATACTATTTTCAATAGTGCTGCTAGGCTCTATTTTGTATGATTATATTAAATGGAAAAAATCAGCTACCAATAAGGAACTTACTTGGCCTACTGTTATTGAACGATGAAAGTAAAGCTCATTAGATTTGCTAAACAAAGCACAAATGCAAAAAATGGAATTTCAAATGTTTAGTAATGATTTAAAGCACCGCTCCTTCTCCTTTTAGAGAAGGAGATGGAAGATGAGGTAAACAAAAAGGGCGGGCCCATGCCCAACCCTTAAAGTATAGCCACCAAACAAAATTTTCCTTTACCTGTTCTGTTTTATATATCTCATTAAATCTTCTTTGCTCACACTATACCCAAGTGCATCTGCCACCTGGTAATAATTGTTTTTATCTGCTGCAAAACGGTATGCATATTTTGCAATATCCAGCTTGTTATTCTCGAAGCTAAACAACTGCATGAGCTCCATAACTTGTTGTACAGAAAAATAATCTCCGGTGATGGCCTGCTTCGCAATAGATAGCCGCATATTTTCAAAAGTCTCTCTTGCAATGGATTGTTTCATGATCATAAAATCACGGGGATTCATTGCTGCATTATTATTCCAGCCACCACTGTTACCATTGCTCCAGTTTTCATTATAGCCATTGCCGTACATATTGTCATCCATTCTTTGTTCATCTATAAATGCTTTCCCAAAGCGGTTGATGGTTACATCCACATGATATTGAGCCTTGATATAAATGTTGCCATCATAAACTAATTGTTGTTGCATACGCTGGTTGCTGTTACGCCTGCTATCATTATGATTATAATAACCGCTGTTTTGCTGGTAAACTTTAATATTATGATTTCCGGCCCTGATATTGTTAATTATAATTTCGCCATCGGCCATTTGTTGTGCATTGATATAACTGCCATCAAGCATGATGCGAAAATTATTTTTACCTGCTGTGCTGATGCTTAACCTGCTTTGCACTTGTGGAGCTGCAAATAAAATTGATTATATTAAAATTGATGATAATAGAGTAGAAATTTTTTTCATTGTACTTAGGTTTAATTTTGAATAAATTGTTCAGGGTAAACTTTGCCAGGTTTTACATGGTAAGCCTGTTTACTATAGAGATGTAAAAAGTGCTGATATGTAAAATCACCATCAGCCAAAAAATAGTTAAAGAAAAATATGGTACAGATATTTGTGCAAAATGCTTTTCTTTTACTCTTATAAGCCAGGTTTACTAAGGATTAAATTAAAACGTTATGAAGATTAAAATTGTATCTGCCTTTTTTGCACTTTGCATTTTTGCATCAGCATCTGCACAAAAAAATAATGAGTATAAAGATGATTGGAAAAAAGTAGAAGAGTTTGAAAACAAGGGTCTTACTAAATCTGCTCTGGCAGAAGTAATGAAAATATTTGATGCAGCAAATAAAGTTGGTAATGATGCGCAACAGATTAAAGCTGCCATGTACCAGATGAAATACCGCAACATGGTGGAAGAGAACAACAGGGAGAATAATATTTTTTATGCAGATACATTAATCGCTAAAACAAAAGCGCCCGCAAGAAATATCCTGCAAAGTATGCAGGCTTCTATGTTTCATACTTACAAGCAACAAAACAGGTACCGGTTATATAATCGTACCGTACTTGTAGAAGAGAACAGCAAAGACATCACAACCTGGAGTCTGCAAAAATTAAATACGACTATTGCTGAATTGTTCAAGGCTTCTTTAAGTAATGACCCGCTCTTAAAATCTACTCAATTAAATGGACTTGATGCCATCATAGAAAAGGGGAACAGCCGCTACCTGCGCCCCACACTTTATGATTTTCTTGCCCATCGTGCGCTGGAATATTTTATGAGTACAGAAAATGATGTAAGCAGCCCTTCCTTTAAATTTATCCTGAACGATGAAAGAATTTTTGCCCCGGCAAAAACATTTGTCAATGTAAAATTTACAACTGCAGATACTGCTTCGCTTTATTACAATGCATTATTGTTAATGCAGGATCTTCTTCGTTTTCATATAAATGATTCTAAGCCTGATGCCTTGCTGGATGCGGATCTGAAGAGACTTGCTTTTGCCAATGAACATGGCATATTTACAAATAAAAATAAATTATATGAAGCTGCACTGAAAATCATAGAGGATAATTACCCTAACCATCCTTCCACTGCACAAGCGATGTACCTGAGAGCGACCATTTATTACAATGATGGGCAAACATATAATCTGCAAACCAACTCTGCTACGCAATTTCAAATTAAGAAAGCAAAAGAACTTCTTGAGCAGGCAATAAGAAAATTTCCCAAATCTGAAGGAGGGATTAATGCTTATAATTTATTGCAGCAAATAATCAGGCCATCCATAAACATGGAAACTGAAAAAGTAAATGTGCCTGGCCAGCCCTTTCGTAGCATGGTAAAATATAAAAACGCACCTGTAATTTATTTGCGCATTATAAAAACAAACCATGAAGAATTCAAAAGAACGAATTATGAAAATAATGAGGCCTTCTGGCAAACCCTGGTAAATAAAAAGCCTTTGCGATCATTGTCTTTTGCGTTACCAGATCTGAAAGATTTTCAGCAACATTCGGCAGAAATTAAAATTGATGATTTACCGGTCGGCAGTTATTATATTCTTGCCAGTATTAAGCCTGATTTTTCTTTTTCCAATAATGTAATGCTGAGACAGCTCACTCATGTGAGTAATATCAGTTATATCATTAATAACAATAGCGAGATTTATATCCTGAACAGGGACAATGGCCTTCCTCTTGCCAATGCAACGGTTCAGATGTGGCAGGCAAATTACAATTACAGTAAACGCATTTATGAAGAAGTTAAAAAGGAATTATATACTTCAGATAAAAATGGTTTAGTGAAAACAAAAACAGCTAAAGAGAATTATAATTATTACCTGCAGGTAATATATAATGGGGACGAATTATTTACTGATGATAGTTATTACAATTATGTTTATGATGACTATGAAAGAAAAGCGGTACAGAAAACCTTTCTATTTACTGATAGGAGCATTTACCGCCCTGGACAAACAGTTTTCTTCAAAGGCATTTTGATAAGCAGCGATGCCAATAATAAAAATCATTCGGTGCTTTCAAATAAAGCGACCACAGCAATTCTTTATGATGTAAACAACCAAAAGCAAGGCAGCATTCAGTTAAAGACGAATGAATATGGATCTTACAACGGTACCTTCACGCTTCCGCAGGGTGTTTTAAATGGCCAGTTTTATATACAGGATTCTGTTACCCGTTCCACGCAATACTTCAGTGTGGAGGAGTACAAACGGCCAAAATTTTTGGTTGAAATTAAAAAACCGGAAGGTACATACCGGGTGAATGACAGCATAACAATTACCGGAAATGCAAAAGCATATGCCGGAAATAATATTGATGGTGCTGCGGTCTCTTATCGTGTAGTGCGCAAAGTGAGGTACCCTATCTGGTGGTGGGGCCGCATCTGGCCACCTTATGGCGGCAGTGAAGAAATGGAAATCACGAATGGTGTGACTGCAACTGATGCCACCGGCAATTTTAAAATCACGTTCAAAGCTATTCCTGATGAGACTGTTGACAAAAAAGGGCAGCCTGTTTTTTATTATGAAGTAAGTGCAGATGTAACAGATATAAACGGGGAAACAAGAAGCGGCAATGAATCTGTAGCGGTTTCTTACCAGGCTTTACAATTGAGTATTGATGCACCGGCTTCTTTGGCTGTGGATAGTACAAAGAATATTAAAATTAGCAGTACCAATATCAATGGCTTATTTGAAAAGGCAACCGTGAATGTGCAGGTATTTAAATTATTATCTCCAAACAAAATTTACCGTAAGCGCTATTGGGAAATGCCCGACCAGTTTGTAATGAGTAAAGCGGAATTTGAAAAAAACTTTCCATATGATGCGTATGCTGATGAAGATAAAATGGAAAAATGGAAATTGGGAGAGAAAGTTGTTGATAGGACTGATACGACTTCTAAACTTTCAACTTTCAACTTTCAACCTTCAACATTGACTCCCGGTTGGTATAAAATTGTCGTTACTACAAAAGACAAGTATGGTGAAGATGTTCGTGCAGAAAAATTCATACAACTTACTACAGCAGCCACAGGAAAAATCTATGAGCCATTTGTTTTCAATTCAAACATAAAAATTGCAGAGCCTGGCCAGCAGGTAAATTACTCAATGCAATCCGGTTTTAATAATGTTTGGATGATACATACGGTAAGTCGTATGGGTGAAAAAAATATTGCCAGCTATGAAACCCTTGGAATCAATCCTCTAAATAAAAATATTTCCATTTCAGAAGATGACCGTGGAGGCATAAGCCTGGGCGTTGCCTTTGTGCAGCATAACCGTGTATATATTTTCAATGAAAATATTGCTGTACCCTGGACCAATAAACAATTAAACATTAGCTATGAAACTTTCCGTGACAAAACACTCCCGGGCAGTGAGGAAAAATGGAAAATAAAAATATCTGGTGCTAAAGGAGAAAAGGTTGCAGCAGAAGCATTGCTCAGCATGTTTGATGCATCGCTTGACCAGTTTAAACCACAAAGCTGGCAAAGCCTGCAATCGCTATGGCCTACATTATCCAATGTGGCAAGATGGACCACACCAACATTTACTGCGCTGCAATCAGAAGAAAGAAGCTTTTTGGATGAGAAGAATATTAATCTACCAGAAAAAACTTACGATATATTAGTGAACAATGGATGGAATGAAGGATATTATAACAGGATTCGGCTTCGTGGAGAATCATCTATGGCACCCTCTGTGGCGCCTGATAGAAAGGAAAATGGGGCAATGAATGAAGTAATAGTAACTGCAATGGCTGGTAAAGTTACAGGTGTTCAGATAAAAGACCAATCGCAAATGGCAGATACTTCAATATTTGCAGCCAAACCACCTGCACCATTAAATAACAGCATCCGAAAAAATTTCAACGAAACTGCATTCTTCTTCCCCGCATTAAACACAGATGCCAATGGAAATATTGAATTCAGCTTTACCATACCCGAAGCATTAACCACATGGAAGATGATGAGCCTTGCTCATACAAAAGAACTGGCAAGCGGCTATGCTGAAAAAACGGTTATCACGCAAAAGCCATTAATGGTGCAGCCTAATGCGCCAAGATTTTTAAGGGAAGGTGACCAGATGGAATTTAGTTCTAAAATTGTAAATCTTTCTGAAAAAGAAATCTCTGGCATTGCACAATTAGAATTATTTGATGCAGCTACCAACAAGGCTGTGGATGGATGGTTCAAAAACTTTACGCCTAAACAAAATTTTAAAATAGCAGCAGGTGAAAGTTTTGCAGTTAAATTCCCAATTACAATTCCATATAGTTTCAATAGTGCACTTAATTATCGCATTAAAGCAAGTGGTTCTTCGTCCTCCCCCCTCGGGGGAGGCCGGGAGGGGGCTGATGGCAGCTTTGCGGACGGCGAAGAAGCATCATTGCCAGTGCTCACCAATCGTATGCTGGTAACAGAAACGCTACCATTAAACATTCGCAATACAACAAGCAAAACGTTTAAGTTTGATAAACTATTGACTGCGGGCAACAGCGGCAGCCTTGCACACCAGTCATTGACCGTAGAGTTCACCAGCAACCCGGCTTGGTATGCAGTGCAAGCACTTCCTTATCTTATGGAATATCCATACGAATGTGCGGAGCAGAATTTCAATCGCTATTATGCCAATGTACTGGCTTCATTTATCAGCAACAGCACACCAAAAATTAAGGCAGTTTTTGAGAAATGGAAAACTTTGGATACTGCTGCATTGATGAGCAACCTGCAAAAAAATGAAGAACTAAAAAATGCACTCCTGCAGGAAACGCCATGGGTGTTGCAGGCGCAAAATGAAACACAACAAAAGAAAAACATAGCCTTGCTCTTCGATATGGTAAAATTAGCACAGCAAAAAACAAGCAGCATTAATAAACTAAAGGAAATGCAAAGCAGCAATGGTGGTTTCACCTGGTTTAAAGGCGGGCCAGATGATCGTTATATCACACAATATATTCTTAGCGGTATCGGTCATCTAAAAAAATTGAATGCACTAAATACGGAAGACATTTCCTTGCTGAAGCCCATCATTGATAAAGCACTTCCTTATCTTGATGCAAGATTAAAAGATGAATACGATAATCTTTTAAAATACAAAGTAAAACTTGATCAGAATAATCTTTCATCAACAGCTATCCAGTATTTATACATGCGCAGTTTCTTTACAGAACCATTAACCAGCACAGCTAAAACTGCATACAATTATTATTCATCACAATCAGCTAAATATTGGCTTAGCCAATCTAAATATATGCAGGGCATGATTGCATTAGCATTGCATCGTCAGCAAAATACATCTGTGCCCAAAGCCATCATCGAATCATTAAAACAAAATGCTATAACACATGAAGAACTCGGCATGTACTGGAAAGAATTTACAACTGGCGGTTATTACTGGCAGCAGGCTCCTATAGAAAGCCAGGCATTAATGATAGAAGCATTTACCGATATAGATAAAAATAACAAAACAGTAGATGACTTGAAAACCTGGTTATTAAAAAATAA
>JBDSYV010000284.1:0-5641 GCA_040110925.1 Ferruginibacter sp. | reverse complement strand
GCAGCTGCAGGATTATTGATCTTAACTATTTTATTTGGTACGGGCCCTGAAGGTAGCGGTGTAAAAGTGAATCTTTTTGGTTTTCAACCCAGTGAAATTGTAAAGTACCTGTTGATCCTTTTTCTTGCAGGATTTTTTGCCATCAATGAAAAGTTTATTGCCGGTTATGCAACATGGAGTAAACGGTTTTCATTTTTTGCACTCGCTATTGCTGCAATAGGCATTTGTATTTTACTTTTTTTAATTCTCGGAGACTTAGGCCCCGCCATGGTTTGCTGTTTCAGTTTCATCATACTTTTTTCTTTTTCACGTGGCGATTTTTTGGCCATGGCAGCTACGGTGTTATTATTTATTTTATCGCTGTGGATTACCAATAATGAATGGTTAGCTACTGCAATAACTATTGCTGCTATGATTTTATTTATGCTTTGGAGAAAGAAAAAGTTAAGTGAGTCTGCAATAATGGCGTTGGTAATCGTAAGCAGTTTTATGTTATTGGATAAAGTGCCATACCTGGATAAACTCTTTCCCGGCCCCATTACCCGGCTTACAGACAGGAAAGCTATCTGGCAAAATCCATGGGACAATGAAGTATATGGTGGTGACCAGATCGCAAATGGTATCTGGGCAATGTCGGGTGGAGGGTTCACAGGCCAGGGTGCGGGAGAGGGCTTTGCTAAAACAATTCCAGAGGCACATACAGACATGATACTGCCTTCAATGGGCGAAGAGTTTGGCCTGGCGGGAATGATATGTATTTTCATTTTATTCCTGATATACCTGCATCGTTCCATAATTATCGGCCGGCAAACGGGAAGGCCATTTTTATTTTACTTATCTGCAGGTATAGGTATCAGCAGTTTTGTACAATTTATTTTAATAGCAGGAGGTTCTGTGGGGGCATTACCATTATCAGGTGTTGCACTTCCTTTCATGAGTTATGGTGGATCCTCATTAATGATAAATATGATTGCTGCAGGATTTTTATTATCCGTTTCCTCGCTTAGGGGCAGTTCTACACAAATGCGTTTTATTACATCCACACAGGATAAAAATCTTGTACCCGCTTTAGCAGCAGCTATTACAGGTGTTGTAATGCTTGGCGTAACAGTATCTAAATATATTTTCAATAATAGCCATTGGGTGGTAGAACCTGCATTGGTAGCAGATCGTAGCGGTGCCAGGATGTTTAGTTACAACCCCCGAATTAGTATTCTTATGAGCAGGTTGCAGGCCGGGAATTTATTGGATAGGAATGGAAAATTATTGGCCACAAGTCATCCGGAATTAATCATCAAGGAAGCCGATAGTTTGCTGTCTCTTGGTTTTACAAAAGATTATTTAAGTGAAATTCAATACAAGCGGCAGGACAGGTATTATCCATTTGCTTCTGAAATGTTTTTCTGGACCGGGGATGCAAACACCGGAATTTTTACTGGTGGCAACAATGGTTATTTTGCAGAATACCGGCACGCTGCAGAGTTGAGAGGATTTCCTGCGCCGCTTACAAAATTCCAGGTTACAGCATCAAAATATAAAGAAGAAAAATTTTTGCCACAGCAACAAACTGAGATGATGGTGGGCAAGCGAGACTTTAGTGCACTAGCTCCATTGCTGCTTGCCGGCATTAATAGTGATGCGGTCAAAAATTTTAAAAAGCAGGACAGGGATGTTTACCTCACACTTGATGCCGCAATGCAAACATCATTACAACATGCTTTGTCAACTGACGACAGTGTAAAAATAAAAAGAGTATCTGTAGTAGTGATGAATGATAGTACTGGTGATGTACTTACTTCTGCAGCATGGCCCTTACCTCCATCAGATGATTATGAAAAAATGAGCGCTTTGAATCCATTGCAGGCTGGCAGCTGGGATGTAAATAGTGATATTGGTTTTACACATGCTACGCAACCTGGCTCCACAGCAAAACTGGCAACCGCTATGGCTGCATTTAATAAAATGGGTATGACCGCCGCAACTAAAACTATATTGGTTCATCCCTGGGATCTTATACGAACAAGAGGACTTGAACCTGATGAAGCGGGTAATATCAATATTGAAAGAGCAATTGTAAAATCAAATAATTCTTTTTTTATAAGGCTGGCAAATGAAGAACAGTTGCAGGAAGAAATGGGAACAATTTATTTAAAGACCGGGATGTTCCTGCATGGGGTAGGAGGATATTTTTATGAAACACCGGCTGCAGATATGGCACAGGAAGAAAAGTGGAGAACGTTATGGCGTAAAACTGAATTCAGCAGTGTGAAAAAATACAACCGGGACAATATTCGACCTGCAAGAGCAAGAGGCGTTTCTGGTATGGCCTGGGGTCAGGGTGAATTGGTTGCAACTCCCGCTTCTGTGGCCCGGCTTGCTGCAGCTATTGCTAATAATGGCGTGTTGATGCCAAACCGTTTTGTACAATCTGTTGCAGGAAATCCTCAACAACTGCCTTCAAAGGCCTTAACTGTTGCCAATGACACTGCGTATGCAAATTTGCTTAAAGGGTTTATGCTCAAGCAAAGCCAGAATAAACAAAGCCGGCTAGGTATTTTTGTTGCAGGTAAAACAGGTACACCGGAGCGTATTTTGGATGGAAAGAGGATCAATGACGGCTGGTATGTATTCTTTGCGCCAAACCCAAAAGGTGGGCATACTGTTGTTTGCATAAGGCTTGAAGCAGCTAAAGGGTCCAGCGAAGCAGTAAGGCTGGCAGGCAGTTATGTTATACCCGAATTAATGAAAAGAGGTTATATAAAGAGCTTTGATCCTCCAGCGGGGATAAAGCCAGCAGCAAAGATTAACAGTGATGCAACAAAAATAACCGTTGTATCTGCCGGCACAGTTACAGATTCTTTATAATATGCACCTGGCAATCTTTGGATTATTTATTGATTAACAATAGTAAACACAATAAAATGATTGAAATATTTTCAAAGCAGGCAAAGGATGTAAAAACCTGCCGCAATGCGTTGGTAAACTTTATTAAGGAACAATTGCAGGCTGCAGAAGGTGGAGAAGGTAAAGGGATTCTGGGTTTAAAATTATTTGTATTGTGCAGTGCCGCTGACCAATATATTTATGAAGCTGCGCTATACCATGATGAGGCTACAAAATTTCAGCACGATGAATTACAGCGCATTGCGGATGATTATGATATTGCTTTACCTGGAGGCTGGAAGTTTGAAGTGGTCTATAATGAAGAAAATATTCCGGGCCATGCAAAAAAATCAGCATTAAATGATGCAGCACTTTTAATTATTACAAAAAAGAACAGTGGCATGCCAAAAATTACCGAAGCAGTAATACTTGCATTGAATGGCGAAACAGAAAATGATGGCTACGAAATTTCATCAAAAGAAAAGCGTATAAATATTGGCCGTGGGGCTCATGTACAAACGCCCGATGGATTTTTCAGGAAAAATAAAATTGCTTTTAAGGATAATGAAAATATTCCAGCAAACAGGTCCGTAAGCCGCCAGCATGCCCATATTGAATGGGACGATAAAGAAAATTGTTTTGTCTTATTTGCTGATGAAGGCGGCATTCCACCATCTAACAAAATGAAAGTGCGCACCAATAATGGCCTCGTCATAAAATTACAAACAATTGAAATTGGCCATAAACTTTTACATGGCGACCAGGTGATCCTGGGTAATGATGCAGTATTAGAATTTACAACATCCTTTGGCTAAAATGGCAAAAGTTTTTACCATAACAGAAGGTCTTGAAAATCTTGGTGCGTTAAAAACCGGCGGCCAGGGCTCAGTTTATAAAGGCAAAAGACTTGGTGAAATTTTTAGTGCAATAAAAATTCTTCCTACACCAATTTACAGCGAAAGCAGCACCGATAAAAATTATGCATCCTTTCAAAACGAGGTCCAGAAATTAAAAAAGGTAAATGAGAAACCTAACCCTCATGTAGTACGCATACTAAATGCAGGCATCACCGAATCAGGCAATCTGCCTTTTATTGAAATGGAATATATTGAGGGGCCAGACCTGAGCGAATTATTAAAACCACCACATGATCCCGTTTTTTCAATCAAGGAAATTATTAAACTTAGCGAGCAACTTGCCCATGCCATTGCGCATTGCCACCAGGTGGGTATAAAGCATGGCGACATAAAAACCAATAATGTAAAGTTCAATAACCATACGGGTAATTATATGTTACTCGATTTTGGCCTTTCTGTTATGACAGATGAACAGCGTCGCACAAGTTTCCGCCACGCAGGTGCAATAGAATTTATGGCACCGGAACAGAATGAAGGGTTGATGCTTTTTGAAACGGATGTATATAGTTTTGGTGTTATCATTTTTGAATTGTTTGCAGGCTCGGTGCCCTTTCCATTAAAAGATAATGGAGAAACATCACGTAATGCTGTGATGATTGCTCATATGGAAACAGACTTGCCCGATATGCTTAATCTGCGGCGGAATGCATTACCAGGTTCGTGGACAGAAGAAAAGAAAATAAAAGAAATGCAGGTGCCACATTGGCTGATTGAAATGATACATACCTGCCTGGAAAAAGCACCTGCAAATCGTTTTCAAAATGGCATTAAACTATACAATTTTATTTGCGACCAGGGATCCACAGCCAAAGCAATAAAGGTTAATAAAATTCCTGCAGGTATTGATGATAAATACAAACAGGCACTTGAAGCAAAAGATGCGGAATTGGAGAGGTTAAGAATTATTATTAAGCAAAAAGATGACGCCCCGGATTATAATAGTTATTACAACAATAGCTTTCCAAAGAAAAAAGTTTCCAGGTCAGCTTTTGTAATACTACTCCTAATTACGCTTGGATTGGCAGGCTATGAAGCCTATACTATTATTGAAAAAAATAATGCACCTGGTAATAATTTAAATCAGTCAGCAATTTTAAGCAACACAGATAGTGCGGCGCTTCAAAAAAAATTGGATTCAGTCGTTGTAAAAAAACCTGTTTCCAGGGAAAAAATTATCATCCCTGCTGAGGAAAAAGTCAATGAAGATACTACCGTTTACACAATGCCGGCAGGCGATGAAACTGTTACACCTGCAGGGAAATCGGTTTATAAAATAAACACAATTGCTCATTTGTATGATAAGCCTGATGATTTTTCAAGACGTAATAACTTCCTGACTTATAAGGATGGGTTGAATATTACTGCAATGGACGAATCTGGCGATTATATTTATACTGAGTTGCAAACTAATTCGGGACTGATAAAAGGATGGTTGAAAAAATCTGACCTGAGAAGGGTCAATGAATAAAAGTATGAGTAAAGTATTTACTATCACAAAAGGATTAGAAAACCTGGGGGCACTTAAAACCGGCGGCCAGGCCTCGGTATATAAAGGTAAAAGAACCGGCGAAATTATTAGTGCCATAAAAATTATTCCCACGCCGGTTTTTAGCGAAAAGGAGGATGATAAAAATTATACCTCATTTAAAAATGAAGTTCAAAAACTTACAAGGGTAAATGAAGATGCGAATGCAAATGTGGTAAGCATCTTAAGTTACGGTATTACAGAATCCGGGAACTTTCCTTATATAGAAATGGAGTTTATAGAAGGTCCCGATTTATCGGAGATACTTAAACAGGAAGGCAGGCCCATTTTTAAAATAAAGGAATTGCTTTTATTT
>JBDSYV010000283.1:0-8539 GCA_040110925.1 Ferruginibacter sp. | reverse complement strand
AGTGCAAATGTAGGAGTCTTTATTTTATCACCAAAATTTATTTGCTTTTTTCTGCTTTTTTTTTCGCTTCTTTTCCTGTGAAAAGAACCCCTTTTTTAATTAGGAGTGCAAAAGTAGGAGCGGAGAGTTTACCCACCAAATTTAATTTCATTTTTGATGAAATTATTTTTTGATTTCGCTGATATTTTGTGTGAAATTTTCTTAAGAACTGATGCCTTTTTTCAAAAGCGGACGGCAAAGATAAGGGGCTATGAACTGGTGGCAAAATTATTTTGAATCATTTGCTGTTAATGTTTTTCAAACAAACACATCATATATGATGATACCCTTACCAGTAATGCAGATCAGGTTAATTTTATTATACAAAAAATAAAAAATTTATTTCATCAAAGCTGGTGCTCATATGCCACATTGATTAAACAAAGCCCTTGTGGAGGAACAGAAAAATCTGTTGCAGCTGCATTTTTACTTTCAATAATATCTTTAAACTCTTCTATACTTATTTTCTTACACCCTACTTTGAGCATCGTTCCTACCAGACCTCGTACCATACCCCTCAAAAAACGGTTGGCGGTAACCGTGTATTTCAATCTGTCATTTTCAACAATCCATTCGCTTTTGGATATTGTACATTGGTAAGTATGTACCTGGCTGTTTCGTTTGGCAAAACTTTCATAATCAGTATATGTATATAATAACATCGCCGCCGCCTGTAACAATGCTATATCTAAAGGAAAAGGGAAAAAATAGGCCGTATCAGCAAGAAATGGGTTTTTGTGCTGGTAAACCTGGTATTGATAAGTACGACTATCGGCATTGAATCGGGAATGAAAATCATCTTTCACCCTGAAAATACGTTTTACAACTATAGAAGCTGGCAAGATTGCATTGATATGATAAATACTATTTGCTAATGCATCCTCTTCTGGCATTTCATCCATATCTGTATGAAAATAATTTTGAAGTGCATGTACTCCTGCATCTGTTCGTGATGAACCGGTAAGTGAAAAATTTATCTTAAAGTAAATTGAGAATGCCTTTTCTACTTCGGCCTGGATGGTATTCGCATTTTTCTGCACCTGGAATCCGGCATAGCCTGTTCCCTTGTAACACAATTCTATAAAAATTCTAGGCATATATACTTATTGACGAACCATTGCCTTGAAACGATTGAGGTAATAACTATCCGTGAGCTGGCTTTGTAAGCTGCTAAATTTTGAGCTATCATGTACAAATGGATATGCAGTATCGAAAAACTGGTATTTTCCCTCATCTGTTAGAAAGAGCACACTTAAATTTTTCACCTGCTCAGTAGAATAACATTTAGACTTAAAATACTTACGTGCCGCTGATATCATATCCTCATCCTTATCATATGAAGCCATTTTCTTCCTGAGTTTCAAAAAGTCTTCGTCAGTAGCAAATTGTTTACAATCAGAATTTGGGATACTAATGATTGACTGGGAATTTTCCTTTTTTATTTCCTGATCGGCCGGTACATTAACAACTGGCATTTCTAGTTTAGTTTCATTTATAACTGGCGGGGGATTCAGAGTGATAACAGCCGTATCCTGCTTACTATTTGGATTCGGCAATTCTATATCAATAAAACCTGGCTCTTTCGCTGATTCTTTGGGTGTTTCTATAATTGTGTTTTCACTCTTTACTTCTGTATTCGCCAAAACTATGCTATCGTTAGTTATTGGGACTTTCATTTCTTCTTCCTTAATTGCAATCGAAGCTATAGGTTCTTTAGCTATAAAAATGCGAATGGTATCAGAGAGTGCTCCGGTGTTATCTATATATATCAGAGTACTGCCTTCATTATCAATTGCAGCATCCAGTTTTCTTATACTATTAGAAACTACTGAAGTAGATTCAATCGCCTTTTCTACTGGTTCCGTTTTGACAATAGAAATAGGAGCATCTATTGTAACAGGACTAGTTTTTTCTATGGCCGCTTTTTCATTCAGGCTGGGTGTATTTACAACACCCGCAAGTATATCTGAAAATCCATCATTAGTATTAACAACAGTAGTTGACTTTTTATCTCCTTCTGATTTAGCCATAATAATATCAAGACTTTGCATATTAAATAAGCCCCATCCTTTTTCATTGAAATTCTTCAGCAAATAACCCTCGTCTTTATTATTGATATTAACAGAGATAAGTTGCTGTGGCCATTCGGCTCTCGGGAATCCCACTGCAAAATTGTATGTGCCATTTTGCAATTTGGGGATGACGAGGTAGCCAGATCCCGACGAACTATAAAGTTGCTCGTTCAGTTTTATATAAAAAGGTTGTTTGCTATCTGTTTGTAAATACACAAAATAATTCTGCTGAGAATAGCTTGCCAAAGAATTGATGGAAAATACAAGCAGGAATAAAAGGGTTTTCATTGTGTTCTTCGTTTAATATTCGCTAAGCGGGGAATATCTAAAATAATTCTTGATTGAATAATTCTTGAATACTGCACATTTGATTAATTGCAATCCTTACTTACAAAGCTAAACAAAGTGGTTCATTTGCCATTTATAAAAAAAAGGTAAATCAATTAAGGTTACTGCCTTTACATTTACAAAAAAAAATATAATGAAAAGATTGTTGTTATTAAATGTGCTTGCTATTACAAGCTTGTTTTTGTTAGCACAGGCACCAGAACCAGATGCTGCTGATACTACCTGGAAAAAAATATTCAGGGAGAGTGCTATGAAAGTAAATGACCTGGTGCATACTAAATTGGATGTTCGCTTTGATTATGCAAAATCACATATGTATGGGAAAGAATGGCTAACTCTTAAGCCGCATTTTTATCCCACGGACACTTTAATGTTGGATGCCAAGGGCATGGAGATAAGAGAAGTATCTGTAATGAAAGGCAGTGTAAAAACGCCTCTAAAATATACTTATGATAGCCAGGAGCTAAAAATAAAACTAGATAAGATTTATACCCGCAATGAAAAATATACAATCTATTTTGATTATACAGCAAAACCAGATGAACTGGAAGTGGAGGGAAGTGATGCAATAACAGATGCAAAAGGCCTTTATTTTATCAACCCTAAAGGGGAAGATAAAAATAAACCGACTCAAATATGGACACAGGGTGAAACAGAAGCCAACAGTGCCTGGATGATTACTATTGATAAACCTAACCAGAAAACCACAGAAGAAATTTATATGACCGTGCCTGCTAAATATGTCACGCTTAGCAATGGCTTATTAGTGAGCAAAAAATCAAATGCTGATGGCACCCGTACTGATTACTGGAAAATGGACCTTCCGCATGCACCATACTTGTTTTTTATGGGTGTTGGTGAATACGAAATTATTAAAGACAGCTATAAAGGCAAAGAGGTAAGTTATTACGTAGAGAAAGAATATGCTCCTTATGCCAGGAAAATATTTGGAAGTACCCCGGAAATGATAAAGTTTTTCTCAGAAAAATTAGGTGTTGATTATCCATGGGCAAAATATGCGCAGATTGTAGGCCGTGATTATGTAAGTGGGGCAATGGAAAATACCACCGCAACCCTGCACCAGGAAAGCGCCTATCAAAACGGCCGTCAATTGCTGGATGGCAATAGCTGGGAATCTACTATTGCACATGAATTGTTTCACCAATGGTTTGGCGATCTGGTTACCACAGAAAGCTGGAGTAATATTACTCTGAATGAAAGTTTTGCTAACTATAGCGAGTATCTCTGGTATGAATATAAATATGGAAAAGACAAGGCTGATGAGCACCAAATAGATGACATGAGCGGCTATCTTGGCAGCGGAAGCGAAAACAAAGACCTGGTTAGATACCATTATTCTAACAAAGAAGATGTATTTGATGCGGTAAGTTATAATAAAGGCGGGCGCATATTACACATGCTTAGAAATTATGTGGGAGATGAAGCATTTTTTAAATCTTTACAAAATTACCTGACCACAAATAAATTTAAAAGTGCTGAGCCGGCACAACTTAGACTTGCCTTTGAAGAAGTGACTGGCAAAGACCTTCATTGGTTCTGGAACCAATGGTATTATGGCAGCGGACATCCGAAGCTTACTATCAATTACAATTATGATATACCGGGTAAAGCAATGGTAATAGTAGAACAAACGCAAACAACTTCTAAGGTATTTAAATTACCCATTGCCGTGGATGTTTATTCCGGAACGAACAGGCAGCGTTATAATGTGGTCCTTGAAAATAAGATAGATACCTTATGGTTTCCCTACAACACTAAACCAGATTTAATAAATGTAGATGCGGATAAACAGCTTCTTACAGAAAAGAAGGATAATAAATCGGAAGCGAATTTTGTATTTCAGTGGAACAATGCTAAAAATGTGATAGATAGGATGGAGGCAATAAATTATTTTGCCAAAAACAGTATGCCCGAAATTGCTAAAGGACTCAATGACAGATATTCTGGGGTTCGCATAAGCACGTTACAAA
The DNA here is from genome assembly GCA_040110925.1 of Ferruginibacter sp. Lineage (GTDB taxonomy): Bacteria > Bacteroidota > Bacteroidia > Chitinophagales > Chitinophagaceae > Ferruginibacter. Next base: position 4,089 of record JBDSYV010000283.1, on the reverse strand, counting down.
AAATTGCAACTACGCCATATAAGTCAGATGCTAATGTATTATCCACTATTGAGGACCTGGCTCGTAAAGACAACGATAAAAAAGTAAGGGCTGCTGCAATTAATTACCTGGTAAAAATCGGTGATAAAAAATACCAGGCTATATTCTTGTCTGCAGCTAATGACTCTTCTTACAGTTTGGCAGGAGCCGGTCTGAAAGGCCTTGCCCTTCTTGACCCTGCAAATGCATACAACCTGGCGAAAAAATTTGCATCTGATGCCAAAGGAAGCCTGGGCACGGAAGTAAATAGTATCCTTATCAGCTTAGGTAAGGAAGAAGATTTTGAATTTATCAGTAATAGTTATCGAAATTCCCCTGCCAGTTTTCAAAAAGTACCTGCTACAACAAAATTTGCAGAATACCTGGCTAAGCTGAATAGCATAGAGAATATTAAGAAAGGAATTAATGCCATAATGGAATTCAGGAACCAGATACCGGCTTCCTTCAGGGGCCAGGTTGACCCTGGGTTTAAAGCTGCACTGGATAAAATATCAAAAGCTAAGGGTACTGAAATTGAGGAATATGTGAAGGAGGTGTTCAAGTAAAAAAGTATATAAAGAAAAAGCCGTTCCAAAAAAACTGGAACGGCTTTTAAATGCTAATAAATAAATTTCTTAATCTTAATTTCTACCAACCTCCACTTGCCCCGCCGCCACCAAAACTGCCGCCGCCAAAACCGCCGAAGCCACCTCCACCCCCGGAACTTCCTCCGCCAAAACCACCGCCACCAAAGCCTCCTCCTCCTCTACCTCCGCCAAGTAAACTTCCCCAGAAAATGGTTTCTGCTAACCCCCTTGAACCCCGTCGGCTCATAAACTGCCCGCCTTTGCCACCTCCGCCACCGGAACTAAATAAAATAAATAACACTATGGCAATTAAAATAAAGGGGATTTTGCTTCCTCCTTTACTATCTTTTTTTCGGGCTACATTATACTCCCCCTTTACAGCTTTTATTATTGCATCAGTACCCTTGTCAATACCACGGTAATAGTCATTGCCTTTGAAGTTGGGAACTATTTCTTCATCAATAATATGTTTTGAAGTAATATCTGGTAATGCACCTTCCACTCCATAACCCGTGGCTATATTTAGCTTGCGGTCTTTAACCGAAATAAGGAGTAACACACCATTGCTAAATTCTTTTCCACCTATACCCCAGGCCCTTCCTAATTGTACTGCATAATCAGCTACATCAAAGCCTTGCAGATCGTTAATGATTACAACCGCTATTTGGGTAGAGGTACTATCATCAAAAGCCACAAGTTTATATTCTAGTGCCGCTTTCTGATCAGGAGTAAGAATGCCTGCAAAATCATTTACCAAAACCTGGGTTCCTGTTCGTGGTTTTAAAAGTTCCCGTACATCCGCAGGCTGCTGACCAAAGCAAAGGCCGGAAAGCAAAATGAACAGAAAAAAAATTGAAATTTTTTGCATGAATTATTCCCTAAATATTTAAACCCTAAAGCTTGCCAAACACAATCTCATCAGGCAACTCATTTTTATCAATATCAGATTTATAAGGAAACCCTTCCTGGAGCACATGGCCAACATCCTGCACAGCTTGCTTAATGCCTTCAGCCAGCTTTTCATTTTTAAATTTATCCAACATTTTTTTTACTTCATCATCCCAGAACTGCTGGCCCACTTTATTGTAAATGCCTTCATCAGCTACCAGCGCAACTTCCTTGTGCTTGTGAGCAATGTAAAGGAGCACTCCATTTCTTTCTTCAGTCAAATGCATTTTTAACCCGGTGAAGATTAGCATCGCCCTTTCCATAGGGCTTACTAATGGATTCTTTGCTTCTATGTAAACCCTTATTTCACCACTGGTATTTTGTTCGCATTGCTGTATAGCTTTTACTATAAGATCATTTTCCCTTGCATCGAAGAAAGGTTTTGACTTTGACTTGAAGATGCCTAACATAATTATTTTATATCAAATTTTACGTCAGGAGCTTTTTCACTTCCTGCATCTGATTTGTAGAAAGGCTTTTCTTTATATCCAAAAATGCCTGCAAAAATATTATTGGGGAAACGCTTCACTTTTAAATTATAATCTTCTACTGCTTTGTTATAATCCTGGCGTGCAATATTTATCCTGTTTTCAGTTCCTTCTATCTGAGTTTGAAAATCACGGAAGGCAGAAGTCGTTTTCAGATCTGGATATGCCTCAACAACTGCCAGCAACTTACTGAATGAACTTTGCAAGCCAGCCTGTGCCTGCTGGTATGCAGCGAGTGATGCAGGATCGTTGATATCCACTTGAATAGAAGTTGCTTTAGATCTTGCTTCAATAACTTCTTTTAAAGTTCCCTTTTCAAAGTTTGCAGAACCTTCAATAGTTTTAATGACGCTGCTGTACAAATCTGTACGACGTTGATAATTGGTTTCAACATTACTCCAAACTTTTTTTACATTCTGGTCGGCAGTTACCAATCCATTATATGAATTGCAACCAAAGAAAACAAGTACAAGTAAAATTCCTAGTATGATCAAAATTCCTGAACGGTTCATAATTTATATTTTTTAAGAGTTAAGAGAATAAAATTAGTTAGAAATAACGATAACACAGGTAACTAGTTTTATAAAATCCTGAGGTTATAAAAAAATAACAAAAGGAAAATGATTGCAAAACTTGTAAACAAAATGTTCATGCAAATCTCTCCTATTTTAAATATTGTTTTTTTAGGAATCTGGTACATCGGGTAGTAAGCAAATTGAGTTATAACTTTTCCTGTCCAATAGGCAGCGATAAGGCCTGTTATAGCCACAGCAAGATGGGTTTGATTTTTTAAATCTTCATGAAATAATATACTGATAATACCAAAGGCAAAATTTAATCCCTGAATATACCTGCCATAGGTTTTGGCTATTTCCTGATTGAGTGGTTTTAGTTTTTTGATGTCGTTGTACCAGTCAAAAATCACGTGCCGTATATAAGGATAAATAATCGCTGTAAAAATCTGGCCAATGCCACCAGCGATAATTAACCAGGAAGGAACAGAAAAATTCATAAGCATTGGTATTGAAAAATTATTTATTTATCGCTGCAATCCCCGGCAATTCCTTTCCTTCAAAGTATTCCAGCATTGCTCCACCGCCGGTACTTACATAACTTACTTTATCAGCAAGGTTAAATTTATTTACGGCTGCAACACTATCGCCACCGCCAACTAATGTAAAAGCACCATGAGCGGTTACTGCCGTTACCGCTTCTGCTATTGCTTTGGTGCCGTGTTGAAATTTTTCCATTTCAAAAACACCCATCGGGCCGTTCCATAGTACTGTGAGGCTGCTGGCAATAACATCCGAAAATTGCTGTATAGCAACCGGCCCAATATCCAGGCCCATCCATCCATCGGGAATACTGCCGCTTTCTGTAATGGTTGTAGTTGCATTGGCATCAAAAGCATCGGCAACTACTGAATCCTCTGGCAAAAATATTTTCACACCCTTTCCTTTTGCTTTTTCCAATATTTCATTTGCAGTATCCAGTCTGTCATCTTCGCACAATGATTTACCAATATTACCGCCCATGGCTTTTTTAAAAGTATATGCCATACCCCCACCGATGATAATATTATCAGCACGCTCCAATAAGTTTTCAATGATTAATATTTTATCTGAAACTTTTGCTCCGCCAATAATTGCTGTGAATGGTTTTACTGCCGCATGCAATACTTTTTCTGCAGCAATTACTTCCGATTCCATCAGCAAGCCAAACATTTTTTTATCAACATCAAAATGTTTAGCAATGATGGACGTAGATGCATGTGCCCGGTGTGCTGTTCCAAATGCATCGTTCACATAAACATCGCCAAGCTTACTTAGTTTTTCTGCAAAGCTTTCATCGCCTTTTTCTTCTTCTTTATAAAAACGAAGATTTTCCAGCAGTAATACTTCACCTGCTTTTAAATCTTTTACTTTCTGTACGGCATCTTCTCCAATACTGTCCATTGCAAAAAGAACTTTATAACCCGGACCTAATAATTGCTGCAGATGATTTACTAAATGTTTTAATGAATACTTTTCCTCTGGCCCTTCTTTTGG
>JBDSYV010000282.1:0-2522 GCA_040110925.1 Ferruginibacter sp. | reverse complement strand
ACAGGTTTTAATACCCAAACTATGGGGAAGGATTTTTACAGTTATGCAGGTGGCAAAACAGACTGGCTGGGTTATGATGATGGTACCAGGGGATTGCCAGCAGGGTTTCCCAATAAATCAACTTTTGCATCATTGACCGAAAGCGAAAAAGCTGCCCTGGGAACTTCATTTAAAAATACCTGGTCGGCAGATAAATCTGGTACTAATGTAAATCTGAATCAAAGTTTTATTATTAACGGAGGGTTCAAAAAGGGCCTGGGTAAAAATAATAAGCTTGCCGCTATTTTTTCCCTCAACTATAACAGGAGCATGAAGAAAACGGTTTTTGAAAACAGGATACTTCGTTTCCAGGATAATATCCCTGATATATATTTTGATTATTTTAATAAAAAATTCAACAAAGAAGTGCTGGCCGGAGCATTGGCCAACATTACCCTCCAACTTGGGAGTAACAACAAAATTTCTTTTAAAAATATCCTGAACGTAAATACATCAAACTACACAACCCTTAGAAATGGGCTGGATTTTGAAAGCCGTAACGGAACTATTCCGGATAATATTAGGGCAGCTGAACTGGCCTTTAAAGCCAATACTTTTTTTAATACGCAACTCACCGGTGAGCATTCCATTAAAAAATATAATGCTAAACTTAACTGGTACGGAAGTTTTACCATACTGGACCAATACATTCCTGACCAACGTAGAATACAGTATGTACAGGAAGACCCAACAAATGTAAACTCTCCTTATATTAATTTAATTCCTGTTTCAAAGTCATCGCAAAAAAACGGCAGCAGGTATTATGGTTTTTTAAATGACTACGTTTATACCGCCGGGGCTGACTTAAGCAAAACTATCCAGGTTAAAGATTTATCACAAACGATTAAAGGAGGATATTTTTTCCAGGTGAAAGACAGGCTGTTTGACTCAAGAGCATTTACTATATATAATCCTACAGGTAGCAGCCAGTTTCAACATTTATCAGCAGATAAAATATTTGCAGCAGAAAATTTTGGACCAGGTAAATTATCTTTTAACGAACTGGCAGGAACCAGCTACCGTTACATTGGCAATGCCATTACCAATGCAGCTTTCCTGCAAATGGATAACCAGCTTTCTAATAAAATACGTGCGGTTTGGGGTGTGAGGTTAGAGGATTACGACCAGGTGATTGGCAGCATGCGTAAGTCGGATCCACGTTATGTACATAGCAGGGTAAGAGATTATTTACCTGCTATAAATCTTACGTATAAAGTAAACAACAATACTAATATTAGGTTGGCAGCATCACAAACCGTGGTAAGGCCAGAGTTCAGAGAGCTGAGCATTTTCCAGTTTTATGATTTTGATTTGAGTGCTACAGTTGCGGGCAATACAGGCCTGGTGAGAACCAAGGTTACCAATTTTGATCTGCGTTATGAACTGTACCCGGGTGCAGGAGAGTTATTTACTTTCGGTGTTTTTTATAAGTACTTTAAAAACCCTCTGGAGGCATATATAAATCCAGCATCAGGAGATGGTACTTCCTATAATTTATTAAATGCTGATGAAGCAAACAGTTTTGGAGCAGAGCTGGAATTCCGCAAAAAGCTTGAGAAAATTCCTTCGCTTAAAAACTTTACGGTGCAAGGCAATGTATCTTATATATACAACCGGGTAACGGGCATTGGCGCAGATGAACAAAGGCCCATGCAAGGGCAAAGCCCTTACTTGCTTAATGCAAGCCTGCAATATGACCTGGAAAAAAGCGGTATCAGCACCACTTTATTATTTAACCAGATTGGCCGCAGAATTTCATTGGTGGGTGGTGGAGACCAACCACCTATATGGGAAAACCCACGCCCTGTATTTGATTTTCAGGTAGCAAAAAAAATATTGAAATCTAAAGGTGAAATAAAGTTGAATATCAGTGATCTCCTAAACAGGAACGCTATTTATTATACAGATATCAATAAGAATAAAAAGTATGATGCAGGAATTGATGCCTATGCCATAAAAAGAAAATATGGGAGCAATATAAGTATCAGTTTCGGGTATCGTTTTTAAATATTAAATCAGCAACGCTTAAAATTTGAAACAACTACAAAAAATACAAAAATGAAAAAATTATTTCTTTACAGTTTGATGATTTTGGCGGTATCATTCGGATGCCGTAAAATAGAAGTAGATGGAACCACAGTAGTTAATGGTAATGGCACAGGCGGTACAGAAAACACCATCCTCGAAGGCCGTATCAGCGAAAACAGGACATTGAAAGCGGCTTACACTTATAAACTGCGAGGCCTGGTATATGTAACCAATGGCGCCATTCTTACTATAGAACCCGGTACAAAAATAGTTGGCGAAAATGGCAAAAACGGGGGTCTTATCATTACCCGCAGTTGTAAAATAATTGCAGATGGGACTGCAGTAAAGCCTATTGTATTTACTTCAGAAGCGGCTGTGCCACAACGCGGTGATTGGGCCGGTGTGGTAATTTTAGGCAATGCACCTACCAATGCTTCTTTTAATGGCGTGCAGGG
>JBDSYV010000281.1:0-17673 GCA_040110925.1 Ferruginibacter sp. | reverse complement strand
AATCACACATCATAAATCATACATCGACATCAGACATCCTAAATCATAAATCATTATGTATTTACAAAGAAGAAACAGGATTTTAAGAGCTACTCCTGCTATCAGAAGCATGGTTGCAGAAACTATTCTTACACCAAATGATTTTATTGCTCCACTTTTTATTGATGAAGGTGAAAATGTGAAAACAGAAATCGCTTCAATGCCTGGCTACTACCGCAATAGCATTGATAATACTATTTTGGAAGTAAAAGAACTTTGGAGCCTCGGTATCAAAAGTATATTACTATTTGTAAAAAGTAAAGACGAGCTGAAAGACAATACTGGCAAAGAAGCATGGAATAAAGAAGGACTGATGCAGCGTAGTATAAAAGCTATTAAAAATGCAGTGCCGGAAATGTATGTGATGACCGATGTTGCACTTGACCCTTATTCATCTTATGGCCATGATGGCATTGTAAAAGATGGTGAAATTGTAAATGATGAAACCGTAGAAGCCCTGGTTAAAATGAGTATCAGCCATGCCGAAGCAGGTGCAGATATGGTTGCACCAAGTGACATGATGGATGGCCGCATTGGTGCAATCCGCGAAGGCCTTGAAAAATCCGGTTACACCAAAACAGGCATCATGGCCTACAGTGCCAAATACGCTTCATGCTTTTATGGCCCCTTTCGTGATGCACTGGATAGTGCGCCTGGTTTTGGTGATAAAAAAACTTACCAGATGAATTATGCAAATCGTATTGAAGCAATCAAAGAAGCATTGATGGATATTGAAGAAGGTGCAGATATCGTAATGGTAAAGCCTGGCCTCCCCTATCTTGACATTGTTCGTGAAGTAAAAAATGCTGTGGATGTACCCGTTAGTGTTTACAATATCAGCGGAGAATATGCCATGATAAAAGCAGCTGCACAACGTGGCTGGATTGATGAGAACAAAGCTATCATTGAAACTTTGACATCTATAAAAAGAGCCGGTGGCGATTTGATAGCAACGTATTTCGCAAAGGATGCCGCAAGATTGCTGGGATAAATTTCCAGGATTGAATTAATTATTTTGAACTTAACATCTGTCCTTTTATCATCTCCGGTTGTGTCACTCACTTTTACTACATTAACTTTATTCAGCAAACACGTTGTGTAAAAATCATTTAATTAAAGTATATCAATCATGAAAATAAACAGCAGCAAAACATTATTTGAAAGAGCCCAACGTTCCATTCCCGGCGGCGTAAATTCTCCTGTTCGTGCATTTAAAAGTGTGGGCGGCACGCCCCTATTTATGAAGCATGCAAAAGGAGCATACCTGTATGATGTTGATGGCAATAAATTCATTGATTATATCGCTTCGTGGGGACCAATGATTTTAGGCCATGCATATGAGCCAGTCGTAAAAGCCATCCAGGAATATGCTGCATATTCTACTTCTTATGGTGCGCCAACTGAACTGGAAATAGACATGGCAGAACTTATCATCAGTATGGTGCCCAATGTAGATTTAATACGCATGGTAAGCAGTGGCACAGAAGCCTGCATGAGTGCAATAAGGCTGGCAAGAGGTTATACTGGCAAAAATAAAATATTAAAATTCGAAGGCAATTATCACGGTCACGCAGATTCCTTTTTAGTAAAAGCTGGAAGCGGCATGGCTACACTTGATATACAAACTGTTCCTGGCGTAACCGCTGGTGTAAGTAATGATACTTTGAATGCGCCTTACAATGATTTAGAGGCAGTAAAAAAATTAGTGGCAGAAAATAAAAATGAAATTGCTGCAATCATCATAGAGCCGGTGGCAGGTAATATGGGATGCATACTTCCGGCTGAAGGATTTTTAGAAGGACTAAGAGAAATATGCGATGAAGAAAACATCGTTTTTATTTTTGATGAAGTGATGACAGGATTCAGGCTGGCTGCAGGTGGTGCACAACAAGTTTTGGGTATAGATGCAGACCTGGTAACTTATGGAAAAGTAATTGGTGCAGGTATGCCGGTGGGTGCATTTGGAGGCAAAAGAAAAATTATGGAGCATATTGCACCGCTTGGAAATGTGTACCAGGCAGGCACCCTAAGCGGTAATCCAATTGCAATGATTGCCGGATTCACTTTATTAACCGATCTAAAAAACAATCCCAACATATATAAAGAACTGGAAGAAAAAACCATATACCTGCATAAAGGAATGGAAGAAGTATTAAAACAATCAGGGCGTCCATATGTCATCAACCAGTTGGGTTCAATGATAAGCCTGCATTTCAGCAATAATCCTATTACCGATTTCAGTAGTGCATCAAATGCAGATATTCCCACGTTCAATAAATTATTCCATCACATGCTTGATAATGGAATCTATCTTCCCCCTTCAGCATATGAAAGCTGGTTCTTAAATAATGCGCTCAGTTATGATGATTTGGACAAAACAATTATGACCCTGCAAGATTTCTGTTCACAAGATTTATCCGTTACTTAAGGAAAATTGTATCCGTAATTTTTTCTTAACATTTATTAAAAGTGATTTTCAATTATTTTTAATTCATGAAAAACCTTTACCTCGTTTTTTTTATGTTAGTTTCCGCTGGCATCTTCAGTTGCAGTAGTTCAAAAAAAGTAACAACTTATACCATTAAGCCAGGTACCGAAATAAAAAGTACCGTTGTACTCACTGAAAAAATTCCTGCACGAACAATTAATACAAAGAATGTAGTTGCAAATGATGTCGTAAGTTTAGCCGAATCATTTTTAGGCTATCCGTATTTATGGGCCGGCACTTCGCCCGATAAAGGATTCGACTGTTCCGGATTGGTATTTTATTGTTTTAAAAAATTCAATATCAGTACACCAAGGGTTTCAAAAGATTTTACCAATGCAGGCAAGCCTGTATCATCCCTCGAATCTAAAAGGGGAGATATTATTCTATTCACCGGGGGGGATCCTAACTCAGGTGTTGTTGGTCACCTTGGTATCATCACTGAAAATAATAATGGTATTTTGAAATTTGTACATTCTGCCTCGGGTGAAAATGGGGGTGTAATTATTTCGCCGATGAATAGTTATTTTATTCCCCGTTTTGTAAAAATTATCCGTGTATTTAAATATCCAGGCTAAACCAGGGCATTAAAAAACCCGGAATAAAATCCGGGTTCTTCTTATTGTCGATATACACTAAGCATTTACTGCCTTATGCATGTCCCTATATTTTTTTATGAGGTCATGAGAAGTTTTTAATGATGACTGTTGTGAAGTAATCAGTTGTCTTGTATCAGCATCCATTTCCGCATCTGATGCAAGTGCAGCGTGGTAAGCCTTTTGTGCAGCATCTTCGCCAAACTCACATGATTCAAGAACAGACTGCCTGTCGTGCCCGCTGAAAGTTGCTTTCACATCCATCCACACACGGTAAATTTTACCGGAGTTTGTAGTTTCATCAGTTACAGGATCTCCACCCAGTCGATTCACTTCAAGTGTAAGTTCAGATTTATACTTCCTGCTTTCATCAGCCATCTTATAAAAAATGGCTTTCAAATCTACATCCAGGCCTTTAGTTTCATCCGCAGCTTTTTCGTATCCTACTATACGGTCATTGTTGATTTCTATGAGGTCATTCAGTACCCCGGTTAATTCTGAGTTTGTTGACATAACGATATGTTTTTATGATTAGTGAATGTGGTTTTTTAATTATTTAATCTTCCACGTCAGTTTCCGTTCTTACTGTTTTTGTTATAATTACTTTATCAGTGCGGCTGGTGGATTTATCTTTTTTTCTTCCTCCGCTAAACAGGGCAATTAATAATAGTAGCAAAGCTATACCGCCTACTATCCATACCCATGGCTGCATATACCAAAGGGCTTCATCATTGGTTAAAACTTCCGTCACTGTTGTTTTTACAGTGCTGGTATCCTGTGAAAATGCCATCTGAAAGCCAATAGATAAAAGGATTAGCATTGAGTAACGTAAATAATTAGATAATTTCATACAAATATTTTTAACTTGATAAGAAATCATAAACAACTACTAAGCCATAATTTTATAATTGGAAATGGTAACCAGGTTATCTGGAAATTGTAATTCAACTAATAATAAGTAATACACAAATACTTTTGTGGAAAAAAATCCACAAAAATATTAAAAAGAAAAGAAATTTAAATGGCAGAGCTTTGGCATACATTTTTATTATTAATAAAAAACATAAAACATGAAAAAAACTATTCAAAAATCTTACAAATCATTTTCTCTTTTTTTAGTGGGCTTACTTGTAAGTATGCTAAGCATTGCCCAGGATAAAAAAGTTGATGTAAGTATCAACACGAAGTCTGATAACGGTAATGTATTTATGCAACCCTGGGTATGGATAGTGGGAGGCGCAGTTTTCCTAATAATAATTGTTGCTTTACTGCGTAATAACAGCAATAAGTAATTTAACCTTTAATAAAAAAAATCGTTCAACATATGTTGAACGATTTTTTTTATCTTATAAAGACTCCAACTAAACGTCAGTGTCCCTTGTTTTAGTTACCGTAACCCTGTCGGTAGTAGAAGTACTGTTGCTATTACCCCTTACCAATGCAATTATGATAATTAGGAAAATTGCACCTCCCACTATCCAGGCCCATGGCTGGGTGTACCATGTTTCTGTAGTAGTAGTAGTAGAGGTACTGGTACTTGAAGCTGAAACTGTACTATCCTGCGCAAATGCAATAATAGATAGTAGCAAGCTGCTTAAAAAAAGTGAAAATTTTTGCATGTTGAACTTCATGATGAATATATTTAAGGTTAAGAAAAAAACATATAGCATCCAATTCAACAAATGCGCCAAGTATTAATCATTGATATACAAATCATCCACGCCCGCAAGACTAAGGCTCCGCCTTGCAACAATGTTATATTCTATTGACTCCTGCAATTCACCCTCCAGGCATATTAATGAAATGCCCTCCTGCTGCCACCATCGGTTGGTATATAATTTTTGTGCAGAAATTATCCCCGTAAGCTGAACCCCGTTTTTTTCAGTGTAACTGCTTTCAATACTTTCAAAATGCTCCTTTGGTATTTTAATATTTGCTTCTGCACTTATAAAAACCGGGAGATAATAATCATAACCAATTTCCGGGGCACATTTCCCTTGTTTTTTATACTCATATTTATATCCATACCGCAATGCAGCAATATCACTTAATACTGCAGCAGCAGTTGGGTAGGCTCCTGCGCCTTTTCCTTTCAGCAAATGCTTATCGGCAAACACACTTTCTGTAAGCACAGCATTAAATTCATTCTTAACCTGGAAAAATTCATTATCCTTATCTACAAACTGTGGCAGAACATACACAGCCAGGCGGTTATTTTTTATTCTCCGGCAATGGGCTACCAATTTTACGCATTGATTTTTTTCTCTTGCCCGGTTTACTCCAGATTTTGTTATGGCAGTTATACCGGTATATAAAATTTCATGGGGAGATATGGGTGTTCCAAATGCATGTGTGGTTAATATGCACAATTTATTGGCCGCATCATGCCCTTCTACATCTAGTGTTGGGTTTCTCTCTGCAAAACCAAATTGCTGCGCTTCAAGCAATGCTTCACTAAAACTCAGGTGCTTTTCCATTATGCCAGATAAAATATAATTAGTTGACCCATTGATAATACCCGATATGGAGTTCAGTAAATCTGTATCGTAGTATTCCTCCAGGTTTCGGATAATTGGAATACTGGCGCAGCAGGATGCTTCGTAGAGGAAAGATACATTATGCAGTTGCTGCAATTGTTGCAGTTCCCTGAAATGGGCAGCTATCATTTTTTTATTTGCACTCACTACCGATTTTCCCTGTTGCAGCGCAGTTTTTACAATTTCATATGCTGCATCAGCATCATCAATCAATTCTACTATTACATTGATATCATCATTCAATAACAATTCATTTTTATCAGTTGTGAAAAAACTATTATCAATAGTTCGTTTTTTAAATAGGTTTTTGATGCAGACTTTAGTAACAGCTGCATTAAGGCCGGGCGTTCTTTGTAACACTTCATAAAGCCCGGTTCCAACCACACCAAATCCAAATAAACCAATATTAATTTTCTTCATGATTATTTTTTTCAGTAATTATACAAGGCTATTTTCCACAATTGCAGGTACGTTTATTTCTCTACTCAATTTTTCAAATGCCTGATCCAAATCATCAATTAAATCTTTTACATCTTCAAGGCCCACGCTTAGGCGGATTAGGCTATCAGATACCCCTGCAGCCCTTCTTTTTTCTGCAGGAATAGTTTTATGTGTCATGGCAGAAGGCAGGCAGAGCAGGCTTTTAACACCACCAAGGCTTTCAGCCAGTTTAAAATATTTTGTGGCTGTAACAAATTTTGTAGCAGCTTCTTCGGTATCCCTTTTTAAACTGAAAGAAACGATACCACCAAAACCTGAACATTGCTTTTTTGCAATATCATGATTGGGATGTGTAGCAAGACCGGGATAATATAACTTATCAACTAAGGGCTGTTGTTGCAAATATTCTGCAATTGCTTCTGCATTTCGGCAGTGCTGCTGCACCCGCAAATGAAGCGTTTCAATGCCACGGATAACCAGCCAGCTATCAAATGGAGAAAGTATAGCGCCACTGGCATTCTGGATAAATTTTATTTGTTCACCCAGCGTTTTTTCTTTTGTAACAACAAGGCCGGCAATTAAATCACTATGGCCACCCAGGTACTTTGTAGCACTATGCACTACAATATCAGCTCCCAGAGTGAGAGGTTGTTGCAGGGCAGGTGATGCAAAAGTATTATCCACGCAAAGCCAGCACCCATGAGCCTTAGCAGCTTTAGCAATGGCTTGTATATCGCTTATTTTTAGCGTAGGATTGGTAGGTGTTTCTATCCAGATAAGTTTTGTGTTAGGTGTAAGGTTGTTGAAAACATTTGCAGCATCTGTTGTATCGGTGTAATGAACTTTTATACCAAATTTTTCATACACATGCGTGAAAAGCCGGAATGCCCCACCGTAAATATCATCTACTGCAACAATTTCATCGCCACTTTTTAAAAGTTTTAAAACTGCATCAATAGCCGCAAGCCCGCTGCCAAATGCAATGCCGGTACTGCCAGCTTCAAGGCCTGCAATAATTGTTTCTAAAGTGGCTCTGGTAGGATTATTTGTACGGGCATAATCGAAACCTTTGTTTACACCAGGCGATTCCTGTACAAAGGTGCTGGTTTGATAAATAGGCACACTGATGGAACCAGTAAGTGGATCAACCGGGATGCTGTGAATAAGTTCTGTTGCTTTGCTCATGATGTCCTGATTTTTGGCCCCCTCCGAATCCCCCGAAGGGAGAGAGAAAAGCCGGTGATTAAATGAATAAATTTTTACCAGGAAAGGCAGGTGCAACAACCGGAGAAACTTTTCGAAAAAGAAAAAGCTCACCCGATAAACCAGGTGAGCTTTTAATATGTTGAAGAAAAAAAATTAAATAGCTTCTGTCTTATCTCTCCGCCGCGGCGGATGGAATTGGCACCTTATCCCGATATTATCGGGACAGGTTGTCAAGGCTTCATCGGGCCATTACCCTCTGCCTTTCTTGATAAGTTCTCCACCGCAGCGGAGATGTAAAAGATCTGCTGCAAAGATATAGGCAGAAAATGTTCAAAATAAAAAATATTTTTAAGAGATGTATAATTAGCTGTTTAGTTTATACACTGAGATGCCCACCAGTATTAAGAAGCAGCTAAATAAAAATATTTATAAAATGTTGCAAAAAGGTATGCCGATGAAGTGATTGCGACGCAACTATGCTGCCATGATAACAAAAAGCTGGTATAAAAAACATATAATTACAATAGATGTATTTTTACGAAGTTGATAACTTATTGGGCTTTTTTTTGTTTGTACCTTTACCATAAGGAGTAAAAAATGGCGAAAAAAAAAGGATTGGATCCTGTGCAAATCCAGGCTGATGAATTTATAGAAGTTTTTGGCGCAAGAGAACACAATCTCAAAAATATTGATATTCGAATTCCAAAAAACAGGTTAGTAGTATTTACTGGTGTTAGTGGCAGCGGCAAATCTTCGCTGGCATTTGATACTATTTATAATGAAGGTCAGCGCAGGTACATGGAAAGTTTTTCGGCTTATGCCCGGCAGTTTATGGGCGATATGGAACGACCTGATGTAGATAAGATTACCGGACTCTCCCCAGTGATTTCCATAGAACAAAAAACAACGAACAAAAATCCACGCAGCACTGTTGGCACCATCACTGAGATATATGATTTTCTCAGGCTCCTCTATGCCCGTGCAGGAGAAGCATACAGTTACAACACGGGAAAAAAGATGGTGAAATTTAGTGAAGAAGAAATTGTGAATTCCATTTTTGACAAACAAAAAAATAAAAAAATAAGTTTGCTTGCGCCGCTTGTACGTGGGCGCAAAGGGCATTACAGGGAGTTGTTTGAAGACATCCGGAAAAAAGGATTTGTAAAAGTGCGGGTGGATGGCGAAGTACAGGACCTGGTTCCCAGGATGCAGGTGGACCGGTACAAAATTCATGACATAGAAGTAGTTGTGGACAGGCTGCAGGTTACACCTGAAATGAAAGTTCGGTTAAGCCAGAGTGTGCAGAAAACTTTACAGATGGGTAAAGATTTATTGTTTTTATTGGTGAATGAAAGCAATCATGTTGTGCAATACAGCAAACAACTGATGTGCATTGATACAGGCATAAGTTATGAAGAACCTTCGCCAAATGCATTTTCATTTAATTCGCCTTATGGTGCCTGCCCTGCCTGCAAAGGATTAGGAACGGTGTACCAGGTAAATATGGACTCAATCATTCCGGACAAAAGTCTGAGTATAAAAGAAGGCGCAATTGCACCGCTTGGTGAAGAGCGGGAAGCCTACGTTTACAAACAGGTGCAACAACTTGCAAAAAAACATAAGATAAATCTTGATAAGCCTGTTGAAAGCCTTACAGCAATAGCAATGAATGTATTGCTCTATGGCAAAGAAGATATTGATGAGGCAAGCAATACGGATGTGGATATGAATATGGAGCAGGATGGAATCGGATATTATCAAACAGAATATGAAGGTGTGGTAAATATGGTGAAGCGCTGGTTTGCCTCCACAACTACCAGCGAATCTGTTCGTGACTGGGCTGAGAAGTTTATGCAGCTAAGGCCTTGTGATACCTGCGAAGGAACAAGATTAAAAAAAGAAAGCCTCTGGTTTAAAGTTGATGAAAAAAATATTGCAGAATTAAGCAGGATGGACCTGGATAAATTAGCAGCCTGGTTTAGTGATGTGGAAGAACGGTTATCAAAAAAACAAAATGCTATCGCAAAGGATGTATTAAAAGAAATACGGGAACGTTTAAGTTTCCTGCTGAATGTAGGCCTTACTTATCTTAATTTATATCGTCCTTCTAAAAGCCTGAGTGGTGGCGAGTACCAGCGCATAAGGCTGGCTACACAAATCGGTTCTCAATTACAGGGAATTACTTATATACTTGATGAGCCAAGCATTGGTTTACACCAAAGGGATAACCAGCGGCTGATAACTGCGTTGCAGAATTTAAGAGACATTGGAAACAGTGTTCTTGTTGTGGAACATGATAAAGATATTATGCTTGCTTCTGATCACCTTGTGGATATTGGCCCAGGTGCCGGCATGCATGGAGGACGAATTGTAGCTTCTGGCACACCCGCACAGGTGCTTACTTCCGGCTCTGAAACATCTCAATACCTCGCAGGCAAAAAAAATATTGCTGTACCTTCTGAAAGAAGAAAAGGTAATGGAAAAAATATTGAACTAAAAGGAGCATCCGGTAACAACCTTAAAGACCTGTCATTGAAATTTCCGTTAGGCAAAATGATTTTAGTAACAGGTGTAAGTGGTAGCGGTAAATCTACTTTAATCAACGAAACGCTTTACCCTTTGCTGAGCAAATTTTGTTACAACTCAAAGGGAGATGCATTACCTTATAAAAGTATAAAGGGCCTTGAGCAAATTGACAAGGTTATAGAAATAGACCAAAGCCCGATTGGCCGCACACCACGCAGCAACCCGGCAACTTACTGTGGATTTTTTACTGACATCCGTACGCTGTTTGCTTCGGTACCTGAATCAAAAATCAGGGGTTATGCAGCCGGCCGTTTTTCTTTTAATGTAAAAAGTGGAAGATGTGATGTATGTGAAGGTGGCGGCATGCGTGTGATAGAAATGAATTTCCTGCCCGATGTATATGTGCATTGTGAAAAGTGTAATGGAAAAAGATATAACCGGGAAACGCTGGAAATAAGATACAAAGGAAAATCTATCAGCGATGTACTTGACATGACGGTAGATGAAGCAGTAGAATTTTTCAGTGCGGTACCTTATATATACCGTAAAATAAAAGTACTGCAGGAGGTGGGCCTTGGTTACATAACGCTGGGGCAAAGTGCTGTAACCCTTAGTGGTGGCGAAGCACAGCGGGTGAAACTCTCGACCGAACTGGGAAAAAGAGATACAGGAAAAACTTTTTATATACTGGATGAGCCAACAACCGGCCTCCATTTCCAGGATATACAGCACCTGCTGAATGTATTAAACAAACTTGTGGACCGTGGCAATACAGTGCTGGTAATAGAGCATAATCTTGATATGATAAAAGTTGCGGACCATATCATTGATATTGGTCCGGAAGGTGGCGATGGCGGTGGAAGGATTTTGTTTGAAGGTGTACCCGAACAAATGGTTGATGTTAAAGAAAGCTTTACTGCTCAATACCTGAAACATGAATTAAATTAAAAAATCCATGGCAGGCATGGATTTCAAAATACAAAGGCAAAGCATGGTAACGAAGTTAAAATTGTGGTTTCAGGGGTATCCTTGTATATGAATATACATTGGTTTCCGGGTTGTACTTCAGTTATATACTTTGCACATATCTTTAATTATAATCGAGTTTATTTTTTTCTAAAATAAGTTTCCCGCTCTTTAATTCTTTATCTTTTTCAAAGCATTGATACAGATAAATTCCCATTCCCGGATTTTTTATCACTGATTCAGATGAATTTGAAGCTTCAATTTTTTTAACCAGTTTTCCATCTGCTGTAAATAAATAAAACTCAATTTGAGTAGCCACAGATGATTTCAACTTCAGACTTATATCATTATTAGATAATTGCTTAAAACTAATATGTGTTTTAGTGAAAATGCCGCCATTTGCGGCTTGTGAATTATTATATATCAGTACCAGAATGGCACAGGCAATAATTAATACGATTTTAAAAACTGTAGTTTGAATGTTATTGGTTTTTCTCATAATGAAACCAGGTAAATATTTTTAATAAAAATGAGGGCACCTGCGCTGGTTTGCTACATTTTTTTGTTCTCCGTTTCCTACATTACCTAACCTTACTCCAAGCTTTAATACGAAAGAAAAATATGCATCATTGTTTTTTGCGTTTCCCCGCTGAACACCGGGTGCATACCTTGTTACACCAGGTGTTACAATGCCAACAGTTTTATCCGAAATTTTTCTTGCAATGGCAGCGTCTGCAGGAGAAAGATAATCTGCGAAATATTTTTGATCTATATAGGTTGTACTTAGATCATCAATATAATCAGTAAAGGTTTTACGGTATAATAATTCAACTGCAGTACTTATCCTTTTTGAAATTGCAATCTTAACGCCTCCGCCCAATGGAATATTTATTTGAGTAAGATTGTAAGGTCTTTTTTCAGGATATTCTTTCATGCCCTGGCCTTCAGTTCTTAAAGGATGAAGTTTGTACCATCTTTTCACTCCATTCGCATCTGTAATTGAACCTTCAGGATCGAAATGAAATACACCCACCCCAATAAATCCATAGGGTTTTAGGAGAGGTTCGTAATCATCATATTTTTTGAATAACATTGTTGGCATTATTTCTATTGCGCCATAAACTTCCCACATATTGCTGCGAAAATCCAGGTTTCGTTGTTTTCTCCAGGATTCGTCAATACCCTTGGTATTAATTATAGCATCATCACCGGCAACATAAGTATATTGACCCGCTACCCGTAGTCCAATCCAGTCAGTAGGGTAAATGGTAATAAAGGCGCCCTTCATCAATTTGGTAAGTGGAATGTTTACATCCTTTATAAATGTGGTTCCTTTACCCTGATGGCCACCAAGGTCACCAAGGAAAAAGGTGGGGCCGAAATTTAAACCAGCCTCAATATTAAATTTGCCATTACCTAAATTAAGGTGCTGTGCGTTGGATGTGGTGGAAAAGATTGTGGAAATAATCAGCAGGCAAAATAACTTGCGTACATATTTAGGTATTGGTGATTTCATGAGGAACCATTTTAGTCTTTCTACAGAATATTGGATATATAACGGGCAAAAGCCAGTTTTAAAACGGGGAATTTTAACAAATATTGTATAAGGAAAATAAATTATTACTCCAACATCATTTCTATATGGGGAATGCCATCTTCAAGATATGTTTCACTGCATTGAATGAACCCAAGATCAGTATAAAATTTTTTTAGATAAAGTTGTGCACCAATCCGGATTTTGGTTACGTTAAACTGCTGCCGGCAGGCACCTATAGCCTTTATCATCAAAGCTTTTCCTGCCCCGGTATTTCGGTATTGAGGATGTGTAACTACTCTTCCAATACTCGCTTCAGGAAATGCGATACCAGGGGGCAAGAGCCTTGCATAAGCCACTAGAATATCACCGGAATAGCCAGTCAGGTGATAACTACGTTGATCTTTATTATCAGAATCCAGGTAGATACAATTTTGTTCTACAACAAAAACCTCGGACCGTAGTTTTAGAATATTATATAGCCCGGTAGCTGAAAGTTCATCAAAATATTGGCATTCCCATTTCAATTGCATCAGGTATTATTTTTAATCGTTGCAGATCCTGTCATTTTATAAAGCATCAATGAAGCAATGGATGCAGCCCTTTTTTTTGCAAGTTCAGTCACCGGGCCTTCATACATTTTATCAATAATCCTGTTAAAAATATTCAGCCATGCCGTAAAATGTTTTTCCTGCAAAGGGAAAATTTTATTAAGATGGTAATGCACTTCCATAGCATTCTTTTTATACACAGGATTATCCAGCAAAATGCTTTCCCAAAAATCAGTAATCAGAGGAATATGATGCTCCCAGTTCATAGGAACTACTTTTGTAAAAACGATGCCTATGGTATCATCTGCTTTTACATCTTCATAAAAATTCAGAAGGAATTTCTCAATATCTCCTCTTTTTTCAATATCCATTTTAATATCCATATTTTTCTTTCCAGCGTTGCTTTAAAAATTTTCTTACTTCTTCTTCTCTTGAATTTTTTTGGGGTAGATAAAACGCATTGCCTTCTAATTTGTCAGGTAGGAATTGCTGAAGTGCAAAGTTGTTTTCATAATTATGTGCATATTGATAATCTTTCCCATAATCCATTTTTTTCATAAGTGATGTAGGAGCATTGCGAAGGTGTAATGGCACTGGTAAATCTCCATATTGCCTTACAGCATCCTGTGCTGAATTTATTGCCAGGTATGATGCATTACTTTTTACAGAGGTAGCCAGGTAAATGGCACACTGGGAAAGAATAATCCTGCTTTCCGGCCAGCCTATAACATTCACTGCCTGGAAAGTATTATTGGCAAGCAGCAGTGCATTAGGATTAGCATTGCCAATATCTTCGCTTGCAAAAATTAGCATTCGCCTTGCAATGAATTTTACATCCTCACCAGCCTCAATCATGCGTGCCAGCCAATACACAGCGCCATTAGGATCGCTGCCCCTCATACTTTTTATAAATGCAGAAATGATATCGTAGTGTTGTTCTCCTTTTTTATCATAAAGCGCCACACGCTGTTGTGCAATTTCCATTACGGCTTCATCTGTAATAACGGCATTGTTTCCCAATACATCTGCAACCAGTTCCAACAGGTTTAAAATTCTTCTTGCATCGCCGCCTGAAATATTAATCAATGCAGAAGTTTCCTTAAGCGTTATATTTTGACGGCTTAAAACTTCGTCATCATAAATGGCATGATTTAAAAGATAAATTAAATCTTCTTCACTCAATGGTTTTAAAACATACACCTGGCACCTGCTAAGTAAGGCACTGTTTACTTCGAAGGATGGATTCTCCGTAGTAGCGCCTATTAATATAATGATGCCTTTTTCAACAGCACCAAGCATTGCATCCTGCTGGCCTTTATTGAAGCGATGAATTTCATCAATAAAAAGTATGGCGCCGTTTTGTGATTTTGCATTTTCAATGACATCTCTTATTTCTTTTACCCCGGATGAAATCGCACTTAAAGAATAAAATGGTTGTTGCAGTTGTTGAGAAATGATATGTGCAATGGTTGTTTTGCCTACACCCGGCGGCCCCCATAAAATCATGCTGGGCACTTTCCCATTTTCAATAGCTGTACGGAGAATACTGCCATTGCCTGTAAGATGTTGCTGCCCGGTTAATTCATCCAGTTTTGTAGGCCTTAAACGTTCAGCAAGGGGAGGAAGATTCATGGAGGGCAAAGTTAGTAGTTCGAAGAGTTTTAGGAGTTTAAAAGTTAAAAAATCAACCGTTTAATAGATTGCCAGAATATTCAAAATAAATATGGCTTAATCTAATCAAGAAAAAAACTATTTTGTTTCCTTAATTATATAAAACAAACACTATGAAATATTTTATTACATTTTTATTTTTCAGCATTAATCAACTAGCTTTTTCGCAGGTAGGTATTGGTACCAGCACACCTGCTACTTCTGCCCAGTTGGATTTGACTTCTACCACCCGTGGTTTATTACCACCCCGCATGACAACTTCACAAAGAGACGTGATTGTGTCGCCGGTTGCCGGGTTGGTTATCTATAATACTACGACCAGCCAGTTGGAAATTTATAATGGCAGTTCCTGGAATAGCATTAACAGTTTGATAGGAGCAGCTCTCCCCATGAAAAAGCTCTACGGCACAACAGACAATGATGCCCTTGCAGACATGAAAGCAACACCCGATGGTGGATTTATTTTTACAGGTAGGGCTCAAACCCCCAACACTGGTAGTTTAATAGGAATTACCGGATTTACATTGGATATCTGGGTTGTAAAAATGGATGCTAAAGGTGCAATAGAATGGCAAAAATTATTTGGTGGAAGTGGGATCGAAGGGGGAAATTCAATTGCTCTTTGTGCTGATGGAGGCTATGCAGTTACCGGCTACACTAACTCATCCAACGGTACATTTACCGGAAGCACTTTTAATGGGGTGAATGATGTCTTTTTAATAAAGCTTGATGCTGCCGGGAATCTACAATGGCAGAAATTATTTGGTGGAAATAGTACTGATAGGGGTTATAGTGTGCAGCAGACTGCTGATAATGGGTTTATTATTTCTGGCCATAGTTTTTCAACTAATTCTGGCACCTTGACTGGAATAAATGGTAATGGAAATCTTGATGGTTACCTGATTAAAACAGACGCTTCCGGAACTATTTTATGGCAAAAATTAATGGGTGGCACACTAGATGATGAATTTGCCTGGTTGCAAGTATGTACTGATGGAAGTTTTATTGTTTGCGGCAATTCTTTTTCATCCAACACAGGTAACTTACTCGGTGTAACAAATAATGGGTCAAATGATGCATATATTTTACGGCTTACTTCAGCAGGAAACCTAATATGGCAAAAACTATTAGGTGGTTCATTGCAGGAATATGCTTTTCATATTACTCAAACTTCAGATCTTGGTTTTATTTTTTGCGGCAATGCTGCTTCTTTAAATACAGGAACATTAACCGGCACCACCAATAATGGTGGGTCCGATGGTTGGATGATAAAAATGGATGGAAATGGAAACCTTCAATGGCAAAAACTATTGGGTGGATCTAATGCTGAATATTTATATACAATTTCCCAATTGCCAGATAATGGGTTTATTGTAAGCGGCAATTCTAGTTCAAGTAACACAGGTACATTAAATATAGCAAACAATGGCTTCAATGTCAATGATTCGTGGATTATAAGGCTTGACTTGAATGGTAATACGCTCTGGCAAAAATTATATGGAGGAACAGTTGATGAATTTACAAATCGTTCAATAGTAAATGGGGATGGAAGTATTATTCTTGGCAGTCTTACTGCAAGCTCTAATACCGGAAGTTTAACTGGCCTGGTATCTTATGGAGGATCTGATGTCTGGTTATTCAAATTAGATAAGTTTGGAAACCCGTTTTAATGCGTTAGATAATTCAAAATATCTTTTACATGAACAGGCTTTTGCTCATCATTAATTTCAATTACAATTGCATACCCGTTTGCACCTCCAGCTTTTAGTATTGCATAAACAAGTTGCTGCTGATCACTTTCTATTCTTTTTCCAGTTAAAGGGCTCCAGGCTTCTTTTGAGGTCAGGCAGCCTTGCGTAGGCGTGAGCGGATAATAAGTTTCTGTTTTATAGTAAGCAGGATTAACTGTGCTGCCATGTACTATAATTTCCGTGCGCCCGGCCATGCCTGCATTCCATGCTTGCTGCAGAGGAATATAATTTCTTAATTTTTCCGGCAGAAGTTTTTTGTAGCGTTCAATATTCCAAATGCTGTCAGCTTCATTTTGACTTTGAAAAAAATGAAATACCTTTTTTTCAAACGGTAGGCTCAGTTGTAAATTAGGCGTTGGACCAATGAATGAAGAAACGGATACATCAAATTTGTCCATTCGTAAAATGCCCTGGGGTGTATTTCCATTAGTAAGAAAAGCAGGCAGGTTGCTAACCGAGCGTGCAAGCTGCGGCACAGAAAAATAATTCCCGGAAGAGTCCTTTATAAAATTCCCTGCTCCATCTCTTACCATAACCAGCCCCGGGTAGTCCCGGTTTTTTCTTTGAAAACTGATCAACAATACATTACCAGGCAAATAATTTTTTTGAAAAAATCCGGAGATATCAGGTGAGTTTACAGGCTGGTTAAATCCGGCAATATACCGCTGCAATTCTAAAAGAATTGGGTTTGCAGGGGCTTCCTGTAATCTCAGCTTTGTTTTCACAGCTATAAAATTGTTGTTCTCTTTTGTGCTATCTGATTTAAGCAGGTAAACGGCACACATTGCAAATATTTTTGCATCCGTAGTTTGTGTAAATAATTGTTGAACAGGTTGCCTGAATTTTGCCGGGTAGTGAGCATAAATTAATTCTAAAAATGCCCGTTGAAAAGCAACAGTTCCTGAAATAAGATAATCGCCTGCAGCATTAATTTTACCATCAATCCATTTGGTTTTGTATTGCAAAACTTCCATGGCCTGGAAAGCATCCTGCCAATAATCTTCTGTACTGTCCTTAAGTGGTTTTGATAAATTTTTGTTGATGGTATTCTGCACCAGATTCCTGTAAAGTTTATCCTGGTTGGCCTTCAAGGCTGCCTTGTGATAAAGTTCTACGCCCTGGGCATTGGCAGCAAAACCATAAACAGATAACAGCAAAATAAACAACAGCTTCTTCATACCTGCAAATTAAAGCAACAGTTGTGAAAGATTTGTTGTGATAAAAAACTTATGGAACATTAAGAGTAATAAAAGCCTGCACTTTATTAAATGCATCAAAATAAGTGGCATTATCCCAATCGCCATGGCCGCCAGTGGGATAAAATACATATTGGTTTATAATGCCTGCTGTATTAAGCTTTGCCTGCAAGG
>JBDSYV010000280.1:0-7638 GCA_040110925.1 Ferruginibacter sp. | reverse complement strand
ACGACCCGCTACCACGGCGCATTTGCACATTGGATCAATGGCAGTTCGGGAGCAACCTTGCCATTTAGCAGTAATGATAATGGGGCAGATCTTGTAGAAACATCTTTTCTTTTAGAAGGATTAATTTGTGCCAAACAATATTTTAATCTGGCAGATGCTACAGAAACGGATTTGCGAAATAAAATCAAAAATATTTACAATGCCGTAGAATGGAACTGGTTTCGCCAAAACAGCCAAAACGTTTTATACTGGCATTGGAGTCCTGATAAAGCCTGGATAATTAATGCCCAGGTAAGAGGCTGGAACGAGGCATTGATAACTTATGTTCTCGCCTCTTCATCGCAAACAGATTCTATTCCAAAAATAGTTTATGATAATGGCTGGGCAGGTAATGGATCAATCCGGAATGGCAATTCATATTATGGTTATATTTTACCACTTGGCCCTTCCAATGGCGGTCCGTTATTTTTTGAACACTATTCTTTTATGGGTATAAATCCAAATGGATTAAATGATGTTTATGCCAACTACCAGGTTCAAACAACTAATCATACAAAGATCAATTATGAATACTGCAAAGCCAATCCACGTGGATGGTTTGGTTATAGCAATCTTTGCTGGGGCCTCACGGCAAGTGATATTCCCGGAAGCTATAGCGCCAGCGAACCCAATAATGATAAAGGTGTAATAGCGCCCACGGCAGCATTATCTTCAATGCCCTATACACCTGTTGAATCTATGAATGCATTGAAATTCTTTTATTACAAACTTGGCGATAAACTGTGGGGTGAATATGGCTTTTACGATGCATTTAAATTAAGTGATCCATGGTTTGCCAATTCTACATTAGCAATAGACCAGGGACCAATAATAGTGATGATTGAAAATTACCGTAGTGGATTATTATGGAACTTATTTACATCGGCACCAGAAATAAAGAACGGCATGCGACGCCTTGGTTTCACTGCGCCTTATTTATAGTTTTGTTACACCCCTACACTGTTTAAACAGGGCAGCTTGTCTCTAAAATCTTCCCTTTGATATCTTTATGACTGGTTAAATAAATTGTAGAAGCAGATGAAAAATTTTTTCTATATTGTCATTATTGCAATTTCCAGTTTTGGAATTGATGGTTGCCGGAATGTAAAAAAAATTACTACTGCAGGATCAACTGTAATTAATTCCTCTGATACTTCCATATTTCGAATAGTACAGCAGCAAACGTTTAATTATTTCTGGGATGGTGCCGAACCTACCAGTGGCCTTGCCAGGGAAAGGTTTCATACAGATAATATCTATCCTCAAAATGATAAAAGCACCGTAACAAGCGGTGGCGGTGGGTTTGGTGTGATGGCGATTCTTGTAGGAATTGAAAGAGGGTTCATTACCCGGCAACAAGGACTGGAACGAATGGAAAAAATTCTCCACTTTCTTGAAACTGCCGACCGGTTTCATGGGGCATGGCCGCATTGGTTTTATGGCGAAACAGGAAAAGTAAAACCTTTTAGTAAATATGATGATGGCGGCGATCTTGTGGAAACATCTTTTATGATACAGGGCCTTTTATGTGTACGTCAATATTTTGCTGAGGGAAATACTGCGGAGAAAAAGCTTGCTCAGCGAATTAATACATTATGGAAGCAGGTGGAGTTCGACTGGTATCGCAATGGAAAGAATGTGCTGTATTGGCACTGGAGCCCGTCCAATGGTTGGCGAATTAATTTTGAAGTTCATGGTTATAATGAATGTTTGATTATGTATGTACTCGCTGCATCTTCGCCCACGCATAGCGTTCCGGCAGAAGTTTACCATCAAGGCTGGGCAGAGAATGGTAAAATAAATATTAATCCGCCAGCTTATCGTAATTATAAACTCCGGTTACACCACCAAGGCGATGCTGTTCATGGTGGCCCGCTTTTTTGGGCACATTATTCTTACCTCGGTTTGGATCCCCGCGGGCTGAAAGACAAATATGCTGACTACGGTGTGGAAAATACCACGCAGTCATTAATCAATTATCAATGGTGTGTTGACAATCCTAAAAATTACAAAGGATATGGGCCAAATAACTGGGGACTAACATCAAGCTATTCTGTACATGGTTATTCAGGTCATGCGCCTTCGGAAACGGCGGATATTGGCGTTATTTCTCCTACTGCTGCCTTGTCATCTTTTCCATATACACCTGTGCAATC
Source organism: Ferruginibacter sp. (assembly GCA_040110925.1). Lineage (GTDB taxonomy): Bacteria > Bacteroidota > Bacteroidia > Chitinophagales > Chitinophagaceae > Ferruginibacter. The sequence goes on along the minus strand of JBDSYV010000280.1, from coordinate 5,443 downwards.
AATGGCTGCAATGAAATATTGGTATAATGAGAAAAAAGAAAAGCTATGGGGCATCTATGGATTTTATGATGCCTTTAATGAAACTGCCGGTTGGTATCCACCACATTACCTGGCAATAGACCAGGGTCCGGCCATTGTAATGATGGAAAACTATCGTACTGGTTTATTATGGAAACTGTTTATGAGCTGCCCCGAAATAAAATTGGGTCTGGAAAAATTAGGATTTGAATATATAGCAACGAATTAAGAGTAAGAAATAGCCGCAGATGCACAGATTAAGAAGAGAAGGCAACCAAGGTTTAATGAATAAAATAATTCAACTTAAAGAAAATACTCTGTGAATCTGTGGCCAATAAAATACTCTGTGAATCTGTGGCAAATCAATACTATGGTAATCTCTGCTGAAAACTTTCAGTGCAACTTTAAAATTATCAATTATGCAACAAGAATTTGAAATCGAAAACTTTCCTTTAAAGGAACTTACTTACAAAGTGATTGGTATTGGTATGGAAATACATAGGGTTTTAGGCAAAGGATTTTTAGAGATTGTTTATAAAGATGCCTTTGAATACGAATTAAAGCAACAGGGCATTCCATACGTTAGGGAAAAAGAATACCCGGTACATTATAAAACCACAATTTTACCACATAAATTTTATGCAGATATTGTTGTAAATAATGAACTAATACTGGAATTAAAATCTAAAAAAGGAATTGTGGAAGATCATTATGCACAGGTAATAAATTACCTGGCAATATCAAAATTAAAATTGGGGTTGCTGCTGAATTTTCATGAAAAATCTTTGGAGTATAAGCGAATAATTTTATAAAATATATAGCCACAGATGCACAGATTAAGAAGAGAAGGCAACCAAGATTTAATGAATAAAATAATTCAACTTAAAGAAAATACTCTGTGAATCGGTGGCCAAAAAATATCCCGTATCAAAAACTTTTTAATCTGAATAGTTTAATGAAAGAGAGGGCAACAGATTCACAGATTAGGGAGAGAAGGCAACCAAGGTTTAATGAATAAAATAATTCAACTTTAATAAAATAATCTGTGAATCGGTGGCTAATAAAATAATCTGTGAATCGGTTGCCAGAATATTTCAGTTAACAGTTTTGTATCCATCACTGATTCCATTGATTTAAAATATCCTTCAGATCATTTTCCTGTATTTGCAAATTTTACCACCTAAAAGAAAAAGCATTGAAACTTTATAAACAAATAATCAGATCAGTTCTTGCGCTTTGCATCTGCATGGCTATAAACCTGCCCGGTTCCGTGGCACAGCTAGCGCCATATTACAACGAGATTGAGGCATTTAAAAAGATGGACAGTATTTCGTTTCCGCCTGCCCGGGCAATTTTGTTTGTCGGCAGTTCATCCTTCAGAATGTGGAAAGATGTGAAGGATTATTTCCCGGGATATACTATCATAAACCGTGGTTTTGGCGGTTCCTACTTAACTGATGTTATACGTTATGAACGGGATATTATCTTTCCCTACAAGCCTAAGCAGGTAGTCATTTATGCCGGTGAAAATGATATTGCAGGTGATTCATCAGTTACGGGCAAAATCGTTTTTGAAAGGTTCCTTAAATTGTATTGGGATATAAAAAAGAACCTGGGTAATGCACCCATACTTTTTGTTTCATTAAAGCCAAGTCCAAGCCGCTGGCATATGAGGGATAGAATGATGGAAGGAAATAAACTTATTAAAAATTACCTTCATCGTAAAAATAAAAGAAACGATATGTTTATTGATGTTTGGGAACCTATGCTTGGTGGTGATGGCAGGCCAAAGAAAGACATTTTCCTGGAAGATGATTTACATATGAATGCAAAAGGTTATGCCATCTGGCAAAAACAAATACAACCATATTTAATAAAATAAAAAATAATGAATATGAAAAGGATGCAATTTGTTGTGATAGGTATTTTGCTGATAGGCTCAATTCATGCGCAGGCGCAAAAGGGCAATGATACCAAAATGAAAAGCTTCATTGATAACCTTATTCAAAAAATGACGCTTGATGAAAAAATAGGGCAATTAAATCTTCCGGGATCAGGTGATATTGTAACCGGCCAGGCTTCTAATTCTGATATTGCCGGCAAAATAAAAAAAGGCCAGGTAGGCGGGCTGTTCAATATAAAATCCGGCGCTAAGATCCGTGATGTTCAAAAGGTAGCAGTGGAACAATCCAGGCTTAAAATCCCTATGATTTTTGGAATGGATGTCATACATGGTTACCAGACTACCTTTCCTATTCCACTGGCCTTGTCATGCACATGGGATATGAAACTGGTAGAACAAAGCGCAAGAATAGCTGCTGAAGAAGCCAGCGCCGATGGTATTAACTGGACCTTTTCTCCTATGGTGGATATTTGCCGCGACGCCCGCTGGGGCCGCATTGCAGAAGGCAGCGGAGAAGATCCATACATTGGCTCTGCAGTTGCTAAGGCTATGGTGAAGGGTTACCAGGGCGCAAGCCTTTCAAATAATAATACCATCATGGCCTGTGTTAAACACTTTGCGATGTATGGTGCTGCCGAAGCCGGCCGTGATTACAATACCACGGATATGAACAGGCTTACCATGTTTAATGTTTATATGCCGCCATATAAAGCTGCAGTAGATGCAGGTGCTGGATCGGTGATGGCATCCTTCAATGAAGTAGATGGCGTTCCTGCTACGGGTAGCCGCTTTTTAATGACGGATGTACTGCGCAATCAATGGGGCTTTAAAGGTTTTGTTGTTACAGATTATACAGGCATTAATGAAATGATAGACCATGGAATGGGAGATCTGCAGGCAGTGTCCGCATTGGCGCTCAGGGCAGGCGTGCACATGGATATGGTGGGTGAAGGGTTTTTAACCACCTTACAAAAATCTTTGCAGCAGGGAAAGGTTACTCTAAAAGAAATCAATGATGCATGCCGCCTTGTACTGGAGGCAAAATATAAACTTGGGTTGTTTGAAGATCCCTACCGTTATTGCGATTCTGCCAGGGCAGCGGCACAGATATTCAGCCCCGCAAATCTTCATGCAGCAAGACATATCGCAGCAGAAAGTTTTGTCCTGCTTAAAAACCAGGGGAACGTTTTACCAATAAAAAAATCACAAGCCATTGCATTGATAGGTCCATTGGCAGATAGCAAAGAAAATATGCCGGGTACCTGGAGTGTAGCTACTGATCTTAGTAAAGCCATTACTGTAAGACAGGGTTTGCAAACTGCCTTAGGTAGCAATACTACTTTGTTATATGCTAGGGGTTCAAACCTTATGCATGATTCCCTGTACGAGGATAGAGCAACAATGTTCGGCCGGTCATTGCACCGGGATAATCGCACAGCGGAAGCTTTGCTTAATGAGGCGCTTGCCATAGCGGCTAAGGCAGATGTTATTGTTGCTGCATTAGGGGAAGCCTCAGAAATGAGCGGCGAAAGCAGCAGCCGCACAGACATACGGATACCAGATGCCCAAAGAGAGTTGCTGAAAGCGTTAGTGAAAACCGGAAAGCCGGTTGTATTGGTTTTATTTGCAGGAAGGCCAATGGAACTTAAATGGGAATCGGAAAATGTGCCTGCAATATTAAATGTTTGGTTTGGCGGTACCGAAGCGGGCAATGCCATTGCAGATGTTTTGTTTGGAGATGTAAATCCATCAGGAAAACTCACTACATCATTTCCGCAAAATGTTGGGCAGGTGCCGATCTATTATGCACATAAAAACACCGGGCGTCCATTGCCGGAAGGAAAATGGTTTCAAAAATTCCGTTCAAATTATCTTGATGTTTCCAATGATGCTCTATATCCATTCGGGTTTGGATTAAGTTATAGCAGCTTCTCTTATGGGGATGTAAAACTAAGCAGTACTTCATTAAAAGGAAATCAAAGGCTTACCGCTAAAATTGACATAAAAAACAATAGCGCTGTTAATGGACAGGAAATAGTTCAACTGTACATAAGGGATTTAGTAGGGTCCATTACAAGGCCGGTTAAAGAACTAAAAGGATTTCAAAAGCTGGACATAAAAGCCGGCGAAACCAAAACAGTAACGTTTACCATTAGCCCGGATGATTTGAAATTTTACAACAGTAATTTAAAATACGATTGGGAACCCGGTGAATTCGAAATTATGATCGGTACAAACTCTGATAATGTAAAAAAGGCAAAGATCAATTGGGTTAAATAAATACAGGGAACAAATCTGGCAATAAGCATGAGTAAACTTAAAAACATCATCTTCGACCTGGGCGGGGTATTGATAGACATTGACTATCTAAAAACAAATGAAGCATTTAAAAACCTTGGGTTTAATCATTTTGAAAAAATGTTTTCCCAGTTTTCGGCTGATAAATTATTTGAGAAACTGGAAACGGGGTATATCAGCGAAGACGATTTTTATAAACAACTTCTTCATCAGCAGGAAGGCATATCAAAAACTGATATTACCGAAGCATGGAACGCTATGCTGATGGATTTCCGGTTAGGAAGCATAGCATTTTTATCACAACTAAAGCCCCGGTTTCAATTGTTCCTGCTTAGTAATACCAACATTATTCACCAGGCTGCTTTTCAAGAACAGTTCCGGGCGCAAACCGGTTATAAATCATTGAGTGAACTTTTTACCAAAGCCTGGTATTCCAATGAGATAGGGCTTCGAAAACCCAATAAGGAAATATATGAATTTGTACTCCGGGATGCGGGCATCACGGCTGAAGAAACGCTATTTATTGATGATTCTTATAATAATATTGAAACAGCCAAGGCATTAGGATTCAGAACGCACCTCTTAGTGCCGGGAGAAAAAATTGAAGACCTTGTTATTTATGAATGATTACTTTATTTCTTCGTAATCTATATAATCTTCTTTTGGAGCGGCCTGCTTTTGAGGTTGTATAGGATTAGTCTCTGTTGTTTTCGCCTGCTGCTTGTGCATTTCCTGCATTTTTTCCTGCATATTGCGCATACTGTTTTTCATGGTTTTGGTACTCCGGTATATGGGAATAACAAACTCGAAAATAAATTTGTATAATAAATAAAGCGCAAGTAGCTCAAATGCAAGTCTGAAAATGTTCATGTTGCAAAGTTATTGGGGCCAATAATATCTTCCTGTTAAATTTTTTACATATCATAATTCTTAAACATTTTGATCTCACTAAACTATTACCCTATAACCCTCTAACCCCTAAACTCCTACACTCCATTCTATCAACTATCCTGTCATCTGTCATCAGTCAACTTTAAACTATTGAACCCCTTAAACCTATTGAACCCCCTAACTCCCTAAACAATTTGGCAGTTATACTTAGCTTCTTTATATTTGCACCGGAAATAAGAAACAGTAAGAAGGGAACCAGGTGTTCCCTTCTTCATTTTTAAAAATGTCAATGACAAGGGAAGAACAAATAGAATTTGTAAGAAAATTGGTGGA
>JBDSYV010000279.1:0-6977 GCA_040110925.1 Ferruginibacter sp. | reverse complement strand
GTGCGATGGTCCTTTATCATTTTATAAGGATGAAAAACATAACTCCGTATCTGGCTGCCCCACTCTATCTTTTTCTTCTTGCTATTAGTTGCATCACGTAGCTCATTGCGTTTTTCGAGTTCAATTTCATAGAGCCTGCTTTTGAGCATTTGCATGGCAAGTTCACGGTTGCCGAGCTGGCTCCTGTCCTGCTGGCATACCACCACAATGCCTGTAGGAATATGCGTGAGCTGTACCTTGGTTTCAACTTTATTTACATTCTGCCCGCCTGCACCACCGCTTCGGCTGGTTTCCATTTTCACATCGGCAGGGTTTATTTCTATGTTTATGCTGTCATCAACCAACGGGTACACATGCACACTGGCAAATGAAGTATGCCTGCGGGCATTACTGTCAAAGGGAGATATACGTACCAGGCGGTGTACGCCACTTTCTGCCTTAGAAAAACCAAAGGCAAAGGGACCGTCAAACTGGTAAGTGCATGATTTTATTCCTGCACCATCCCCCCACTGCCAGTCAATTTCTGTTACCGTCCAGCCCTGCTTTTCAGCATACATGCGATACATGCGTGCCAACATTTCTGCCCAATCCTGGCTTTCGGTACCACCGGCACCGCTGTTTATTTCTATTACGGCAGGCAATGCATCTTCGGGCTCATTGAGCGTACTTTTAAATTCTGCTTCTTCAATGAGTTCGTTGGCTTTTTTGAATGCAGCTTTTGCTTCCTCCTCGGTTGCCTCGCCTTCTTTCCAGAAATCAAAGAGAACAGCAAAATCCTCTACGGCTGTTTGCACAGTGTAAAACATAGTAACCCAGTACTCATTTACCTTAGTTTCTTTTAAAATGGAAGTGGCACGGGCATTATCATCCCAAAAGCCGGGAGAAAGTGAAAGTTGTTTGTCTTGTTCTATTTTAGATTCTCTGTTATCTACGTCAAAGAAATCTCCTCAACACCGTTGTGCGGTCTCTCAGAGCCTTAAGTTGTTCTATTGTCATGGGCGCAAAGGTAATGGAATCCAGTTTTTTATCTGCAAAAAAACGGTCCCTCAGTTAAGAGTAAACCCTTTATCCTGATCATCCACTGTACCTAAACCCTTAATACTTTTAGCCTTATAAAATTATTGCCAGAAATAACATAGCGGCTATAACTAATAAAAGTATGGCAAAGTCAATTATTTTCTCTCTAGCAACCTTCATGTGAACGACATTCAATAGGATGCAAGATAAAAGGAACCTCTTTCCATCCCTGTATTCTTCTATTAAATGGTAGCAGCAATTTATCAAAGGGAATGATTTATTGCCTTTTTTAATATTTCCAGCCCTTGAAATATTCCCCACATAGCTTTCAGTAATTTTATTGCTGTAGGTTTTTTTCCTCCATGAAACTTCTACAACTCACAAAACTTTCAAATGCATCTTAATCAGTTTATTTGCAAAATAAATTCAGGCATTACTTATTACATTTGATAATGGACAAAAAATATAATTACATGAAATACTTATACCTGGGGTTAATCCTTTTTTTAGCTGGCTGTAGTGGGAACGACAAAAATGCAGATAAGGAAAATGATGTGAATTTACTTGCAGAAAAATATGTTCGCCTGGGTTTAAAAATCGGCCAATATGATGCTGATTTTGTAGATGCATATTATGGACCGGATTCATTAAAACCAATTGGTACTCCAGCAACTGTATTTCCAAAAGATAGCTTACTTGCAGAAGTAAATGCATTAATAAAAGATTGCGGTAATTTAATCACAGGCAATGATGCCGATAGTATCAGTCACAGGGCAAAATGGATTTCAGAACAATTGGTAGCTTATGGAAGGCGGATAAAAATCTTCAGTGGAGAATTTGATGATTTTGATAAAGAGTGCAAAGAATTATTCGGAACGTCTGCCCCTGTTTATACGCAAGCGCATTTCCAGCAAGTGCTTGCCTCACTGGATAGTTTACTACCTGGTAAAGGCGCTATCCAGGACAGGTTTCAGCAACTCGCCAATCGTTTCATAATACCAACAGCAAAGCTTGATACCGTTTTTAAAACTGCTATTGCTGAATCAAGAAAAAGAACCATGCAGTATTTTTCATTGCCAGCAGAAGAGAAATTTAGCCTTGAATATGTAACCAATAAATCGTGGAGTGGATACAACTGGTACAAAGGAAACTATACAAGCCTGATACAGATAAACACGGAAAATAAAATTTTTATTGAACGGGTGATAGATGTAGGAAGTCACGAAAGTTATCCGGGTCACCATGTTTATAATATGTTGCTGGAAAAAAATCTTTACCGAGATAAGGGTTGGGTAGAAATATCCATGTATCCACTGTTTAGCCCTCAGTCATTAATTGCAGAAGGCAGCGCCAATTACGGTATTGAATTAGCTTTTCCGGGCCAGGAAAAAATTGATTTTGCAAAAAATGTTTTACTTCCGCTCGCAGGATTAGATACAACGGGGATTGAATTTTATTTTAAAGCACTGGCATTAAAATCAAAGCTGGCATTTGCCCGAAACGAAGTGGCAAGAGGTATTATTAACAACACAATGAACGAAGACACTGCCATAAACTACCTTAAAAAATATGCATTGAATAACGAGGAAACGGCAAAAAAATCAATAAGCTTTACCAGGAAATACCGGGGCTATGTTATCAATTACAATCATGGAATGCAACTCATTCAAAATTATATAGAAAAATATCCTGTTGCTGAACGATGGGCAGCATTTGGCAAATTGTTAAGTAATGAAATAAGCACGGCACAATTAGAGGAAAATAAATAGCATTGCTAAATGAAATTATTAATAAAGAATGTAATTATATGCGGAGAAAGAGATGACCTAATTCCTTCTAATATTTGTATAAAGGATGGCAAATTTTCCTTTGATGTACAGGATACATTCGATGCTGAAATAGATTTTGAAGGGGATTATTGTAGTCCTGGTTTTATTGATATTCAAGTTTATGGCGGCAATGGAGAATTATTTGCTGATAACCCTGGAATAGAATCATTGAAAGCCATGTATGATTATTCCCTCGAGGGCGGCGCAACTACTATACTTCCTACCATTGCAACTAACAGTGAAGAAATAATGTATCGAAGTATTGATGCAATTAAAGCATACCAGCAACAAGGCTTACCGGGCATCCATGGATTGCATCTCGAAGGCCCGTTTATCAATGCAACAAAACGTGGAGCACATATCGAATCGTTTATAAAGCAGCCTGTTTATAAAGATGTAGAAGCATTGTTGGAATATGGAAAAGGCATCATTAAACTTATTACACTTGCACCCGAATGTTGCGATGGGGCCATCCTAGATATGATTAAAAGTTATAGCATAAAAATGTCTATCGGGCATTCGGATTCAACGTATGAACAGGCCATAAATGCTTTTGATAAAAACATAAACCTGGTAACGCATCTCTTCAATGCCATGCCGGCGCTGCATCACAGGAAACCAGGACTGGCCACAGCTGCCATGATGCATCCGCAAGCTATGGCAAGTATTGTTGCCGATGGCTTCCATGTAAATTTTGAAATAATTGCGCTGGCAAAAAAAATCATGCAGGAGCGATTATTTTTAATTACTGATGCGGTTACCAATTCTGAAGGCGTATATCCGCATCAATTGCAAGGGGAAAAATATGTGCTGCCCGATGGAACCTTATCCGGTTCTGCATTAACGATGCTGAAAGCCGTGCAAAATTGTGTACGGTTAGTTGGAATAGATGTAGCTGAAGCAATTCGCATGGCTTCTCTTTATCCTGCAAAAACAATGGGTATAGAAAATGAAACTGGCAGTATTAAAGAAGGATTTACAGCAGATTTTTTGAGGATTGATAAGAATATTATCCTTAAAGCTGTTTATAATGCAGGCCGACAGGTTTTGCCAGCCTGCACTGAAGAAATTATTTAAAGATTTTGTTGAAGAAAACTTTCATATCATTCCATGAAGCGCTATCTGCTGCAGCATTGTAGGCAATTGGAATATTATACTGCTTGCCTTTTTCTGTAGCCGCAGGATTTGTAAATGCATGTGTAGAACCAGGATATGATTTAAAAGTATAACTGGCACCAATAGAATCCATTTGCTTTTTGAAGGCAGTTACTTCAGTGGCTGGAACAAACTTATCTTCTTCGCCATGACAAATCAGTACATCCGCTTTTAATGTTTCTTTATCCGGTGCTACACCAATTAAATTGCCGTGAAAACTTACTACCCCTTTTAAATTTTCACCAAGCCTTGCCATATTTAGGACTTGTGCGCCTCCAAAGCAATAGCCAATAGCTGCAATTCTGGTAGTATCTGCCTGTGGATAAGTTTTAATCTTTGCAACTGCAGCATCAAAACGTGATTTGGCCATAGCAAAATCCTTATAAAACGGGCCGCTAAGTTCTCCGGCAAGAAGAGGATTTTCGGCTGTTTTTCCATCACCATACATATCTACTGCCATAGCCAGGTAACCCAATTCTGCTAATTGCTTTGCCCTACTTCGAGGATAATCTGTTAATCCCCACCACTCTGGTACAATCAATATTACAGGGCGTTTGGCAGTGTCAGCTTCATTATAGGTTACATACCCATTCATATTTACTGAGTCCGCAGAATAACTTACAGGTTCTTCTTTAATGCTCACTTGTTTTTCTGTAATCATTTCATCTTTTTTGTCTTTGTTAGCTTCGTTACAGGCTGAAATAAAAGCAGCAGAAGATAAAAGAATAAAAGCAGTTTTAATAAAGTTCATAAATATGTTTTTATGGTGAAACAAATATTAATAAGTCTTGTTCAAAAATAATTCAAAGTTATATATTCAGTTAAGAATAAATGCCTGGTATTCTTCCCAGAATTTATCAAATTTTAAAATCCGGAGTTTAAAAAAAGAAATGATTGCGGGCCAATCATTTTCATTAAACAGGTTTACTCCTGCCAAAGCTTTATAAATGCGGCTGATGTACTTACCATTTATATCCTGGGCATGTTGTTCCCAAATCCATTTTTCTTCCAGGGTATCTTCCAACATCTTTTTCAATGATCTAAATTTTTCAAAAAAGGAGAAACGTTCTTCTTCATCAGGATGCACAAGGTCTATGCTAACCAAAGCACCTTCAGTATCTGCGTGCATTTTAAAAAAAATATGCTTACCACCGGTTTTATAATTAATCCAGTTTAGTTTTTCACCTGATGAAAAAGGCACGGGGGACATATATTGACCAAAACTTGTCCAGAAACGACTTTTCCAAAGAGAGGATTCTTCTTTTGAATACATACCAATCAATTTGCCAGGATGAAATCCGGCTTGCGGATAAAACTGCTATTATACTTAAACTGGAGTTTTGTGGTCACATCTACTTTCCAGTTTTTCATACCGGGTGTAACTCTCGGGAAAACATAGCCTTTTAATTCAATAGTGCCAAAAACAAGGTTTTCATTCCTGGTTCTTATCCCTGCACCCAGGGCACTATATCCATTTGATTTTTCTAAGCTTTCACGGATAGGCTTAAGCAAAGTAAAGTCTCCAAATACGAATGGCGCAAACCGAAATCCGAAAAATGTTCTTAAATGAAAAAAAACTGATTCCATTTTTGCAGTGCCCCGAAAGTCCGCTTCATTTGTTCCGTTGCCAAAGTATGGTAGACCAAAATTACTCGTAAGTAATAAAGGTGTATTTAAAAAAGGCTTTACTTGTTCGGTTAATGAAACATTTATAAAGTGACGGTTATACCACCACTTACTCAGTGTTTTCAATTTAGTGATACGATTATAGCCCAATAAAATATCCACATCCTGCCAGGTCTTTTTGTTTACAAAACCACCAGCTCTAAATGTATATGAGCTGAAATGATTGTGCGTATTATACCTGGTCCAATCAAACTCAAATCCATAATAGGCTCTTTTAACGGATTGTTTGTTTGTAAAACCAGCAATTATGCTGGCATTAACACCTTCAGGAACATCTTCATAGCGGCCAAACCCATATATGAAATTAGTGCGGTAGAAATTTTGCCTGTAAAGCGAATATGAAAATAAAGTGGCATTCAAGTCAGCATAATTATAATTGTAAACCGTATCGTACTTAAGCGGCACATCATAAAAATGATTGTAAAATTTTCTTGCCGCTACAAAATGCCGGAGCCTTTGTTCTGAATCTTTTTCTCTACCACTTTTGGAGCCAAAATTATAGCCACCCCAAACATCTCCCCTTATGTACCTGTAACGAAAATCAGAAAAATAGAATGAATCTAAATATCGATTAACCGATTTGTTATAGGATAATTCAGCTGCTCCAGTCCACTCTGTATACCTTGTTATCATTGGCTTTTCTATTAGGGTGTATAGATTGTTCTCCTCCAGTCTGCCAGTATTGAATGTATTATTGAAGCTTTTAAAACCTGTGGTCCAGTTAAAAAAGCTGCCACGTATATTTCTTTTAATAAATTCTGCACCCCATCCTGCAGATGGTGTACGATCTTTATCAAACAGGCCGGAAATGGTAAGTTTATTTCCTGTACCACCGAGGTTTTCTTCACTTAATTCAATTTTGGCCCTGCTGGAACTTATGCTACCACTGGCACCTATGGAAAATACATCCTGGGTGACGACAATAATATCTACAGAATCTGGCGCTCCCGGCGCATTCATAACAACTATTCTTGAATCCTGCAAAAAAGGAAGTTCCCTTAAATATTTTTCATTATCTGCAAGTAATAAAGGTGAGAGGGCTTCATTTTTTTTAAAAAAAAGATTGTTGTTGATCAGGTGAACCCGGCTGTTTTTATGTAGCGCATGAGCAATTTTTTCCGGCAGTGTAAGTTTGACAGTATCCATGTTTTCAAATTCTCCGAAACCAAGAGGAACACATTCAATATGCCGAATTATCTTTCCTGAAAAGCGTTTAAATGGGTTTACAATTTTAACCGGTTGAATCTCTGTTCCACTGATGGAAACACTGCGGCCAAGCCGGCCAAGGAG
>JBDSYV010000278.1:0-7030 GCA_040110925.1 Ferruginibacter sp. | reverse complement strand
TCATAAAGAAATCTGCCTGATGGCGCATCTTTTTTCCAACCCTCTGCATTGCTGCCCAGGTCTAAAAATGCTTTGATGGGAAGTTTGAATGGCATTAACTCAAAAGGATTTACTGAAGAAGGAATTGTTGTAGTGAAATTAACCGCCGCCAGCCAGTCATCCGTTTTACCAATTTTATTACTCAGCAGATCTGTCCTCACTTTAAATCCTCCATCCCTAATCATAATTTGTTGCGATGAAAATTTTTCAAATTCATTACGCCCAATAAAGTAATTGCTATAGGTATAATCTTCGTAACCCTTTGCACCAGTCATGTTCAGGTGATAACGGTCTGTTTCAAATTGCGTGGTGAAAGTTTTATCATTTGTGTAAATAAACTTGCCGGCAAACAACCTAAGATTCAAACCCCCTTTTGCCGGGTAATTGAAAAAATAATTTCCTGTAAAATTTAGTCGCACAAAACTTTTGCCTTGTTCGGCTGTAATAGCCCCTTTCCAAGGATAGAGTACTCTTGCATTTTCAATAGTGAAGTTCAGTTGGTTCACAAATCGTTTGGCCACCGGATAAGTAATAATGTATTGCTGAATAGTTGTATCATAATTAAAGCGCAGGTTAGTTTCAGAAATTAAAAATGTTTTCAATTGTACAAATGCAGAGATGCTGCTTCGTGCATTCTTTTTTGGAAAAACATATTTTAGAAATGGAACCAGTTTTGAGAATCGCAGGTAGTTATTCTTACCGGTAGAATCCCTGTAACTATCACCGCTAAAACTTGCCCCGCTAATACCAATTTCTGTTTTACTTCCCCTCCCATTATAAAAATTTAATGAAGTCCTCCCTATGCCATTAAATTGTTTGGAACCGGTAGCATATAATGGTGCCACAAAAAACTGCAGCTTTTGCGGTGGAAGTGTATAATTGTGGAGCATAGCCCCAATCATGAGTTTATCATAAAAATTATAACCGATTGCGGGCGCTATAAAAATATAATTATGTTTATCCGTGTCTTTAAAACTGAAAAAACTTTTAATGCGGATATCTTTTTTTACAGGAGGAACAATGCTGCCTTTTTTATTTAATAAATCAAATACTAAGTCCAGGTTTTTATTGGTGAAGGCCTCAGCAAGCTGTTTAAAATCTTCGGGATATGGGTGCCGAAATTTCCATTGTTCATAATAATTATGGATAAATGCTGCAAATGATTCTGTACCCATTTCTGCTTCAAGCAACTGCATCCACTGAGCAGTTTTTGAATAGGCTATAAGGCCATAGTTAATGAAATTAAAATCTTCAGAAGGCGTTTCGATAGGCTGATCCTGTTTAATTGTGGTAACCACATCTACACCAAGATATTCAACATCTGCAGGCATCCGGCTGCTGATAAACTTTTCTTTAATGTCAAAATAATCCAGAGCGGCAGTGCCATATCGTTCCATAATATATTTACGGTCGTAAAAAGAATTCATGCCTTCATCCATCCACGGATGCTGCCTTTCATTACTGGCCAGGATGCCATAAAACCAGTTATGCCCTAACTCATGATTGATTACATAATCCATCATCTTTTGATCAGCAGTTGCTGATATTAATGTAATAGTAGGATATTCCATTCCACCATTTCCACTAACAGGATTTTCAACTAATGTAACGGTACTATAGGGATATTCACCTACCCACTTGCTTTTCGTAAGAATGGCAGCTTTGGCATATTCAAGACAATTCTTCCAACTGCCTTTATTTTTTTCGCGGTAATACGCAGATACTTTAACGATTTTTGTGGCAAGCTGCAAGGTATCTTCTACCACAATAAAATCCTTATCAGCAAACCAGGCAAAGTCATGTACATTATTTTGTTCAAATGTTTTTGTGAGAATACTATCTTTATTTTTATGCCCAACTTCCTTTCCTGTTGCTGCAATAATATATGCTTTTGGAACAGTAATGTTTACTTTATAATTTCCAAACTCACTGTAAAATTCACCCTGGTCAAGGTAAGGCATAGGATGCCATCCTTTCCTATCATATACTGCAGGCTTAGGATACCATTGTGTAATCTGGTATGATTTATTTATATATCCTCCTCTTGAAAACTGGTAGGGAAGTTTAACGTGAAATGGGGATTCGATAAGAACAGATTTTCCAGGCGCCAATGCTGAGGGTAATAATAATTTTATGATATCCTGGTGAACGGGATGATCTTCTGCAGAAGAAACGATACCATCCACTTTAAAATTCAGTCGGTTGATGTATCCCTTTTTTTCTTCATTGGCAAAATAAAATTTTGTACTTCCATTTTCCAATTGCTGATCACTAAATGCTGTCCGGTCATTCTTATAGGCATTAGGCCAGCAATGTATCCAGATAAAAGAAAGCGTATCAGGAGAATTATTAAGGTAATCCATCTTAATAAAACCATCAAGGCTATTGTCTTTATCATTCAAGCTAACGTCAATATTATAATTTACCTGCTGCTGCCAATAACCTGCTTTTTGACCAAAACTAAAGCTGTAAGCACTGAAAAGAAAGAGAAGTGTAAGCAGTTTTTTCAAGAGAATCTGTTTTATCAAAAATAAGTGAAAAAGAAGAACTGACAACGTAAGACCGACAACCGACGTCAAACCTATTTTCCTTTGCCCGCCATAATAATCTGTATCGTGTGCATCATAATTTTAATATCCAATGCCAGGGAAACATTTTCAATATACATCAAATCATACGGCAGCCGCTGAACCATTTCTTCTATTGAGGATGCATACCCATATTTCACCATGCCCCAACTGGTGAGGCCGGGTTTTACTTTAAAAAGATATTTGTATTCAGGATGAAGCGCTATTAATTGATCAATATAAAATTTTCTTTCTGGCCGTGGACCTACAAGACTCATTTCCCCTTTTAAAATATTCCATAATTGTGGTAACTCATCAAGGCGCCATTTACGCATAGTTCGTCCCCATGATGTAATGCGAGGATCGTCTTCAGTACTTAATTGAGGCCCGGCAGATTCTGCATCTTTGTACATTGACCTGAGCTTATACATGGTAAAAGGTTTGCCTTTAAACCCAATTCTTTCCTGCAAAAAAAACAAAGGCCCTGGTGAAGAAAGTTTTATCCTCAAAAAAGCATATAACATAAATGGCGACAATATAAGTGCTGAAATGCTGGCAATGAAAATATCAATAAATCGTTTTATGTTTTGCTGCCATGCAGGTAACAAACCCGAATGCAAATCTATAAGAGGAACACCCATAACATTGCTGGTTTGCAATGCACCGGTCAAAATATCTAACGTGTCATGTGTTATTTTAATGTTTACTTCTTTATCACTTAAAGTTTGCAATACCTCCGTAATGAGTGTTCGTTCCGTTTTTTCTACGGCAATAATAACCTCTTCAATTTCCAGTTCTTCAATAGCACTATGTAAATGATCAAGTCCTTCAAAACGCCGGATTTGCGTGGGGAATAAATTTTCTTCATTGCCGTTTATGTTTAGGAATCCGGCAATGCTGTATCCTGAATTATCATCTACACGTGCAAATGATTCATATAAATGAAAAGCTTTTTTTGGTGAGCCTACAATCAATGCATTAAAAAAAACCTTTTTATCCCAAAGCTGTTTTTTGACAATATTTAATATTATCAACCTGAATAAAAAAGTGCATATAAACACAGGTATTAATAGACAGAAAAACTCTTTATAATAATCAAGGTTATTGTCCTTTGGGTTTTTCAAAATAAAAAAAAACAGGAGGAAAAGGCAACCAATAATACTGATCAAAAGTGTTTTTAAAAATTCAGAAGATCTTGATTTATGATAAAGTGAATTATAACTACCAGTTATAAAGTGCAGGCTTATCCAGCCTATTGTATATAAGAACAGTCCCAGGTAAAATCCAGGTGGGATAGAAAAATCATAATCATAAATAACTGTACGCAGGTAATAAAAACAAATCCAGGTTAATATGCTCGCCACTATATCGCTGATAATATACAGGCTTATATGTATGCGGGGTTGCTTCAAAAATAATGAGAATAGATTATGATTAATGTTGTGCCTGGTTAATTTTTTCCAGTACCTGGTGGGCAACCTCCATTGCGCTGAATCCATCCAATACAGTTACAGCTGTATCAGTGTTTTTTACAATGGCATTTTTAAATGCTTCAAGCTCCATCATAATAGCATTGCCATCCTCAACAACGGGATTTGCTATTGCAATTGTTTTTTTTCCATGGTTTGTTTCAATATCAAAACTGAAAACATTTTTATCACCGGGTGCATCGAGTTTTATTATTTCTGCTTTCTTTTCCAGGAAGTCAATTCCAATGTATGCGTCTTTCTGAAACAGCCGCATCTTGCGCATCTTTTTCATTGATATCCTGCTGCTGGTAAGATTTGCAACGCAGCCATTATCAAACTCTATGCGAACGTTCGCAATATCAGGTGTATCGCTCATTACTGCAACACCATTTGCAGATATATAATTTACATTACTTTTTACCATGCTTAAAATGATATCAATGTCATGTATCATCAGGTCAAGTATTACACTTACGTCTGTTCCCCTTGGATTGAATTGTGCCAGCCTGTGCACTTCAATGAACATAGGTTTAAGTTCATAATTTTTCAGAGCAAGTAATGCAGGATTAAAACGTTCAACATGTCCTACCTGGAATTTTACGTTGGATTCTTTTGCAAGTTTAACCAACGCTCTTGCTTCATCCATTGTATTTGCCAATGGTTTTTCCACGAACACATGGCGGCCTTTTTTAAGGGCAGCTTCGCAAAGTAGAAAATGATGTGGAGTAGGCGCTACGATATCTACGGCATCACAGTCATTCATCAGCGCTTCAATGCTATTATATCTTTTAAGCTGGTATTTTTCAATTACGGATTCTGCATTCTTATCATCAGGATCGTAAAACCCTGCAAGTACAACGTCATCAATTTCCCGCCAGTTATTTAAATGGAATTTACCCAGGTGTCCTACTCCAAATATGCCTACTCTTAGCATGCTTTAATTTTATTTATTCATTTATTGTTATGCCTTTATACTTTCTACAGTTGGTTTTATTTCGTCCCAGAAACCCATGTGCCCGAATTTTTCAATCCGTTGTTTAATGCGTAGTTCGGGGCTGATTTGTTTGAGTGATTGTATAGCAGTGATCAAATAATTTTTTACGATGGCCGCCGCCTCATCATAATCCCAATGAGCACCTCCTAATGGTTCTGGAATCACATCGTCCACCAGGCCAAAACCCAACATATCAGTTCCTGTTAGCCGCAGCTGCTCTGCTGCAGTTTCCTTTTTGTCCCAGCTCCTCCACAAAATGCTGCTACAGCTTTCGGGTGATATAACAGTGTACCAGGTATTTTCCATCATCACTACTTTATCGCCCACGCCAATCCCCAATGCGCCACCACTTGCCCCCTCTCCTATGATCACGCAGATTACTGGCACCTTAAGTCCTATCATTTCATAAATATTCCTGGCAATCGCTTCGCCCTGCCCCCGCTCTTCAGCTTCAAGACCAGGGTAAGCCCCCGGTGTATCAATTAGGGTAATTACTGGCTTATCAAATTTTTCAGCAAGCTTCATCAGCCTGAGTGCCTTGCGGTATCCTTCAGGGTTGGCCATACCAAAATTGCGCATCTGCCGGGTTTTGGTATTATTACCTTTTTGCTGCCCTATGATC
The DNA here is from genome assembly GCA_040110925.1 of Ferruginibacter sp. GTDB lineage: Bacteria > Bacteroidota > Bacteroidia > Chitinophagales > Chitinophagaceae > Ferruginibacter. Next base: position 1,339 of record JBDSYV010000278.1, on the reverse strand, counting down.
ATTACTGTTTCTCCACCAAGTTGTGCAAATCCACCCACCATCGCCTTGTCATCCTTTACATTTCTGTCACCGTGCAACTCTATAAAGTTGCTGCACATTTTTTCTATATATTTTAAAGTGTATGGGCGATCGGGATGGCGGCTTAGCTGTACTCTTTGCCAGGGGGTAAGGTTATCGGTAAGATTTTTTTTTGATTCTACAATTCTCTCTTCCAGCAACAGTATGGCACTGCTCATATTTGTCCGGGATTTTTCCTGGGTAATTTTTAAATGCTCTACCTGGTCGTACAGTTCTTTGATAGGTTTTTCAAAGTCGAGAAACTGCCTGTTTTTAAGTTGGGGCATCTGTATGAATTATATGATTTTTTTTTAAAGCGCTAAGTTAGTTTGTAAAAGTAGTGGATAGCCCCCTTTTTTAAAAAGTTTTGTTTGGATTAGGATTTGGATAATATGATATTCTTTAATGAACCAGGGGCTTATATAAACAAAAAAGCCTTGATTTCTCAAGACTTCTATTTGCGGGCTGGACGGGACTCGAACCCGCGACCTCTGCCGTGACAGGGCAGCATTCTAACCAACTGAACTACCAACCCGTTCCCTTTTTTTAAGGACGGCAAAGATAGGGAAATTTAGTTTTTTGAAAACAAAGATTTTTATAAATTTCAGAGTCATTGTTCAAAGACTCTATCCTTAAGGAATTACGTGACAAACATTCAAACCTAAACATATTTAAAAAGCATAAATAATTCGATTCTACCTATTTCACATTACTACTCAGAACATTAATAACCCATTATTAGAAGAATAACTACAAACTTATGCGATGTACAACTACTTTTTTCTGGAAAACTTAGACTGAGCTTTATGACAGAATTCAATTCCTTTGTAAAGACAGTGCTACAATATCCTTTTAAAAGACCAAAAATTACCCCTAACCTAACCATTTGAAAAACCTTCTTTGAAGGTTTTTTTAGTTTCATCCCTTTTCACAATATATAGCTTTTCAATTCCTACTAGTAAAGAAACTACAGGAGCCTTACTTATTAAACTAATAATCGCCAGCATAGAGCATGTTATCTTTGAACCTGAATCCAATCCTGTAAAAAGCATTTTCAATATCCTCCTAAAGACCAGTCAAATCTAACTAACTTTTGAAAAACCTTCCAGCGAAGGTTTTTTTTATTACTCTCATCAGAATCTCCTGCCTTCTCAATAAATCTCCAAATCCTTTTACTGAAAACTGCAATCAATTCTACTTCTTATCTTTAAACTATGCAAATAAACCTGAAAACAAAAATTACCGGAGCCTTGCTGCTTTTTATTTTTTTTGGCATTTCGGC
>JBDSYV010000277.1:0-5704 GCA_040110925.1 Ferruginibacter sp. | reverse complement strand
CGGCTTTTTTCTTAGTTGCCATTTTTTTGAATTTAATTGGTTAGTAAATAATACCTTAAAAATATATACTATTTTTAAACTACCAAAAAAAATATCAAAAAATTTATGCAGTTGCTTCTACAGCCGTTACCGAAACAAAAGTTTTATCTCCTTTTGTTTTTCTAAATTCTACTATTCCATCCGTAAGTGCAAAGATGGTAAAGTCTCTTCCTAAACCTACATTATTACCTGGATGATATGTAGTACCACGTTGGCGAATAATTATGTTACCGGCTATTGCAGGTTGACCACCATAAATTTTTACACCTAATCTTTTGCTTTGTGAATCGCGACCATTTTTTACGGAGCCTTCACCTTTTTTGTGTGCCATTTTTTAATGAGTTTTTGTTGATTAGTTTTTGATACCGGTTTGAATTTTAAAAAACTGTTTTAAATAAAATCAGTTTTCGATAAACCAATAATTTACTAAGCGATTGCAGTAACTTTTAAATGTGTGTACTGCGTACGGTGACCATGTTTTTTACGGAAACCTTTTCTTCTTTTCATTTTAAAAGCGATTACTTTATCACCTTTAACCAGGCTGCTGATAATTTCTGCCGTTACAGTTGCTTTTACATCTGACCCTATCACAACATTATCACCGCTGTGGGTTATCAAAACATCGGAAAATTCTACTGAATCTCCTTCTTTGCCTCCTATATGAGGAACGTACAAGCTGTCTCCTGCTTTTACTTTAAATTGCTGACCTGCGATTTTAACGATTGCTAACATAAATGCCCAATTTTAGTCCCGATTTTTCGGGAGGCAAAGGTAAGCTTTTACGTTTAAAAAAAAAGTATAGTTTTAATTATTTTTGAAATGGTTTTTAGGAATGAAAATGAGAACAGAGCTCCTAGATTATTTTCTAACTTATTTATAATCATGGTATTAAAATAAAATTAAGTTTTGTATTGTCGGAACCTGAGCCCGGCACCGATATTAATATTATATATTCGTGTTCTTTTATGAAAAATATTTTCAAGTCAATTCAGGCTATTTATTCTATATATGCATTCCTGGTTTTTATCCTGCTTATGTTCCTTTTTTTACCCTTTATTTACATTGCATCTCTATTTGGTAAAATAAAGGGTGGGAATGTAGTATATATTATATGTACACTATGGGCCGATTTGGCCATGGTTTGTTGGGGAATGTATCATAACAATTATTATGAAGAGAATTATGATCTGAAAAAACCTGGTATATATGTATTTAATCATATATCATTTATGGATGTTCCCATTTTGATGAAAACATTTCGTAATATAAAAATGAGGGTATTGGGTAAAGTTGAAATGATTAAAGTTCCCATATTCGGATTCATTTATAAAAGTGCAGTGGTTACAGTAGATAGATCAAGCCAGGAAAACAGGGCCAAAAGTGTAAAACAACTTACCAGTGTACTCACAAAAAATGTATCCATCGTCCTGGCACCGGAAGGCACTTTTAATATGACCCACAAACCGCTTAAAGATTTTTATGATGGCGCTTTTAAAATTGCCCTGGAAACAAATACGCCAATAAGACCTGTAATTTTTCTAGATGCCTATGACCGATTAAATTATAAAAGCATTTTCTCTCTTACCCCAGGCCGCTCACGTTCAGTTTTTCTGCCAGAAATTCCAGTTGATAAGTTTTCAATAATGGACATGGAATTGCTAAAACAAAAAGTGTTTTCTGCAATGGAGACTGAATTGATTAAAGCCAACGCATCCTGGATTAAAAAAAATGTGAATGCCTGAGGAAAATCAAATATTATTTCCAGAAGAGATTTATACAAGCTGGGTCGAAGTAATTCTTCCTTTGGCATTGCCAACAATTTATACTTACGCATTGCCTGCATCAATGATTGAAAAAGCAATTATAGGATGCAGGGCCGAAGTAGTATTAAAAAATAAAAAATATGCAGGCATCATCCGCACGCTGCATACCAGCCCACCGGCTTATCCTACAAAACCTGTATTAAATATTCTTGACGATCGCCCGCTTTTATATCCTCAGCAATTGCAGCTTTGGCAATGGATAAGCCAATACTATATGTGTAGCGAAGGTGAGGTAATGGCTGCTGCACTGCCAGCTAACTTTAAACTCAGCAGCGAAACCATCCTTGTTTTTAATGAAGATGCCGGCGATGATTTCAGCCACCTATCTGATAATGAGTTCCTGGTTGCCGAAGCATTATTATTAAAAAAACAATTGCAGTTACAGGAAGTACAACAGGTGCTGGATGTTACGCATGTTTATCCTGTCATAAAAAAACTCATTGATAAAAAAATATGTTTCATTTGGGAATCATTAAGCGAACGGTATAAATTAAAAAAAGAAACTTATGTGCTCCTGAACCCGGCACATGACAATGAAGAATCACTTTGCAAAATATTGAATGAATGGAAAGGAGCGCCAAAACAAATGGAATTGTTGCTGGCATTTCTCTACCTGCAAAAAACAGAAGGCGATGTTTCGCAGGTAGCCTTGTTGAAAAAATCCGGGGCAAGTACTGCACAGTTGAAAGGGCTGGCAGATAAAGGAATATTAATCCTGGAAAAGCGAAGCATGGACCGGGTAAAATCATTACCCAAAGATGTGAAAATAGATTTTGAGCTGAGTGCCGTACAGCAAATTTGTTTAGATGAAATACATGGAAATTTTACAAAAAAGAATGTATGCCTCTTGCATGGCGTTACCAGTAGCGGCAAAACTTTATTGTACATAAAACTTATTGAGGAATATTTCAATAAAGGATTACAGGTGCTTTACCTGCTTCCCGAAATTGCCCTCACTGCACAAATTATAAGAAGACTGCAAAAACATTTTGGTGGTAATATAACCATCTACCATTCTAAATTTAATAATAACGAAAGAGTAGAACTCTGGAATAAAATAAGAACAGGTGAAATAAAAATCGTCCTTGGTGCCCGCAGCTCATTATTTCTGCCATTTAAAAACCTGGGTCTTGTAATTGTAGATGAAGAACATGATTCGTCCTATAAACAGTATGAACCAGCACCAAGATACAATGCCAGAGATGGTGCCATTTTTAATGCAAGACTTTTTAACGCAAAGGTTTTATTGGGTAGTGCCACGCCGTCTATTGAAAGTTATGTAAATGCAAAGCAGCACAAATATGGCTTTGTACAATTAAACGAGCGATATGGGGGCATTCTATTGCCTGCTATTGAAATTATCAATACCCGGCAGATTGCTCATAAGGGGAAAGTAATGTTAAGCCCTCAATTGAAAGAAGCGATACAACAACAACTGGATAAAAAAAAGCAAGTCATTCTTTTTCAAAACCGGAGAGGATACAATCCCTATATCATTTGCGGGTCTTGTGGTTATCTTCCTCAATGTATTCACTGCGATGTATCATTAACCCTGCATAAATACAGTAATAAGTTGCATTGCCATTATTGTGGTAGTACCTATCCTAAATTAATAACCTGCCCAGCATGTGGTAGCAACAACTGGCTGGAGAAAAACTTTGGAACGGAAAAAATTGAGGAGTTACTGGAAGAAGATTTCCCTTCAGCAAAAATTGGCCGCATGGATGTGGATAGTGTAAAAGGGAAAATGGCGCATGATAATTTAATTCAATTATTTGAACAGGGCCGTCTCGACATCCTGATAGGCACACAGATGGTAGTAAAAGGCCTTGACTTTGAAAATGTAACACTGGTTGGTATCCTGGATGCTGATGGGTTATTGAGCTTTGCTGATTTTCGTGTGCATGAGAGAGCATTTCAATTGATGGAACAAGTGAGTGGCAGGGCAGGCCGAAAAAATGAACAGGGTAAAGTGATGATACAGGCAGTAAATGTAAAGCACCCGGTTTTGCAGTGGGTTCAACAGCATGATTATCTTTCTTTTTTTGAGAATGAAATTGAAAGCCGCCGATTATTTTTTTATCCGCCTTTCAGCAGGTTAATTATTTTAACGCTTAAACATAAAGATAAGCAATTGGTTACTGCCGCCGCCGAAAAACTAGCTGCTTTCATTAAACAGGATTTACCCAATTATGTAACGGGGCCAGCAGCGCCTGTAGTAGGCCGTATAAGAAATATGTATCTTATGGAAATAATGATTAAACTTCCAAAAGAACAGGGAATGGGTATGCAATACAGGAAGGTTATTTTTAATCATATTAATTTTTTGCTTTCGGAAAAACAATTCAGGTCTGTAATCATCATTCCTGATGTAGATCCTTATTAAAAATAAAAAAATGCTGGAACAGGTTTCACTTAAACCCTTTAATACTTTCGGGATAAATGCCTTTGCAAAATATTTTGCAGAATTTAATAATGCCGAATCTTTGGGGGAATTATTGAGCTCAGAAATTGCAACTACTGAAAAACTGTTTATTCTTGGCGGAGGCAGCAATATATTATTTACCAAAAATTTTGATGGCCTTGTTTTGAAAAACGATATTAAAGGCATTTTAAAAATAGACGAGGATGAATCGCATGTTTATATAAAGGCTGGTGCAGGGGAGTCATGGCATGGCTTTGTAGAATATTGCCTGGCAAATAATTATGCAGGAATAGAAAACCTTTCATTGATTCCGGGGAGTACGGGTGCATCACCAATGCAGAATATTGGAGCATATGGCGTGGAATTAAAAGATATTTTCCATTGTCTTGATGCGTTTCATATAAAAGATAAAACAATCGTAGCGTTTGATAATAAGAGTTGTGAATTTGGTTACCGTGATAGTGTGTTTAAAAATAAATACAAAGGACAATTCATCATCACATCCGTAACATATCGGCTCAATAAAATTCCATCACTAAACATTTCTTATGGAGCTATTAAGCAGGAGCTTGACAAAATGAATGTTCAGAATATAAGCATTCAACAAATTGCAAATGCAGTCATTAATATTCGCCGGAGCAAATTGCCAGACCCGACAGAGATAGGCAATGCAGGAAGTTTTTTTAAAAACCCGGTAGTAGATGCAACGACCTTCAAATTACTTCAACAATCATTTCCCGGCATAATCGGGCATAACGTGTATGGTGAAAATGTGAAGCTTGCTGCTGGTTGGCTCATTGAAAGCTGCGGCTGGAAAGGGTACAGGAAAGGAGATGCCGGCTGTCATGAAAAGCAGGCGCTTGTATTAGTGAATTATGGCAATGCAAGTGGTGACGAGATACTGGCATTAAGCGAAAAAATTATGCAAAGCGTGAAGCAAAAATTTAATGTATCGCTGGAAAGGGAGGTGAATATTCTATGATAATTGACTATAGACGACCGACGACGGACAACTGACTCCGCTCACCATTCACTATTCCTCTTCATCATCATATTTCAGTTCATCCGTATTGCTGAAGTTAAACATGCTTCCCATTAAATCTTTGAATTCAATTTTTCCGTCAATTATTTTTTTGCTTATCAACGAATAAGCTGCCAGCCCATGTAATACAAGTTCCATCAGTAATGCATTTTCTTTTTCGCCAGGAATATTAAAATACTTTTTTACCAAGGCATGCAGTCCATTTACTTTATAAAGCATTAGTATTTTATCTGCGTCCTTTGTTTCCAGAAAAATATTTAATGCATTGCCAGCATCAAACCAACCCGTGATGGCTTTGTAAGGATTTTCAATGGCCTGTTCCTTTCCTTTTCTTTTCTTGAAAGTTTCCGGGTTGGGAAAGTATTGAGCAAAAAC
>JBDSYV010000276.1:0-22669 GCA_040110925.1 Ferruginibacter sp. | reverse complement strand
GTTACTTCGCTGCCGTACCAGCCGGTTTCATGCATTGTGTTATTAATATTTTTTCTTCCGGCAATATCTATTAAACAATTAGCTGCAGAATTATCGCTGCGGGTTATCATCAAATCGAGTAAATAATTTATGGTAACTGTATCGCCTGCTTTAAGTAATGGCCTTGGATCAGTGTTGATTTCCCTGCTCCTATCCACATCATTGGGCGATTTTATAATGTATGTTTTGTTCAGGGCATATTCACCCTTGCTCACTTGGTTTAAAATTTCCATAGCCACATACATTTTATAAACCGAAGCGGGGTAAATAAAATTTTGGAAATTAACTCCACCTAGCAAGGGTTTTTTCCCACCCAAATCAATTACTGCAAAGGATATTTGTTCAGTACCATCTTCGCCAGCGGCCCATGTACTATCTAATCCTGCATCATGAATAATATTTTGTAAAGAAACATTAAAGCTTTTCACCTGCTTATAATACCCGGGTATTTGTGAATTGCACAAATATGTTGTAAAAGCCATTGTGAAAAACAATAGGTATTTCAAATTCTTATTCTAATATTTAATTAACACGCTAAGCGTTGAAATAACTAAACCTCTAAACCCCTAACCCCTAACTCACCCCTTTCTCCTTCATTATCCTGTTCAACCATTTTAACATGGCAAAAATGATGAAGGTTGCAAACATCAGCAAGGCAAAATTTACCCAGAAAAAATTAGCTTTATGTTCATAGCCATCCCACAATGTGGCCAGAAGGCCGGATAATTTATTGCCAATGGATGTAGATAAAAACCATCCCCCCATCATAAGGGAAGTGAGGCGTACCGGGCTGAGTTTAGAAACCAGCGACAACCCCATGGGACTTAATAATAGTTCGCCAATGGTGATAACCCCATAGGTTCCCATAAGCCACCACACACTGGCTTTTTCTGCGCCATTGGTGGTTGCATAGGCAGCGCCTACCATCACTAAAACAGAAAGGGCAGAAATAAATAAACCAAAGGCAATTTTGGTTGCGGTAGAAGGCTCACGGTTTCTTCTTCGCAGGAATGCAAAGAAAGCCACAATAAGCGGCGTTAATAAAATCACCCAACCGGGGTTGATGGATTGACTAAGTGGTGTACTCCATAGCGTAGCGCTTTCTCCTTCGGCTGGTAATTTTTCCGGTTCCACATTTTTAAAATAAACAGGATAGTTATATTCTTTTATCACTTTGCCTTCTGCATCTTTCTGTATCCTGAATTGTTCATCGTATAAATTAACCGAATCTTTTTTAAAGGGTAATTCTTCCGCAAGCTTTACCCCCCTGAAAACTTCTCCTGCTGTACCCGTTACATGGCGGTTGGTATAATTATCTGCCCAGATGGTAAGTGCAGTACCGTTTTGCTTAAACACAGCCCAAAACAAAACCACTGCTGCAAAGATTGCAAGTAACGCGGCTATAGGCCTTTTATCTTCTGTACTTGCTTTAAAATACAAAGAGGTATAAAAATAAATTACCGGTATGCAGGCAAAAATGAAGGCATCGTTACTGTCACTCTGAAAAATATTTCCGGGTATCATCCATCCAATTACCCCGGCAATTACAGAAGGGAATAAAATTGTAAGGACAATTTTTCCAAAAGGCATATCCTCTTTTGTCATGGGCTTTCGAATATCGCCGCTTGCATAATGTTTGGTGCCGGAAATAAAAATGAGCACACCAAGGAACATACCGATGCCTGCCGCGACAAAGGCATACTTCCACCCCCAGATGATGATGATAGCTGCGCTGAAAAAATTACAAATAAATGCGCCAATGTTTATACCCATGTAAAAAATATTATACCCTTCATCTTTACGATGCACATATTCAGGGGTTGAATACAGGTTACCCAGCAATGTGCTGATATTGGGTTTAAAAAATCCATTTCCCAGAATAACCAGGGTCATTGAAAGATAGAGCATAGGCAAACTATGTATGGCCATCATGCAGTAGCCGAGGCCCATCATGAGCCCACCTACAATAATTGATCTGCGGTAGCCAAAATATCTATCGGCAAGAAGGCCGCCTATAAATGGTGTTAGAAAAACTAAGGCTATAAAAGTTCCATATAAATCTGATGCTTCACTGTTGGTCATGGCAAAACCATGCTCCACGTTTTTAAGGTACAATAAAAATATACCAATCATCAGGTAGTATCCAAAGCGTTCCCACATTTCACTGAAAAATAAAAATGGTAATGCCTTTGGATGTTTAGATGGTTTGCTCATACTAAAAAAATATTTGAATGGGTAAGATAATTCAAAAATAAAAGGCGACCGTTCAGATCGCCTTCCACTTAAAAAATTTAGTTTTTTATTTTATACCATGCATCATCTTCCTTAACCTAAAAGAAAGTAAAAAAAGTATTACTGCGGCCACACCTGCAAAGGCAACAAAAATCATGAAATATGTATGCAGGTTGTCTATGGTAATTCCAAGAAATACTGGTTTGGGGCCCGTAGCTTTTGGGTCAGGATATAAAGCACTCATAGTTCCGGCTAATTTATTACCGGTGGCTATGGCCATAAACCAAATACCCATCATCAATGATGTAAAACGGCCCGGAGCTAATTTGTTCACCATGGATAAACCGATCGGGCTGAGAAACAATTCACCCACAGTATGCAGGAAGTATAAACCAGTAAGCCATAAAATACTCACTTTTACAAGCGGGTCACCGGTAACTCCAAAAGCTATAAAAAGAAATCCTAATGCAAGAAAACCAAGGCCCATGGCTTGTTTCATAGGTGCTGGTGGTTCTACCCCCTTTTTAGCCATCTTACCCCATAGCACCGCAAATATAGGCGCAAGGATTACAATAAACCCTGCATTGAAACTCTGGAAATAACTTGCCGGCATTTCCCATCCAAACACTGTTCTATTGGTTTGCTCATCAGCAAAAAAGGTGAGCGATGCACCTGCCTGCTCAAAACACATCCAGAAAAATATTACGAATAGCATAATAATAACAACTACCCATAAACGGTCCCTTTCAATTTTTGTAAGCGACCTGTCTGTAAGAATTGCAAAAGGTAAACAAAGCGTCATACCATAAATAGCAGAGCCCCAGATATCAACTCCTAACACAAAATGTATTATAGAGAAGGCTGCAATTATACTAGAAATCAGCACAATTATCTGTGTGGTACTAAAACCTGTTTTACCTGTTTCAGAAATACTTGTATCCTTATACTTATTTGGCGCAACACCAAGTTGTTCGCCGGTGGGAGATACTACATATTTATCTTTTGTAAAATAAAATACCACAAGGCTAATCAGCATACCTATTCCCGCTGCAAGAAAGCCCCACTTAAAATCAACATTTTCACCAAGATAGCCACATATAAGCGGCGCTACAAAAGCACCGGCATTTATACCCATATAAAAAATAGTGTAAGCCGAATCTTTACGACTGGTATCCGCATCGGTATAAAGCTGGCCTACCATTGTGGAAATATTAGGTTTAAAAAAACCATTACCAAAAATTAAGAATGCAAGACCTGTCCAAAGCAAGGTAGTTGACAAGCCTGGCTGGTCATAAAAATTTGCACAGGCAAACATCATAAACTGTCCCAGGGCCATTAAGAGGCCACCCACAAATATTGATTTTCTGTTGCCCCAATACCTGTCAGCCATATACCCGCCAATAAGGGGTGTGAGATAAACAAGACCAGTATAGCTTCCATAAATGTTAGAGGCATAGGCTTTATCGAATAAAAGTTTATTGGTCATGAAAAGGACAAAGATGGCTCTCATGCCATAGTAGCTGAAGCGCTCCCAGAATTCGGTTGCAAACAATACATATAATCCTTTGGGATGTCCTTTTTGTACTACCTGATCATTCATAATATTTGGGTTTTAATGCTTGAAGGTTTTAATTTAATTAGCCAAAATAGGTAATTTTCTTTGTTGGCCTTCATTTTAAGTTTTAATTTTTTCCAAAATGATTAATGAAGGAGGTCAGATTACCATTGTTAAAAATGAATGCTATCAGTTCACTCATGTTTATTAAATTCGCCACGCATTAACCTCATCAATTCATTTTAATGAACATTCTTTTAATTGGCGCTGGTGGCAGGGAACATACACTTGCATGGAAACTCACCCAAAGTGAGCAATGTGAAAATCTTTTTATTGCACCGGGAAATGCAGGAACTACAGCGCTTGGTACCAACCTCGATATTGCTATTACTGATTTTATTAAACTTGCAGAAGCATGTATTCAGCATGATATACATATGATTTTAGTTGGGCCGGAAGAACCGCTGGTAAAGGGCATTGTAGATTTTTTTAAAGATAATGAACCTACAAAGCATATCCATGTCATTGGCCCATCAGCGCATGCTGCAGCACTTGAAGGCAGCAAATCATTTGCAAAGGATTTTATGAAGCGCCACAATATTCCTACTGCGGCATATAAAGAATTCACAGCTGAAAATTATGATGAAGGCGTTTCATATATACAACAGCATACGCTTCCTGTTGTTTTAAAAGCAGATGGCCTCGCAGCTGGAAAGGGTGTATTGATTTGCCAAAGCCACCTGGAAGCACAGGCTGAGTTTGAATTAATGATACTGCGTTCCAAATTTGGCGAAGCTGGTAAAAGGGTTGTAGTAGAAGAATTTTTAACCGGAATAGAAATGAGTGTGTTTGCACTTACTGACGGCGTTAATTATGTTATGTTACCCGAGGCCAAAGATTATAAACGCATTGGCGAAGGAGATACCGGGCTTAATACCGGCGGTATGGGATCAGTGAGCCCTTTGCCTTTTTTTAATGATACGCTGAAACAAAAAGTAATTGAAAAAATAATTAACCCTACCATTAAAGGTTTGCAGGCAGATAAAATGGATTATAAAGGGTTTGTTTTTATTGGCCTGATGATTAATGAATCTGAACCGTTTGTAATTGAATACAACTGCCGCCTTGGCGATCCGGAAACAGAAGTGGTCATTCCACGGTTAAAAAATGATCTGGTTAGCATTTTAATGCTTACTATTCAATCAAGCGTAAATGAAATTGTAATAGAGCAGGATCCCCGATCGGCAGTGGCGATGGTTGCCGTAAGTGGTGGCTATCCTTCGGATTATGTAAAAGGTAAAACTATTACTGGTTTGGATTTAATTATGAATGACTGCCTGCTATTTCATTCCGGCACTAAAGAAAAAGATGGGGAAATAATCAGCAATGGTGGAAGGGTATTTGTAGGGGTTGCATTTGGAGAAGATATTAAGGATGCCGCTGAACTTACTGATTATCTTCTGCAACAGGTTTACTTTGAAGACATGAAGTATCGCAGGGATATAGGTTTCGAGTTTTTTTGATATTTTAATATGATAAAATATAATATCATTATCGGCGTTATGAACCCAAAACAAAAATTAAGGGTGAATGTATAATATGAAAATAAAATTTGGCGTTGTTTAATCCAATATTTTCCTTCAACTTTGCCTGCATCCGTTTTACAACGATTTCTTATTGAAAAATTATGGGCATTTTCAACTTCTTTACACAGGAAATAGCAATTGACTTAGGTACCGCAAATACCCTCATTATACATAATGACGAAGTGGTGGTTAATGAACCATCAATAGTAGCGCTTGATAGAAACAATCCTAAAAATTTATTGGCCGTGGGCAAAAAGGCATTAATGATGCATGAAAAAACCCATGAAAGCATACGAACTGTAAGACCACTTCGGGATGGTGTGATAGCAGATTTTAATGCGGCCGAGCTGATGATAAGGGAGATGATAAAAATGATCTATCCTAAAAAACCCTTGTTTGCTCCAAGCTGGCGCATGATGATATGCATACCAAGCAGCATTACGGAGGTGGAAAAAAGAGCGGTTAGAGATAGTGCAGAGCAGGCAGGAGCCAAAGAAGTTTACCTTATTCACGAGCCCATGGCAGCCGCCTTAGGTATAGGTATTGATGTGGAAGAACCTGTGGGAAATATGATTATTGATATCGGTGGTGGTACTACGGGCATTACCGTTATTGCTTTGGCAGGCATTGTATGCGATCAAAGCATTCGCATAGCTGGGGATGAATTTACTGCAGATATTATGGAAGCCTTGCGCAGGTATCATAGTTTATTGATAGGCGAACGTACTGCTGAGCAAATAAAAATCCAGGTAGGTGCGGCCATGAAAGATTTAGATAATCCTCCTGACGATATTCCTGTAAATGGTCGTGACCTTGTAACCGGAATTCCAAAACAAGTAATGGTAAGCTACCAGGAAGTAGCCGAAGCATTAGATAAAAGTATTTTCAAAATAGAAGAAGCGATTTTAAAAGCACTGGAAACCACACCACCAGAACTTGCTGCTGATATTTATCGCAGGGGATTGTACCTTACCGGTGGTGGCGCCTTGCTGCGTGGGCTTGAAAAAAGAATAGCTGCCAAAATCAAATTACCGGTGCATATAGCTGATGACCCACTAAAAAGCGTGGTAAGAGGAACTGGAATTGCATTAAAGAATTATGACAGGTATCCTTTTGTAATGAGATAAGAGGGAAAATAAAAAAGGAAAAATTCTAAATTCTTAAGATACCAGAAAGCTCCTATAAATTTTAGAATTTAGAGTTTTCAATATTAAATTTTCTACACCCGGTGCGCAATATTTTTCTATTCATTAGCCGCTATTTTAATTTTCTTTTTTTTCTCCTATTGCAGGGGGTATGTATTTATTTTATTACAAGTTATAGTAAATATCACCAGGCAGCATTTGGTGCTGTTACAAACAACGTAACGGGGAAGATTAATACTGAATACAATAAGGTAGAATATTATTTTCAGCTAAAAAGAACTAACGACTCATTGCTGAAGGCCAATGAAAGATTATACAATATTCTGCGAAGTAATTATGACGTACCGGATAGCCTAAATCGTACAGTAATTGATACACTGCGAATTGATTCTCTCACAAAATACCGGAAATTGAATTTTATAAGTGCCAAAGTAGTTTCGAATTCTGTAAGCGCTCAAAATAATTTTATTGTATTACAAAGCAGCCAGTCTGATCTGCTAAAACCGGGAATGGGGGTAGTGGATGTAAACAATTCTATTGTAGGGATTGTCACTGAGGTGGATGGAAATTATGCGGTAGTGATGAGCCTTTTACATAAAGACAGTCATATAAGTGGTAAACTGAAAAAAACAGGAGAGACTGGAACTCTAAATTGGGATGGTAAAGAACCAAATAACATTTTCCTGAGTAATATTCCTAAAAGTGCAAGAATAACTAAAGGCGATTCCATAATTTCCAGCGGGTTTAGTACCAGCTTTCCCATGGGGTTGATGATAGGAAGAGTGGAAGAGGTTTATGCAGATGCAGCCACTACAAACTATAAAGTAAAATTTCGTACTGCAGCCAATTTTTACAACCTGCAGTATGCCTATGTCATCATTAATGCCGACCAGGAGCCCGTAAAAAAAATTATTGATAAAATAAAAACGCAATAAAAAATAGTGAGCAGCCTGGTCAAAAATATAATCCGTTTTGTATTGTTTATCTTCTTCCAGGTATTTGTATTGGACAAAATAATGCTGCACCAGATGGTGACACCATATCTATATTTCCTGTTTATTCTTTGGTTGCCATTTAATATAAACCGCACCTGGTTAATGATCATTGCATTTATTACCGGGTTTACTATTGATAGCTTTCGTCATAATCCTGGTTTTCATGCCGCCGCTTGTGTGCTGCTGGCTTATTTCAGGCCGTTTCTAATAAATATACTTATACCCAAAGAAGCTTCTGAAACAAATTATGAAGAGCCATCTGTAAAAAGCCTTGGTGGTATTCCCGCTTACCTTTTTTACATTGGGTTTTTAACCTTCCTGCATAACGCATGGTTGTTTTTGCTGGAAGCCTGGCAGTTTGGCAACATCTGGTATTTCCTCGGAAAAACTTTATTATCTACCGCCATAGCATTAATGCTGATAGTAATTACAGAATTATTATTTACAAGAAAGCAACGGTACAGAACTAATACAGCTTAATTTTAATTTTTATAAAGCAAACAATATTTTCTTTATAAAGCTGTTCTGATTTAAAGCAGATAATTTCGCATAAAAATTTACCAGGTGCCTGTATTTAACCAATCAAGAAAAAATGTAATCAGGATTATTTTTGTTGGGTTTTTTTTTATCATCATTATTCGTTTGTTTTTTCTGCAGGTAGCTTCGGATAAGTACCGCATTCTTGCCGATGACCAGGGTATTTTCCGTAAGGTTGTTTACCCTGACAGGGGCCTAGTCTTTGACCGCCATCGCAGGGCCATTCTTCAAAATGCCGCTATTTCTGACCTGATGTTTACGCCAAATAAATTAAAGGGTGTTGACACTTTTATGATTTGCAAAATACTGGGCATTGATACGGCACAATTTAATAAACGGGTAGTAGAATTGATCATTAAAAATGGCCGTGCAAGACCTTCTGTTTTTGAAGCGTTGCTTAGTGAGGATAAGATGGCAAAATTTAATGAATCCATGTACCGTTTTGCGCCTGCGTTTTATTTACAGGAGCGTTCTGTAAGAAGTTATCCTTTTGAAGCAGCAGCAAATGTGCTGGGTTATAATGCCGAAGTAGATACTAATTTTCTAAAAAGACATCCAAATGAAGGGTATGTTCCCGGTGACTATGCAGGCATGACAGGCATTGAGCGCAGCTACGAAAAAGTGTTAATGGGAGAGCGGGGTATTCAATATTACAAACGCGATAATAAGAATCGCCTGACGGATAAACTGGAAGGAGGAAAATTTGATACCCTGGCTATTGCCGGGCAAAACCTTTATACTTCCCTCGATATAGAATTGCAGGCCCTAGGCGAAAAACTAATGCAGAACAAATTAGGGTCCATTGTGGCCGTGGACCCAAGAACAGGTGGTATTCTTGCCATGGTAAGTTCACCAACTTACCAGCCTAAATATCTTTCTGGCAGTGAAAGAAGAAAACACTTTTCAGAACTATTTTTAAATCCTGCGCTTCCATTGCTCAACCGTACCGTAAGCGCTACCTATTCACCTGGCTCTACATTTAAAACCCTCCAGGCTTTAATAGGATTGCATGAAGGTGTAATTGACACAAAGTTCAGAGTGGCATGTAGCGGCGCTTTTTATGGCTGTGGTGGTGGCAGGCCTATGAAATGTCTCGATATTGGTGTATTTGATATGCAGCATGCCATTACAGTTTCTGACAACACGTATTTTGCTACGGTAATGCAAAAGGTCATAAACAATCCAAAATATCCAAGCGTAGATAGCAGCCTTGCCGTTTGGAACAGATACATGTCAGCCTTTGGGCTCGGGCACAAATTGGGCGTTGATGTGCCTTCAGAAAAGAAAGGCTTTATTCCTACCCCTGCATATTTTGATAAAGTTTACGGTAAAGGAAGATGGAATTACTGCAACTTCCGGTCAGTAAGTATTGGCCAGGGCGAAGTGGATGTAACGCCATTGCAGGTAGCTAATGAAATGGCTTATATAGCCAATAAAGGTTGGTATATAATTCCTCACGTGGTAGATTCAATAGAAGCCGGGGACAAATATGATCTCCTGGCGCCTTTTAAAAACAAGGTTGAACCTACAGATATCAAGGATAGTATTTTTGAAGTAGTTCACAACGGAATGCAGGCAGTGGTAGATATTGGTACTGGTATAGCAGCTAAGGTGCCGGGTATAGCTATTTGTGGTAAAACGGGCACAGTGGAAAATTATTATAAAGGTGTAAAGCAACCCAATCATGCTTTTTTCTGTGGCTTTGCACCTAGGGATAATCCCAGGATTGCCATTATGTGCGTAGTGGAAAATAGTGGTCGTTTTGGTGGTACATATGCAGCGCCAATTGTGGGGCTAATGATTGAAAAATACCTGAAAGATTCTATTACCGAACCAGCACGTAAAGAAAGAATAGAGCAACTGGCTAACCTTAACCTGATACCCAACCGTATTTTTGCAGAATTGCGCAGGCAGGATTCAATCAGGCATTCAAAAGACTCGGCTTACCTCGTAGCAAAAGGCATTATTAAATCGGTAAAAGATACAACAGGCATTGATGATGAAATAGAAAGTGCAGAATTGGATAAAGGGAAAAAAGAAAAATTGCCACAAAAAGATATACCACAAAAAGATAGCATTGTAAAAATTGAAGGCATTCTGCCCCAGGATAAAAGGAAAGCTGATAATCCTGATTCATCCAAAAATAATAACGACTAAACTGCAGTAATGCCACAGCATAAACCCGTCATAACAAAAGGCATGGATTGGATAATGATATGGTTATATATCATTCTATGTTGTATTGGCATTCTGTGTATATTTTCCGTGGAGCATAAAAGCAATGACGTGATGATGCAAACCATTTTTGCATTTAAAAAAAATTATAGCAAACAACTTTTATACCTTGGCATCAGCGCCATATTTGCCATATTTATTTTACTTACAGATAGTAAATTTTTTACTGCCACGGCCAATATTTTTTATCTTTTTGGAATAGTATTGATGATGCTTGTTTTTGTTTTGGGTAAAAATGTAGGTGGTTCACGAAGTTGGATCCCTTTAGGTTTTATGAACCTGCAGCCGGTGGAAACCTGTAAAATATTTGTTGCGCTGGCGCTTGCCAAATATCTTTCCCAGCCCTCAACAGATTTTAGTAAAACACGATCACAGTTAATTGCGGCAGGTATTGCTTTTCTTCCAATTGTTTTTTCATTGCTGCAAAATGAAACGGGTCTTGCCCTGGTATATTTTGCATTTTTACTTCCTATGTATCGTGAAGGCTTGCCTCCCGGATATTTGATCCTTGGTGCTTCTCTTGGGATATTGTTGGTTGTTACACTTTTGTTTCCTCCCCTGCAATTAACCATTGCAATATCTGTAATAGCATTGCTGTGCATTTATTTTTTAAAAAGAAAAATTAAACGCAATACTGGTTTGCTGGTACTCATTGTAGGGTTATGGATTTTGGCCGCGGGGTTTGTGGGTGTAGTTGTGCCATTCTTATTTAAACATGTTTTTCAAAAATACCAAGCTGACAGGATATTTAGTATGGTGGGAAGGGATAACCCTTTTATAACAGCAGATACGGTTGGCATAAATCCCGCCACTGCCGCAGCAGTTAAGAAAGGAAAAGACGATAAGGAAAATTACAATGTAAAACAATCTAAAATCGCAATTGGTTCTGGCGGTTTTACGGGTAAAGGTTTCTTAAAAGGTACTCAAACACAGGGGGATTTTGTACCAGAACAACACACAGATTTTATTTTTACTTCACTTGGTGAGAACTTTGGTTTTATTGGCACAGCCTCACTTATGCTTTTATATTTATTTATGCTTTTACGCATTGTTTTTATTGCAGAGCGGCAACGAAGTGCATTCAGCCGGGTGTATGCCTATTCCGTTGCAGGCATTTTGTTTTTTCATATTGCCATTAATATAGGAATGACGATCGGCCTGGCGCCTGTAATAGGTATTACGCTTCCGCTCATGAGTTATGGAGGTTCTTCCCTACTCACATTTACTATCTTAATTTTTATTCTTATAAAACTTGATGCAGACAGGCAGATGGTTTTACGTTAGTAATATTTCTATTCAGAACTGTTATTATATAACGTTGGTACAAGTTTTCTTAATAGGGTGAATTTTATTTAGGACATCTAATAAGGTTGTCAAAAACATTATTGATATATCTACTAAGGTTTAAAATTACAACTTATTAAATATCCTACTTTGCAAACGATGGCCTTAGTAGAAATTATCAAAGCTATCATTGTATTAAACCTTATTACCTTCTTTCTTAAGATTTGATCACTTTCAAACAAGGTATACAGAAGTATTAAAAACTTTTTTATGTTTCTTCCATAAAGGCTTAAAGTCTCCATAGATAAATACATTCATAATCAGAAAGACTTGTCTCTATTCATTTGCATTAATTTTGCAGCCAATGAGTATAAAAATTATCCCTCTTAGTGAAGGTGCATTCACCGTAGATAAATCAAAACAATTTATTCCTTTTAATAAAAACCAGGATAATTTACAACAACGAAGTGCGGGAAGCCTTCTGGTAGAAATTCAACCATTTGTACTGGTCACTTCAAGAGATATAATAGTGATTGATACAGGGCTCGGTTTTAAAAATGCTGAGGGTAAAATGCAGATTCATCAGAACTTAATGGATAATGGTATTCTACCTGCTGATGTTACTAAGGTGCTTATTAGCCACCTGCATAAGGACCATGCCGGGGGAATTTCAGCAGGTAATAACGAGCTTAGTTTTCCATCAGCCACATATTATTTGGGAAGTCAGGAATTAAGTTTCGCCCTGGATAAAAAAAACAGTTCATATATAGTTGAAGACTTTCAAGTTTTAGAACATAATCCCCATGTTCAATTGCTTGATGAAGAAGGCAGCATTGATAATTATATTTCTTATAAAATATCTGGTGCACACTGTCCGTTTCATATTGTTTTCTGGATAAAGGAGAATAATGAAACTATTTTCTATGGAGGGGATGTTGCGCCACAGTTGCAGCAAATGAAGAGCAGGTTTGTTGCCAAATATGATTTTGATGGAAAAAAATCAATGGAACTGAGAACATCGTGGTGGCAGCAAGCTCAACAGGAGCACTGGACTATGCTTTTTTATCATGATATAAAAATGCCATATATAAGTCTCTAAAAAAAGGAGGCCTGCCCTGGAAAGAGCTGGCCGTTGCTAACCTATGAAAAACACCTGCCACAAAAATATATTAAAAAATTTGAGATGCAAGAATTCTTTATTGTTAGAACACAACAAAACGGCTGAATAAGAAATGGTAGTAGTATTAAATTAAAAAGCCCTGTTTAAGGGCTTTTTCTTTAGTTGTTATTAGTTGAACCAGGTTGGTTATTATTTCGCCTCATAAAGGCACCATTATTTTGCCGCATCTTTTTTAGCCTTTCCAGGAGTTTTTTCCTGAACTCACCATCTTTAATGAAGAACTCGTTGGTTCGGGCAGCACCCAGTATTTTTACAAATCTATCCTGGTATTTCTTTTTAATATTCAATACCTGCTGCTGCCTTTCCAACTCACTTGTTTCAATTCTAACATCCCGTACTTCTTTATCAAATTGTGCATGTACAGGCCAGAATTTCTGCGCTTCATCCTCAGTAAGGCTTAGCTCACGAGTCATATAGGCAACATACAAAGCTTCTATTTTTTGCTCCCTTTGCCCAGGTGATAATTGCGGACGCTCCTGTTGTGCGAATACAGCTGTAGAGCAGGAGATTGATATCAATAAACTAAGTATAAATTGTTTCATAACGGAAATTAATTGTTTAGGTTCATGGTTTTCAAAAATTCATCAAGTGTATTCTCGTCATATAAATAATCCTCTTGTGATGGCAGGTTTGTTTCATCCGTAACTGATGCCACTAATGCAGCTTCTA
The DNA here is from genome assembly GCA_040110925.1 of Ferruginibacter sp. Taxonomy (GTDB): domain Bacteria; phylum Bacteroidota; class Bacteroidia; order Chitinophagales; family Chitinophagaceae; genus Ferruginibacter. The sequence continues at coordinate 9,212 of JBDSYV010000276.1, read as the reverse complement.
CGTTTTGTCCTGATTGTTTCAAATATTGTTCTATATCCTTGCCTGATAATGCATCCAGTTCTTCATCAAAACTATTTGATTGCGCAATCCTACTGGCCTGCTGCATTACCTGTGCTGAATATTTAGGCAGGATATTATTACTGGTTTTATTATCAAAAATAGTAAAAAGGCTTAAACCCATTAACCCGGTTATGACAGCAGCCACGGCATAACGAATAAAAGGAAGGCGGCGCATTGCTACCAATTTTCCATCTTTTGGCAGTTTGCTCAATATTTTTGCAGGCAAATTTTCAAAATATTCAGAAGGAATAGTAAACAGATTTATCCGGTCTAATCCAGCTAGTAGCGGAGATATATCTTTTAATTCATCTTCATAACTGCTGTTGGAGTCTTTAATAGCGGCCATAATATTATGAGGCAGACTTTCAAAATAACCGGCAGGGGCAGTAAAAGGGCTTGCTACTTTTGCAATTTTTCCGGTATCTTCAGAAAACTCGAGCTTGTCAGCCAGGTCTGAAGCAAATGCACTAAAATACCCTGCGGGTACAGTAAATACATTAATTCTTTCCATCTGAGCCAGTAAAGGGCTTATGGCTTTTAACTCATTTAATATTTCTTTATTCAATTGCACGATTTATAGACCTTGTTTTGGCCTTAAAGTTTAATGATTGAGTATGTAATCTTCAATCTTTTTTACAGCATGATGATAGCTTGCTTTTAATGCACCTTCACTAGTTCCAAGCACCCGGCTCATTTCTTCATAAGGCATTTCATCAAAATAGCGAAGATTAAAAACAGCTTTTTGCTTTTCCGGTAACTTCTGAATAGCCAACTGTAATTTCCATTCCAGCTTATTGCCATCAAAATTACTATCTGCTTTTAGTTTATTGCCCATCTGGCTATCTTCATCACTGATGGAGATTGAGCTACGTTTTTTTTGTTGTTCCAGGAAGGTGAGGCTTTCATTGGTAGCGATGCGGTAAAGCCAGGTATATAGCTGGCTGTCCTCCCTAAAGTTTTCGAGGTTCTTCCACACTTTTATAAAGAGGTTTTGTAATACATCATTAGCATCCTCATGTTCTACTACCATCCGGCGAATATGCCAGTACAATTTCTCCTGGTATTTTTTTATGATACTGGTAAAGGCAGCTTCACGGGTAGCTTCATTTTTAAATTGAAACAATAATTCGTCATCATCTTGCAGTATGGCCATAATTATGAGATTGTCACAAAAGTAAAGCAAGAAGCCCAATGCACAAGTTTGGTGCACCGGGCTTCTAATGGTTTATTTTTTTTAATATTTCTCAACGCCTTCGGCCGGCACGTGTAGGTTTACTTTTGCCGGCAGATTTTTTAGGTGCTACCTTTTTTGCTGTTACTTTTTTAGGTGCTGCTTTTTTTGTAGCGACTTTTTTTGCTGCAGCTTTTTTAACTGGTGATTTCTTAGCAGCATCATTCTTAGGTGCTGCTTTTTTTACTGGTGCGGCTTTTTTCTTTGCAGCTTTTGCATTTGAAGCTGCTTTTTTTGCTGCCAGGTTACGCACTGTAGCTCTGCTGTTTCCATTGCTCAAATCACCATCATCTTCAAGGTTTGCCCGAGTAGCTTTATCCGCTTTTGGATTTAATTTTCCTACTGCAAGACTGGTAAGTGCATCATCTGCAGCATATTCTTCCTTAAGGGTTTGATTAAGTAATGTTGCAATCTTGTCCATTTTCATTTCTATTGCAAAAGCTTTTGCTGTGCCATAACCAGTAATTTCATAATGTTCAATTTTTTGCACTGCTGCTATGATTGCTGAGTCCATTACTTGCGGTGTTAATTCTTCATTCATCATTTTATTGGCTTCTTCAATTAGTCCCTCAATGCCTTTGCAATGGTGTTTGCCTTGTCCAAAAAGGCGGGTAAAAAATACTTTTTTTTCTTCGTTTTCTTCAGGGTCAGTGCCCATCAGGCTACGCACTTTATCCAGTCTTTGTAAATGAGTACGGGTTACTTTAAGATGGTCCTGCAATGCTTTTTTTAAAGCCGGATTATTAGCATTGTCTATTACACCTGGCAAGGCATCGATAATTTGTTCTTCGGCTGAATACAAATCATCAATTTCATGTTTTAATAAATCTATAAGGTTAATTAATGTGCTCATGATGGATGGTTTTTTGTTCAAATATTGAAAATACCATGCCTGATTATGATGTGATAATGGATAATTGGATAATGCCCACCCTGTCTGACCGCTGTTACGAAAGGGATAATGTGATGAAGTAAGAAAGTTAGTGGGCAATAGCGGTCATAAACAGTGCCTAATCATTTTAAAAATATATTTAAGAAAAGCGTGAACCCTATGCCTGCAATATATTTGAGTGAAAAGAATTGATTTATCAGGCTTTTCTTGCTATAACTTTTTCTGCTGCTGCAACTATATGATCAGTATCAAGGCCATATTTTACCAGGAGTTCAGTAGGTTTACCACTTTCTCCAAAGGTGTCATTGGTGCCCACGTATTCAATGGGTACCGGCCATTCACGGGCAGCAACCTGTGCAATGCTATCTCCAAGTCCGCCAATAATATTGTGTTCTTCAGCTGTAACAGCACAGCCTGTTTTTTGAATAGAATTTTTCACTGCTTCAGTATCCAATGGTTTAATCGTGTGTATATTTATTAATTCTACACTGATACCTTTTTCTTCGAGTATTCTTGCGGCTTCTACAGCTTTCCATACCATATGGCCACAGGCAAAAATGGAAATATCTTTTCCTTCATTCATCAGGTGAGCCTTGCCAATATGAAAGTCTTCTTCTTTTGTAAATATGGGCCATACTGGGCGGCCAAAACGCAGGTAAACTGGCCCTTCATAATTTGCAATTGCCTTGGTAGCTGCCTTAGTTTGGTTGTAATCTGCTGGTACAATCACCGTCATTCCTGGCAGCATTTTCATCATACCAATGTCTTCCAGTATCTGGTGTGTTGCACCATCTTCGCCCAGCGTAAGACCTGCATGGGAGGCGCAGATCTTTACATTTTTTCCGCTGTAGGCAATGCTTTGTCGTATCTGGTCATATACCCTTCCTGTAGAAAAATTTGCAAATGTTGTGGTGTATGGAATTTTACCACCAATGGTTAAACCGGCGGCAATGCCCATCATATTTGCTTCGGCAATACCGCATTGAATAAAACGGCCAGGAAATTCTTTCATGAAACCCTGTAACTTGAGAGAGCCTGCAAGATCTGCTGTGAGGGCCACGATGTTTTCATTGGCACGGGCGGCTTCAAGAATACCATCTCCAAAACCACTTCTTGTGTCTTTATTACCTGTTACTTCAATAGTGCTTAGCATGATTGTTTTTTTACTGGGCGCAAGATAAAGGCAAGCTGTTAATTTAAAGCCGGGTTTTGGCCATTAAAAAATTTTTTTTCTTTTTTTAAATGTAATTCCCAATTCCAGGCGGTCTGCATCATATCATCAAGGTTGTATTTTATTTTCCAGCCTAAGATTTCTGTTGCTTTATTGTTATTTGCATAAATAGATATTACATCACCCGCACGGCGATTGGTAATTTTATAAGGTAATGATTGCCCGGTTACTTTTTCAAATGCTTTTATAACTTCCAGCACTGTAAAACCTATCCCACTTCCCAGGTTAAACACATCACAGTTTGTTTCATTTCTTTTTCCCAGGAGGTAATTCAGTGCAAGTGTGTGTGCATGTGCAATGTCACTCACATGTATATAATCCCTGATGCAACTGCCATCCCGGGTGGGATAATCATTCCCAAATACTTTCATTGCATCCAGTTTTCCTATTGCAGTTTGCGTGATAGCAGGTACAAGGTTTGCCGGTGGGCCAATGGGTACTTCGCCAATAAGCCCTGAAGGATGTGCTCCAACCGGGTTAAAGTAGCGCAATAGTATGGCATTAATGCCAGGCTGGCTATCTATGGTTTGCTGCACTATTTCTTCACCCATTTGTTTTGTACTTCCGTAAGGTGACTGTGCTGCTTTTAAGCAGGATTTTTCGGTTACCGGCACTTCATCCGGGTTGCCATATACTGTGCAGGAAGATGAAAAAACAAAATGCGGAACAGTAAATTCAGCGGCACATTTCAATATGTTTATCAGGGAGTTAAGGTTGTTTTCAAAATACATTAATGGATTTTCTACCGATTCGCCCACAGATTTATATGCTGCAAAATGTATTATCCCAACCAGGTCGGGATTTTCCTGGAACACTGCATGGGTATCATCAAAATTGCAAAGGTCAACATGATAGTTTTTTACTGCTTTGCCGGTAATTTTTTCAATGCCATGAAGTATAGCGGGATGACTGCGGCTGTTATTATCAGCAGAAATAACCTGGAATCCATTCTGAATTAAATCTACAATGGTATGAGAGCCGATATACCCGCAGCCTCCTGTTACCAGTATTTTGCCCATGAAGATTTTTTTTAATAGATAAGCAAAGATAGTGGGGAGGGTGATAGAAAAATTGTTTAGAAGTACAGGAGTTTAGGGTTTAGGATGTTTAGAGGTTTAGGGCTTAGATAGTTTAGCGTTTAGTCTATGACTTTGAAGCTTTAGAAATTAGTAATGGTGATTAGTGATGCCAGCAGGTATCATGTACAAGGGAGTGACACAAGAATGCAGCCATGGGAAATAATGCTGGTAAAGAAAAAAATAATTGTACTTATTCTGCAATAAAATGGTAAATATAAAATATAATAGCAGCAAGCACGGCACTTACAGGGATGGTTAAAATCCATGCCCAGATAAGATTAATGGTTACTCCCCAGCGAACTGCACTAAGACGTTTGGTTGCACCCACACCTACTATAGCCCCTGTAATTGTATGCGTAGTTGAAACAGGGATACCCATTTGCTCCGTCATAAAAAGTGTAAGTGCTCCCGAAGTTTCTGCGGCCACACCTTCAAGCGGTGTTACCTTGGTTATTTTGGTGCCCATTGTTTTAATAATTTTCCATCCTCCACTCATTGTCCCCAGTGCTATAGCTGAGTAACAGGCAAGCGGTATCCAGTTAGGCATATCTTTTAAATCCGGTATGATGCCTTCTGCAACAAGGGCTGCGGATATAATTCCCATCACTTTTTGAGCGTCGTTTCCTCCATGACCAATGCTGAAAATAGCCGATGAAAGCAACTGCAGTTTTTTAAACATATTGCCGGTTCGCCTTGCACTTGGCTCCCTGATTACATCTACATAAATATAAACCAGGATGAATATTAGGGAGATGGCTGCAAGACCATATCTTATATAGCGATTATCGGCCCTTACAATTTGTTTTTGTAAATCGGCAGTAACATTAAATTTGTTGAGGTTAGCAAGCATTGCAATTTTTTGGTTTTCAGTAAATCCGAGTTGCGATGAAATACTGTCTGCAATTACCTGGTTGGGCTGCCGGCCATAAGTAAGTAAGGCTGGTCTTACATCCTCAAGCAATGTGGCAATGCTATCTGTGAGGGGTTTATAACTGGCATCTTTTTCTGCTATTTTTTTCAGGCTGTCTAGTTTGTATATTTTGCCTACTTCATCTTTAAGCCTGCTTGTAGTGATATCAGTCAATAAGCCTTTCTCCGTAATTTGCTGTGCAACTTCTTCTCCTCCTATACTGCTATAATGTGAAGCTATTAGCATTGATTCGTGCAGGTTATATTCTGCTTTATCCAATTTACCTTTTTGGGTTGGATCTTTTTTTACGGCCTCACGGTATTTATCTACTTTATAAAATTTGGTAAGGTTATCCTGAATTTTGTCTTGCTGAAATTTATTAAAAAGCAGCCAGGTACCCACAGTAGCCAGGATTATAATACCTATGCGCATCCATACATTCCTGTTAACAGTGACTACCGTAATAAAAATAGAAACTAACATTCCTATTATTGGCGCAAGAAATATAAAAAGTATGATTTGAATAATTTTTTTGTCTTCCACAATTAGGGACAAGCCTATAAATCCTTTTACATTGAATGCATGAGCAATTGCGGCACCTGCAAAACCACCAATGAGTGTATGAGATGATGATGAAGGAATACCATACCACCAGGTGATCAGGTTCCAGATGATGGCTGCAATAAGACCAGACAGTACAACAGGTAAGGTTATGAATTCTGAATGTACCGTTTTGGCAATGGTATTTGCCACCGCATGATCTTTAAAAATAAAGAAGGCAACAAAGTTGAAGAAGGCAGCCCAAATCACCGCCTGGAAAGGTGTAAGCACCTTAGTAGAAACAACGGTTGCTATGGAATTTGCCGCATCGTGAAAGCCATTGATGTAATCAAAAACGAGCGCCAGGAAAATGATAACTATTAAAAGCGTGGACATGGTGAATTGTCAATAGTGAATGGTGAATGGTGAAATGTCAATGGTCAGTTTTTTCTCTCTGAAGTTTTCTAAACATCCTAAACTTTCTAAACCCTTTGAGTTTTTATGAATATTTAATAATGATACTTTCTATAACATTCGCTGCATCCTCACATTTGTCTGTAACTATTTCCATCACCTGGTATATTTCTCTTTTTTTAATTACTTCTTTTGCATCGGGTTCTGTTGCAAATAATCTTTCAATACTCATATCAAAAATATCATCGCCCTGGTTTTCTATGCTATTGATGGCCACTAGTGCATCCGTAATCTGGCGCATATTTTTCATGTTACGAAGCTCAGTAACAGCTTTGTGCACCTGCACACAACCCAATGCGATCAGGTCACCAAATTTTTGTATGCCAATATCATCAGGGTTCACGCGGTAAAAATTTATTTTTTTTGCAGAAGCATAAATATAATCAGCAATATCATCAAGGGCAGAAGCGAGGTAATGGATATCTTCCCTGTCAAAGGGCGTAATGAAATTTCTGCCCAGCTCAGTAAAAATATTGTGGGTATAATTGTCATTGACATGCTCCATGTCTTCAAGCTCTTTTATGAGTTTTCCTCTGCGGTCAAAGTCTGGTTCGTGTACTACTTCTTTTAGTTTTTCACCCATTTTCACCAGTTCTCCTGCTACACTTTCAAATAGTTGATAAAATACCCTGTCTTTGGGAAGAAAAATTTTTAAGATTGAATTTAATCCAGCCATGTAAATAAATTTTGAACAAAATTATAGTTATCAGTTTGTTGCGATTCAGGAATTAAAATGGTAATGATTTCTTAACATAGAAGTAATATTAAAAAGTTATTTCTTTGAAAAGTATTAAAACAAAAATTTGCAAAAGAAAATAATATTTATAGTCCTATCGCTAATGGCATGCCAGTATATAAATGCCCAGTTTTTAATGGATATGGTAGATACAAGCACTACAATTGGCAAAGGTATGTTGGGTATATACAAAAAATTTGATGGTGTGCGAATAAGCGGTTACATGCAGCCACAGTGGCAAATTACATCAACAGAAGGATCAAAAAACTACAGTGGAGGCGATTTTGCGCCACACAGCAATAACCGTTTCATGCTGCGCAGGGGTAGAATACGGTTTGATTATATTCATTTTCCTGAAGCCAAGGGCCCATCGGTTCAGTTTGTATTCCAATTTGATGGCACAGAAAGAGGGGTATTTATCCGTGATTTCTGGGGTAGAATTTTTGAAAATAAATACAAGCTGTTTGCATTCACAGCGGGTATGTTTGCCCGGCCATTCAGTTACGAGTTAAATTTATCTTCCAGCGATAGGGAATCTCCTGAGCGTGGCCGCATGAGCCAGATACTGATGAAAACGGAACGGGATATGGGCGTAATGGTCAGTTTTGAGCCTAGAGCAAAAGAACATCCCTTACAATGGCTAAAATTAGATGCAGGTATTTTTAATGGCCAGGGACTTTCCTCTACTGCAGATTATGACAGCCATAAGGATATTATATCAAGGCTTGCTGTAAAGCCAGTTTCCATTTCAAAAAACTTACTATTTAGCGGGGCGGTATCGTACTTAAACGGCGGCATGCTGCAAAACGACAAATACGTTTACCATACCACTGGTAAAATGGTTACTGTTGATTCATCTGTAGAAAACGAAGGAAAAATTGCCCCAAGGAAATATTATGGTGCAGATGCACAACTGAAAATAAAAACTCATGCAGGTTTTACAGAGCTGAGAGCAGAGATGATTGCAGGTATTCAAACCGGCACCAGAATAAATAGTGAAACACCGCCCGCACTGCAATCCGGTAATGATGGACATTATATCAGGCATTTTAATGGAGCTTATTTTTACCTGTTGCATAATATTATAAATGCTCATCACCAGTTGATAATAAAGTATGATTGGTACGACCCTAATACTGCGGTGCAAAAAAATGAAATAACGACAGCTTCAAATTTTACATCGGCAGACATTAAATTCTCTACGCTTGGTTTTGGTTATTGCTATTATATAAATCCCAGTACAAAATTGGTGCTTTGGTATGACCGGATTAACAATGAAAATACAGCCTTAAGCGGTTTTACCAAAGATGTAAAAGATGATGTGTTTACAGCAAGACTTCAATTCAGATTTTAATTATCCGGTAACTTTTTCTTAACATAGGCATAATGTTTCCATAACCTTCCCTTCACCATGGAGTAACATACAAGAACTCTCTTTGTGTGAAATATAAGGCATGAAATTGTTTACTTTATTTATAAGTTTTTTATTGTTATCGTATATTACCAACGCCCAATCGGGAACCATTGAAGGTAAAATAACAGAAAGCAATACGGGAATTAAAATAGCTGGTGTTTCTATAAAAGTAGATGGCGTAACATCAGGAATAGCATCCCGGGTAGATGGAACATTTAGCTTAGTGCTGCCTGCGAAAAGTAATTATATAATTACCGTAAGCGCAATTGGTTATCAAACTAAAATACTTGAGGGTATAGCTGTTGAAGCTAATAAAACCATTAGCCTTGATATCCTCATGGAAAGGCAAACCAAAACTGAGGAAACCGTAATAATTAGGTCCACAGCAAAAAAAGAAACTACCGCTGCATTAATTGCTTATCAAAAAAATACATCAGTTGTTGCACAGGTAATCAGTGCAGAAGCCATAAGAAGATCACCAGATAAAAATACGGGAGAAGTATTGAAAAGAGTTCCGGGTACTTCCATACAGGATGGAAAATACCTTGTGGTGCGTGGGCTTGCAGACAGGTATAACCAGGCTATGCTCAATGGTGTGTTATTAACCAGTACTGAGCCCGATCGCAAAACATTCAGTTTTGATAT